>JAJFUK010000145.1 GCA_021372435.1 Actinomycetes bacterium | reverse complement strand
CCCCCCCCCCCCGACACCGAGGCCTTCCTTGACCGTCTGGCCGGCCTGAGTCCCGCCGCGCTGCAAGAGCTGCTGGCGCAACTACCCCCGTCCAAGCATGCCGGCACCCGCGGCGCCCGGCGCGTCGCCCTGATGGTGCGTACACACCAACTTCTCGCCCAAAAGTACTCGCTTTCGGCCGACGACGTCGGACCGGCCGTCGACCGCCACTTGCGACTCGGCCCCCGTAGCCGCCGGACGTTCGCCAAGGCTCTCGCCTCCTGGCAGAAAAAACCCGGTGAGGCCACTCGCGAACGTCTGCTCGATGCCGCCTTGGCCGTTCTCGAGGAGTTGCAGGCGATCATCCTCGACCCCACTCCCTCGGTCGCCGTGGAGAACATCTATCAAAAGCGCCATATTGCCGCCGGCATCCCCTCCATGTACGGGACCTATACCGAACCCAAGTTCGACGCCCTCGGCCTGTCGTTCCGAGTGGAACGACTGGTGGCCCGCCTCTTGGATGATCTCGTGGCCGAGAGCACGTACTCCTACGTGACCCGGGACTCTCTCCGCCGGATGGCGGCCTCCATCCACCGGTTCGCGCGCGCGCTTTCCGCAGACGGCATCGATTCGCGAAGTCTGGCCGCGAATCTGCGTCTGCTCGAATCCGGTCTCAGTAGTTACAACTTCACGTTCCATCAGTATCACAACGTCTTCCAGTTCATCGCCGGGTCCGTGACCGAGCTCTCCCGCACGTCGATCCTCAGTCACGACCAGGTGCTGCACACAGTCCTCGAGCACGATCCCAGGCAGTGCGAGATACGAGGGATGTCGGTGGATGCCGTGTCCGAGATGGTGTTGCGCGAGGTCCTCGTCTCGGCACTGGGCATGCAGGCCCTCGACCGGTACGTCTCAGCCGCGCTCCGCCAGATCTCCACTCTCACGGGCCGCCTCTCCAACCACGCCCTCACGCGGATGATGAACTACGACCCGGAGCGCCTCGTCTCACCCATACATGAGCCCAGACCCGGGGTAGACGACCAGATGACGCTCGGCTTCAAAGGCCTGGGGCTGAAGCAGGTGGCATCATACGGCCACCAGGTCCCCGAGGGCTTCATCCTCTCGACCGAGTTGTTCAGCGCAACACCGGCCATGAGATACCGGCCCTTGTTCGACGACACTCTCGAGCGCATCCGAACAGCCATCGCCCGGTTGGAGAGGGAGACCGGGCTCCGGCTCGGCGACCCCGTCCGTCTTCTGACGCTCTCCATCCGCTCCGGAGCGGCCATCTCCATGCCCGGGCTTATGTCCACGTTCGTCGACGTCGGGCTCAATGACGGGCTCGCGGTGGCTCTCTCCCGCAAACCGGGGTTCGAATGGGCCGCCTGGGATTCATACCGGCGCTTCCTCCAATCGTGGGCGATGTCCTCTGGAGTGGACCGCGATTTCTTCGACGCGATCATGGGGGAGTTCAAGACGCGTTACGGGATCGAGCGCAAGCTCGACTTCACTCCCGAGCACATGCGCGAACTCGCGCTCACGTACAAAACGCGATCTGCGGAGTTGGGAGTGAGGTTCATCGAGGACCCGTTCCGCCAAGTCGTGGCCTGCATCCAGAAGGTACTTCAATCGTGGGATTCGCCCGAGGCCCAACTGTACCGTCGCTACCTGGGCGTCGCCCCGGAGTGGGGCACGGCCGTCGTGGTCCAACGGATGGTGTTCGGCAACCTGAGCCGGGAGTCGGGGTCGGGGGTGACCTTCACCCGCAACCCCCTGGAGCCCTACAGCAGCCAGGTTCGCCTGTTCGGCGACTTCACCGTCCGCAGCCAGGGAGAGGACCTGGTGGGCGGCCTGGTCTTCCCGTGGCCCATCTCAGAGGCGCAGCGGCTCGGCAGTCCCACGTACCAGGGGATAGAGCATTCTCTGGAGAAGGACTACCCTGGGGTCTACAAGAGACTGCTGGAGGTGGCCCGCGACCTGGTGGGTATCCGGGAGCACGACCCGCAGGAGATCGAGTTCACCTTCGAGACGGCGTCGGGCGACGACCTGTACATCCTGCAGAAGCGGGCCATGCTCCAGGATCGCCGGGAAGACGCGCCGTTCTTCGACGTGTCTTCATCCGAGTACGGCCCCCCGATCGCAGTGGGGATGGGGGTGGCCGGCGGCGCGTTCTGCGGCCGGGCGGCCATCGATATCGAGCAGATCGACCGCCTGCAGGCTGAGGCCCCCGGCGACAACATCGTGCTTCTGCGGCCCGACACCGTTCCGGAGGATATCGCGATGATCACCAGGGTTTCCGGGCTGCTGACCGCCCGGGGAGGTTCCACGTCGCACGCGGCCGTTACCGCGAAGCGTCTGGGCAAGACCGCTGTGGTGGACTGTCGGGCCTTGGAGGTATTGGAACACGAGGGCATCGCCCGGCTGGCCGGCACGGAGATCCGGCCGGGAGATTGGCTATCGATAGACGGCCGTACCGGCAACATCTTCCTTGGTCGCATCCCCATGCGCGGACGCGCGTCGGAGACGCCCTGACGGTGGTAGAGTGCAGAGCGACCCGAGCGACTAGAAAGGGACACGGATGAGCGCTCCGAGAACATTGGGGATCAATGGTCTAGGCCGCATCGGCAAATTGACCCTGTGGTATCACCTGGGTCACAACGGTTTCGATCGATTCGTGGTCAATGTCGGCCGGCCCGTAGGGACATCGCTCCAGTCCGTCGCGGAGTACGTGGCTAAAGACAGCACATACGGCCCACTCCATCGCTATCTCGAAGGCCACCGCGGCCGACCGGACGTCAAGGTGGTCGACGAGGCTACCGGTGTGATCCGCGCCCATGGCAAGGAGATCGTTTTTTTGAGGGAGGTCAGGAACCCTAAGGAGATCCCCTGGCGCGACCACGGCGTATGCTTGGTGGTCGACTGCACCGGCAAGTTCCTCGACCCACACGCCGACGCGGACTCCCCCAAGGGGTCGATACGAGGGCACCTGGCCGCCGGCGCCAGAACGGTGTTGGTCAGCGCGCCGTTCAAGAGCAAGGTGAAGGGAGTGCCGCTTCCGGAGGATTCAGCCGTGTTGATCCACGGGATCAATCATCTCGATTTCGATCCCGGCAGGCACAAGCTGGTTTCGGCTGCGTCCTGTACCACCACGGCCCTTGCCCACATGATGCGGCCCTTGCTCGCCCGAGATCTCACCCGCAACATGATCACCGCCGGGATGAGCACGGTGCATGCAGTCACCAACAGCCAGCCCGTCCTCGATGCCGTCCCCGGCTCGGGAGCGACCGATCTCCGCAAGACCAGGTCGGGCATGAACAACGTCATCATCACTTCGACCAACGCGGCCAAAGCGCTCGAGCAGGTCATGCCCGAGATCGCCCGCATCGGCTTCATGGCCGACTCGGTGCGCATACCCACGGCGAGCGTGAGCCTCATCATCCTCAATGTGACCTTTCAGACCGAGGCCGCGCCTGACGGCACAGTGTCCATCGACCGTGACCAGATCAACGCCATCTACAAGGAGGCGGCCGAGGGCGAGGCCCGGGGACTGGTCAAGTACAGTGACGAACAGAACGTGTCGGCCGACATGCTCGGCGAGGATGCGGCGGTGGTGATCGAAGGAGTGGAGACCCATACTCGTACCGGGTTCGTCGATTTGAAGCTGCCCGGAACCTGTGGAGAGCACCGCATCCCTCTCACCCATGTGAAGGTGTTCGGCTGGTACGACAACGAGATGGGCAGTTACACCTACCGGCTGGGCGAGCTCACCACGCACGTAGCCAAGAGCCTATAGCCAAGGTTCCGTCCGCCCCCCTGTCGGCCGCCCGGAGCGGCCTGGAAGGGCGCCCCTCTGCCCGGGGTGCTCACGAATCGACTGTGACGATCGCAACATCGACATGAGGAGCGCCGCGCGGCTCGTCCGCGACGGGGGGCCGGATGGTGAGCCGGGCGATGGTCCGGGGACGTCCGAACCGCCGTGGTCCTGCCGACCCGGGATTGAGATGAAGCGTCCCGTCCCGTCTCTCCACAGCAGCCAGGTGAGTATGGCCGCTGATCACGACCGCGAAGCCGTCCCCGCCATCTCCGGCGGCCGTCTCCAGGCGATCGCGAAGCCTGGCGGCGACGTGCCCCACCAGGATGCGGACGCCGCCCACTTCCAACTCGGCCCTCAGGGGCAGGGCCTCCGCCCAAGCGTCGAGATCGCAATTGCCTCTGACGGCCGTGACCGGTGCGAGTCTTCTCAGTTCGACCAGGACCTGCGCCGCTCCCACGTCGCCCGCGTGGATGATGTGATCGACTCCCGCCAGGGCCTGCGCCACCTGCCGGTGCAGCTCCCCGTGCGTATCGGAGAGTACTCCGACGGTGATGAGCCCCGAGAGCAGCCCGCCGGGGGCGGCGTCTGCGCTACGGGAGATCATCGCCGAACAGGTCATCATCCACCTCGTTACCGGGAGGAAGATGGCCGTTTTGCTGCGCATAGCGGGCCAGAAGCTCACTCTCACGCTGGGTGTAGAGGTCGTCCAGCTCGACCCGGAAGTACGCGGCCTCTCCGCGGGCCTGACCGGCCAGGGCTTCGGTAAGGGCCCGCCGGACGTCGGCGGCGCCGGTTATGCGCAACACCCGTCCTGCACCGTCCAGAAGATGAAGCACGCCGGCCTTCGACGGGACGGCCCCGACCGCCTGCTCCGTCAGGGGTTCCCGACCCACCGGGGGGAGTACAGGCGTCGCCGGCCGGCTTCCGGCCCGCCGACGGCCCGGCCGACGCGCCCCTGCGCCACCGGGCGTACTCAGGGCGCCCGCCGGACATGCAGGGCCGCACCGGCCGCAGAAGGTGCAGCCCGCTGCCTGCAACGTCCCCTTCTTCGGCCGGGCGACCGGCCGGGGCCGCTCCTGAGCGCCGGCCGCCGGCGCATCCGCGGCACCCATCTCCAGCGCGCGGCCGGCTTCAGGCGCTTCGTCGCAGATCCGCGCGCAGCGTCCGCATCCGATACAGAGCCCCATCTCCCGCCGGATCCGTCCCTCGGTGACCGCATCACGCGACGCGGTCACCGCCCGGCGCGGCAGAGCCAGAGCGGCGTCGACGAAGCCCACCAGCGCACCCAGTTCACACCGGCCGAACTCGGCGCAGCAGCGCGCTTCAGGAGCATTGCCGTAAGTACAGACATCACGAGAGCAACCATCGCGGTCGGGACAGCTCAAGCAGATGTGGGGGTGCCCCGCCAGAATCGACGCAAGTCGCCCCAGCCGGATGGCCCGCAGCTCGGGGTCGTCGGTAACGATCTCCATGCCGGGAGCCGCGGCGGTCGCACACGCGAGGACCTCAGACCCGTCACCCGACCGGATCACACACAGACCGCATTCATCCCAGAGTGCCGGGCCGCCTCCCTCGGCTGCTGCCCAGGGCCGTGACAGCCCGGGATAGTGACACAGACGAGGGACGTAGCGCCCGGCGGCATCACAGGCATCCAGGATGCTCGACCCGCCGGGGACGGCGACGGCCTCTCCGTCTATCCGCAGATGCACGGCGGACCCCTCCCCGCCCGCACCCACCGGCCGCGCGCCTACCAACTGTGCCGTAGAGCGCCGGCCGGGCAGGCGCTGGTGCAGGGCAGTCTGTGCTGCGGTCCTCCGCCTCCGTTCTGGCCCTTGCAGGGTGAACAGAGTTCGCGCAGGCGCTTTCTGGCAGCTTCCGTGACGACAGCCACGAACTCGTCGTAGTCGTCCATCTCGATCGCGTACACGCCCTGGGGGCACGCCTCCACACACCTCCGGTGGCTGCAAACGGCGCACAGATCGCCGTCGATGGTGATGTAGTAGAAGCCTGAACCGTCCTCGTATCCATAATTGGCGATCACGGCTACCGCCCCGCAGCCGGCGGCCAAAGGTCCTTGCGCGCCGCGGTATCCACCGGCGGCATGACGGCGCCCGCCCCTGCCGCGACGCCCCTCTCTTTTTCCCTCTTCCGGTGCAGAGAGTGAGCGAACAGCGCCGCGCCCAGCGCTCCCGCGATCTGCGGATCGAACACCGAGTCCTCGGGCAGCCTCAGGGCCTCGACCCCTATGAGGCGCTCGATGCGGCGGGTCACGCCGACGTTCTTGCCGATCCCGCCGGTGATGAAGAACTCGCGCTCCACGCCCATGCGCTCGATGAGACCGGCGACCCGTTGGGCCATCGCCGCGCAGTAGGCGGCCAGGACCCGCTCGACGCTCCACCCGGCCCGGAGCAACGAGGTGGCCTCCGACTTGGCGAAGACCGTACAGACGTTGCTGACCGGCGGCGGTTCGTCATCGATCTCGAACGAGCGCCGGCCGATCTCTTCGATCGGGACCGAAAGCACATCGGCGATGACCTCCATACCTCGGCCGGTCCCGGCCGCGCATTTGTCGTTCATTATGAAGTTCAGCACTTTGCCGCGCTCATCACAGCGGATGACCTTGCAGTCCTGCCCGCCCATGTCCAGGATGGTGCGCACCGCCGGTCCGGCCATGAAGTTGGCCCCCCGGGCGTGACAGGCGATCTCGGTGATGGTCCGATCGGCGAACGGCACGTTCACCCGCCCATACCCGGTGCCGACCGTGTAGCTCACATCGTCCAGGGTGATGCCGAGAGGTTCGCCCGCGCCCTTGAAGGCCCGGACCGCGCTGTCGGGGCTCGACGAGCCCGTGCGGGTTGAGAAGAACGACACCAATCTGCCACCGGCCAACAGGACCGCCTGGGAACTGACCGAACCGACATCGATGCCGGCCGTTACGGCCGTGACGGCCTGCCGGTCGAGGTCGGGCGCCTGCCATGACCTCTCGCTCCATCGCCAGAACTCTCTTTGCCCGTCCACGGATCTAAGCCCCCTGGGCCGCGTCCCAGGCGATCAAGGCCGCCCCATGCGCTCCCAGGTACGGAGCCTCCCCGAGCACCTGGATGGCGACCCCGCCGAGCGCGCACGAAAGAGACTTGACGAACCCGGCGTTGAGGGCGGTGCCGCCTCCGAGCACGACCGGATCTTCGATGCCGATGCGTCGCACTACCGTCGACACCCTGCCCGCCATCGCGTCGTGGACGGCGCGGGCGATGTCGGCCGGCGGGGTGTTGGCATGGATGAGACTGACCACCTCCGACTCGGCGAACACCGTGCACTGCGCGTTCATGGGGATGACCTCGGTGGAATCGAGCGAGACACGGGCGAACTCCTCCAAGGACATCTCGAGGGCGCGACTCATCGCTTCTACAAAGGCGCCGGCTCCGGCCGCGCATTTCTCATTGATGGCGAAGTCGACCACCTTCCCGCCGGGGCCGAGCCGGATCGCCCGGGCTTCGTCGGCACCCACGTCGATGACCGTCCGGGCCGGCGGGAAAAGGGCGAAGGCGCCCCGCGCATCGGCGGCGATCTCGGTGGGCTGATCTGCAGCGAAAACGAGGGCTTTGCGTCCCGCCCCCGTCGCAGCTACCCGGTCGATGTCCTCCTTACGCACACCCGCGAGGGCCGCGGCTTCGTCCAGACCCCGGCCGGCCGATCCCTCATGATCGAACCCTGAGGCCACCACCACCCGCGCTATGGGGACCCCGTCTCTAAGCAAGACGGCGTGGACGTTCTTCGCTCCCACATCGATGCCGGCCACAAGCACAGGCAGCTCCTACCAAGCCAACTACTCGATCCAAGATGAAGCGGCGGCCGCCGAGTCCGCACCGGAGGGCACGAAGCGGCGTCCTTGCATGCGGTGGAGGCGTGGCTTCATCTCGAAGCGAGTCCGAAGAGCGCGCTGTGGGTCACGAGTGTGCCCCCGCTCCGCCCCGCTGCCATTCTGCAGGGTCCAGCGCCAAGCCCCGGGCGAGGGCCCGGCTGTTCAGCTCCTCGGTACCGGGGGGCACCTTGCCCATCACCGCTTTGCGCAGCGAATCCGCCAACACGATCCCGGTGATAGTGGCGACGGCGCCCAGCGCCAGGATGTTGGTCGTCTGTTTCCGCCCGGTCTCCTCCAGAGCCATCCGGGCAAAGGGAACGGCGAACGTCGTTCCGCGGAACAAGGGAGGCTCTGTGACGCTCTCGGAATCGTAGATGAAGATCCCCTCTTCCCGCAGGGACCCGATGTACTGTGTCGCCGCCGGCTGAGACATGGCCACGAGGAGATCGGCCCGCTCCACTTCCGGGTAGTCCACGGCTTCGTTTGAGATGATGACGTCGCTCCGGCTGTAGCCTCCCCGGGCTTCGGGCCCGTACGATTCAGTCTGGACGACGCGACGATGGTCGAGGGTGGCTGCCGTGGCCAGTATGACTCCCATGAGTATGACTCCCTGGCCGCCGCTGCCGCCGAAACGGACCTCGATGAAGTCACGGCCGGCCAGGAGATCCCAGGGCTTCTGTTCGGGAGAGGTGCCTCCTCGAGCACCGCTCATAGCCGGGTCCTGGGGTGTGTTCGCCGGTGAGCTCATTTCTCGTCCTCTTCAGCGAACCTTCTGCCCACCTGCGCCCGCACGCCGGCGCTGACCTCCGCGTAGGTGCGCTGGAACTCCGGTTTCTGCGTGTCCTCGTACAGCACTCCCGTCACGATCTTGTCCCTTAGTTCCTCGGGCGAGAGACGGGCGGCCTTGGTCTTGGAGATCGACCGGGCCCGTTCGGCCTCCAGCATGTCCACTGCTTTCGCGGGCTTGTTACGCCGGCCGTACTCCGTAGGACAGGGCACCACCGCCTCGATGAACGAGAAGCCGCAGTGTTGGATGCCCTGCTTGATAAGCTTCTCGGTCTGGCGGATGTTGGCCGCCGTCCCCCGGGCCACGAACGTGGCGCCTGCCGCCTCGGCCAGGCGGCAGAGATCGAACGGCGGCTCAAACTGGCCGTAAGGAGCAGTGGTAGCGATATCGCCCGGTTCCGTGGTCGGCGAGAACTGACCTCCGGTCATCCCATAGATCTGATTGTTGAAAAGGATGCAGGTCAGGTCGATGTTGCGCCGGCAGGAGTGGATGAGATGATTCCCCCCGATGGCCGCTCCGTCGCCGTCGCCGGTGAGGACTATCACGGTGAACTCGGGACGGGCCATCTTGATGCCTGTGGCGACGGGAAGCGCCCGGCCGTGGATGGCATGCACCGTGTTCAGATCGATGTACCCGGCGGCCCGGCTCGAACAGCCGATGCCGCTCACTACCACGGTGTTCTCGCGTTTGAGGCCGAGGTCGAGGACGGCACGGAGAAACGCTCCCGCGACGATGCCCACCCCGCACCCCGCGCACCAGATGTGGGGCAGCCGCTCCCGGTGTAGGAGCTGTTCTATCTCAAGGGTCATCGGCTACACGCTCTCGTACTTGCCCACGAGCTCGGCGATCCGGTCGAGGATCTCGCGTGGAGTGATCAGCGTCCCGTCGGTCTTGTTCATTCCGATGACCGTGGTCCACTGCTCGGCCATCTTGCGGACCTCGTGCGCGTATTGGCCGAGGTTCAGTTCGGGGATGATCATGAACTCCACCCGCCTGGCCACCTTCTGGATGATCTCCACAGGCAGAGGAAACAGCGTGTAGAGATGAAGGATCTCTACAGACAGGCCCTCCTGGTCGGCCAACCGCCAGGCCGCCCGGGCGCTTCTGGCGCAGGAACCGTAGGCGACGATGCACACCCGGCCGTTGCCCTCGTTCTTGACATCGTACAGGCAGAGCTCGTCGCGGTGGTGGGCCACCTTGTTGTATAGGTCGCGCAAGAACTTATCGGTCTTCTCAGGGTCGTTGGTCGGAAAACCGGTCTCGTCGTGGAAGAGCCCGGTCACGTGAGGATGCTCGCCCGAGCCCAGGATGTGGGGCCGGCGCACCTCTCGCGCCACGTCGGGGTGAAGATACCCGGGCGTGAAGTCGAAGTCGCCACTGGTAAGACGGTACCGGCCGATCAACTCCTCAGAGAAGCTCTCCCGCATCTGGCCCACGACTTGATCGGCAAGCAGGGTCACCGGCGTCCGAAAGCGCAGAGCGAAACGCACTGCCGCCATGGTCAGCCGGTACATGTCGGCCACATTCGAGGCCGCGAGAACGATGGCGGGATGATCGCCGTGAGTGCCCCAGCGGGCCTGCATGACGTCCCCCTGCGACGGGGCGGTCGGCCGGCCCGTCGAGGGCCCGGCCCGCATGACGTTCACGATGACCAAAGGCGCCTCGACCATGATCGCGTACCCTATGGCCTCCTGCATGAGCGAGAAGCCCGGACCGGAGGTCGCGGTCATGGCTACCTCGCCCGTGAGCGCAGCGCCGATGCAGGCGCAGATGGACGCTATCTCGTCCTCCATCTGGACGAACACTCCACCGGCCCGCGGCAACTCGAAGGCCATCGCCTCCATGATCTCGGAGCTGGGGGTAATCGGGTAACCGGCATAAAAGCGCACACCCGCGTCGAGGGCGCCTAAGACGCAGGCCCGGTTGCCCTGAATCAGCAGGCTGCTCTGATCGACGCGTTCTTTGAGAAGGTGACCGTGCCAGGGTTCCATGTCATCGGGGAGTTTACCATCCGGTGCCCACCCAGCGGGGAAGGTAGACTATCCTGCGCGCCTGACGCGGCGCCTCAGGACCGGGGTCGAATCCTGGATCGGCGATGTTCAGACGGGGAGCGGCGGTGACAAAGTGAGAAGGGTGGCATACATGTCAGATACGGCCAGACTCACTATCGATGGAGCGACGTACGACCTGCCCATCGTGGTCGGAACTGAGGGCGAGCGTGCTATCGACATAGCGAGACTCCGTGACGCTACAGGGCATATCACGCTCGACGAAGGCTACTTCAACACCGGGTCATGCCGGTCGGCCATCACCTTCGTCGACGGAGACAAGGGCATCCTGCGCTATCGGGGCATCCCGATAGAGCAATTGGCGCGCCACAGCACCTTTGTGGAGACATGCTGGTTGCTGATCTACGGCGAGCTTCCCACTCGGGAACAACTGAGGTGCTGGAGCGGCCTTTTCACCAAGTACGAGATGATCCACGAGGGGCTCTACAAACACTTTGACGGTTTCCCGGCGACCGGACACCCGATGGCCATCTTGTCCGCGATGATCAACGCCATGAGTTGCTACGAACCGGGCTTGATGGAGATGGAGAGCCCGGCCACCTTCCAGGTGGCCGCGGCCCGCCTCATAAGCAAGATCCGCACCATCGCCGCAGCCAGCTACAAGACCTCGATCGGGCAGCCGATCGTCTATCCCAAGCCGCATCTCGACTACTGCACCAACTTCCTCCACATGATGTTCTCCATACCGTTCAGAGACTATGAGCCCGACCCTGAGACGGTGGCCGCGCTCCAGCTCATCCTCATCCTGCACGCAGACCACGAGCAAAACTGCTCGTCGAGCACGGTACGGATGGTCGCCTCCTCCGGGGCCAACATGTTCGCAAGCTGCGCGGCCGGTGTGTGCGCTCTGTGGGGACCCCTGCACGGAGGCGCCAATGCGGCGGTCGTCGAGATGCTCCAACGGCTGCACGACGACAATGTCGACCTTAACGACCACATAGCCCGGGTCAAGGACAAGGACTCTCCCCTCCGTCTCATGGGATTCGGCCACCGTGTCTACAAGCATTACGACCCGCGGGCGAGCATCATGAAAGAAATGGCAGACAAGCTCCTGGGTAGGCTCAAAGGCGTCGACCCCCTGCTGGAGATCGCCAAGCGCCTGGAAGACGTGGCCCTGAACGACCCTTACTTCATCGAACGCCGCCTGTACCCCAACGTGGACTTCTACTCCGGCGTCATCCTCCGGGCCATGGGGATACCGGTGAACATGTTCCCGGTGATATTCGCTATGGGCAGGATGCCCGGCTGGATCGCCAACTGGAGAGAGGTCAACGACGGCGGGGCTACGTTATACCGTCCTCGCCAGGTGTACACGGGCCTCGGTCCACGCGACTACATACCGATCGACCGGCGCGGCTAACAGCGCATCCCGCCCCGGGGCCGGGAGCGCTCAGAACTCGTTTCGAAATGAAGCTCCGCCGCAAGGGACGAGCCGGGCGGATGCGAGAGAAGGACGCAGGGAGCGTGAATAGCGGCGCTATTGGCGCGACCGAGGACCCAATATCGCGCCGTCCGGCGCGCACTCGGCGGCCGCGGCTTCATTTTGAAACGAGTTATCAGGCCGTTTTGCCCGCCTTGCGTCGCCGCGTCGTCCAACGGAGGGCCAGAAAGACGCCGAGGGTGACGACCGCCACACCCACGATCACCCCCGGCAGGATGGTCCAGACCGTGACGAAACGAACAGGATAGCCTGCTTCATCGAGAACAGTGCCGCCCGCGAGCAGCACGGCGCGGACCTCTTGTGATCCGCCGGTTCCCAGCACCCGTACCGGGATCTCGTTCCGGCCCACTGCCAGTTCGACATCAAGCAGCCGCTCTTCGGACAGAGTGACCCCCGTCCCCTCGAGACCCAGCCGGACCGTTGCCGGGTAGCCGGTATCGTTCTGGACGACGACGCCGGCCGTGCCCTCGTCCCCGACGATCGATAGCGGACGAGGATCCAAGAACCGGATCTTGCCCATTTCCTGCATGGCGATCTGCCGGGCTTTTTCCGCATACTCCATCCCGATCGTGGCCTCTTCGGGACTCGTCTCTGGACGCGACCACCACCGGCTTTCGGCCGTGTACAGCAGCCGCAGGGCCTCCGCCACCGGAGCCCTGGTGGGGTCCGCCATCGCGGCCAGGTCGCTCACCACTGCGTGGGCAATCCGCAGCCCGGCCAGCAGCGACTCCTCGACATAGCCCGTCGTTCCCGCCGCGCCGGTTTTGAGAAGGACCGGCCGCGTGTCGGGACCGTGCGTGCGCAGCAACCCGGCCAGCGTCTGGGTCCTTATCCAGTCCACCCCCGCCAGGATCTCACCGATGCGCTCCAGGAAGTGCGTGGGCACCAGCCCGAACTCGATACTGGGAGTCACGACGATGGCCTCTTCGGACTCACCAGTCAGTTCCGCGGCGAGGGCTGCCACGAACACTCCCGAGTCCCACGGAGCCGTCAGGCGGGCGGCCAGCCGGTCGTTGGCCAGGACCAGCGTAACCCGGTCGTTGTCCGCGTTGCGCGCTCTCACGGCGTCCGTGCCGGCCGTGACCGGTTCGGTAAGAAGAGTGGCAAGCGCCTGCGAGACTACCACGTAGTCGATCGAAGCTCCCGCATAGCACGACAGGCCGTCCGAGGTAAGCGTGAGCCCGGGTGAATAGCCTCCGGCAGGGGGTATGGCAAGACCCAACGTCTGCTGCACCTCCTGCTTGCCCATCTGGATCTGCTGAAGCCCGTCGTACCACCCCTCGGCGGCAAGCAGGCCCAGATCGGCCCCCGAGTAGGGCCCTACGATCATCTCCACCGACGGGTCCTCGGCCAGCACTGCAAAGGCCTTCAGGACTTCGGCGGCGTTCCGCGCAGGCAAAGCGTCCGCGGCCACCTGGACCTCGGCTCCAGATACATCAGCGCGCGTGTACCCATCGGCCATGTCGCGCAGTTGGGTCAGCAGTATGGGCTCTATCGCCAGAGTGAAGTCCCAGTCGGAGAAGCGGCTCGAGAGGGCCGGCACACCGCCAAGATCCCCAGCGCCGTCGGAGGCCGAGACCGCTTCCTCGAGAACCCGGTCGAAGAACACGCCGTCCGCGTTCCGATGGATCCCGAGAGAGACCGGCCAGACGAAGGCCACATCCAACGGAACGTCGCGCGGAGTGACTCTGCCCACCCATATCTGCCCGGCGGAGATCGACTCTCCGGCCGATCTCACCTCCGCCACCACCAGATATGCCCCGGGGTCGGCCGCAAGACCGGCGGGCACACCCACTTCGGCCTCCAGGATCCCGGCCCGCATGTTAACGAGGGAACCGAGCCGGAGTGCTTGACCCGCCGTCTCGCCCTCCTCGCCGGCCCCGCCGGCATGGAGGTCTGGGCTCGTGCCTTCGCCCGTTGGACCGGCGCCGGCCGTCGGGGTAGAGACCGCGCCCAGCTCCACCACGATCTTGCCCACCTCGGGAAGCTCAGGTGCAGACTGCCCCACTTGAGAAGGCTCGGCCGGGCCTTTGATGCGGACCACCAGCCTGTCACCCTCGAGCGAACCCGATAACCGTCCCCCGACGGTGACGCTGATCGCTTCACCCACCAGGCTGAGAGGACGGTCCACGCCCACGGTGAGCCCCGCGACGCCGGCCCCGGCCGGAGAGGCCAGAGCGGCCGTCGACACGACCGATGCAAGGGCAATACCAAACACAGCAGCCAGAACAGCCGCCATGACCGGGAAGCATCGGCATCGGGAACGGGCCGCCCTCATGGTGTCCCAGTGTAGCATCCCCGCGTCCGGCGCCCGGAGCGGGGACGGCGAGACTCGGGGGCCGGCTCAATCGGCAGGAAGCCGGCGGGCGGGCAACCGCTTGACCAAGCGAAGGACGCTGCCCTCGGATTCGCTATCCAGTTGCTCCACCTTGTCCACAAGGGCCTTGATGATAGTGAGCCCCAAGCCCCCCTCACTCAGGGGGTCGCACCGGCACGCGCTGGAGAGGTGGCGGCGGTGATCCGGGTCGAACACGCTGATCTCCCAGGAGTCCGGCATTATGTGGAACTCTATGCGAAGAAAGCCTGGGGCGCCGGGTCGGTCTGGCCTAGACACTCCGCCGCCTGAGAGATCGCCTTCCGATCCAAGAACAAAGCACGTGCATGCCTCTGTCACCACCAACTTGAGGTCGGCGATGACGTCTTCGTCGAGCGACTCGTGGGCGCCGACCACGCCGGCGATCAAACGGCACAGACCGACGTACTCAGCTTTGCAGGGTATGACCAACGATATGGGCCACTGCCCACCCGCACCCTTCTCATCGATCTGTTCCGCGTTTGTATCCACCGATCTCCGTAGCGGTTCGCAGAGTGTTCCGCCGAGATGCTACCCCTCATGCCCGAGCCCCTAAACAAGCGCCCGGCCACGGACCCGGGTCTACGCCTGCACGATCCCCAGATCCTCTCCGCACGCAAGGCAGAAACCGTGTCCGAGCCCCGCGAGGTCGACCTTGGGTTCGCTCCGTCGAACGACCGTGCGTCCACACCTCGGGCACACGGTATGCCGCCCGGCGTGGTCGGGCACGTTCCCCAGATAGACGAAACGGAGACCGGACGCTTTGCCGATCCGTACGGCCCGTTCCAGCGTCTTTATGGGAGTGGGAGGCAGATACGAGAGCTCGAACTCCGGGAGGAAGCGGGTGACATGCCAGGGAATCCCCGGGCCGAGATTGTCGCGCACCCAGCAGGCCATGCCGGTGAGGCTGTCATCATCATCGTTCAACCCGGGCACGATATTCGAAACCACCTCCAAGTGGCAGCCGTGTACCTCCTTGGCCCGTATCGCGGCGGCATATGCGGGACCCGGGTCTTTGACCTTGGTCAGCCGTCCCCAACCCTCCGCCGTCGCCGCCTTCAGGTCGAACTTGAAAGCATCCACGAGCGGGCCCACGTAGTCGAGCGCCGCCTCGGTCAGATAGCCGGCGGTGATGAACGCCGTATACAACCCGGCCTTCTTGAACGCCGCGCAGACATCATGGACGTACTCGATCCACACCACCGGGTCGTTGTAGGTGAAGGCCACCCCGGCCAGTTTGTGCTTGAAAGCCATGGCGACGGCATCGGCCGGCATGAGCACCGGCAACCGGGCGGTCTCGGTGCGCGCACTCGCGTGCGAGATCTGCCAATTCTGACACCCGGCGCAAAGGACGTTGCATCCATAACTTCCTAGCGATAGGGCCCGAGTCCCGGGGTGGAAGTGGAAGAGCGGCTTCTTCTCGATCTCGTCGCTGATGATGGTCGCCGGCCGCGCGTAGGTGAGGGCGAACATGCGCCCACCACGCACTCCACGGACCTTGCACAGCCCTTCTTCGTGCTCGCGCACCACACACAGGTGCGGGCACAACCTGCAACGCACCGCACCGCCGCCGGCTTCCTCGCAGAAAAGGGCCTCGACGGTGGGCGCCTGCCCGCCGGGGTGGACGGTGGGGATACCTGTGATCGGCTCAGAGCGGTCCATGGTCGATGGCCGAGTATACGCCCGCGCGTCGCGCCTTGGTCCGCGTTGGCCGGGGATCTGCCCAAGAGTTAGACACGGCGGGCCTCGCCGTGCTAAAAGATAGAGTATGGGTTATGGTCATTCAGGGCGCAGGCCGGCTCCACGTCCATAAGCCTATCGGACAGAATGCCCGGACACGGATCCAGGAGGAGGGACCAGTTGAAAAGAAACCATGTTCTGGTGATCGCGCTGTTACTGCTCGCAGCGCTCGTCATCCCAACCGCGACGGGTTGCGGAAGTGATTTCACCGAGCAGAAGGTCGACGACTTCATCGCCTCGATCGAGAAGTCCGATGCCATCGATACGCCGGATACCATCGAGGACGGGTGGATCCAGGGCGGTTCAGACACGGCCTTCCCGCCCATGGAGTTCTCGGACGGGGCTGGAGGCTACATCGGTTTCGATATCGACCTTTGTACGGCTCTGGCGCACAAGATGGGTCTGAAGCTCCAGGTCGTCTCCACGGCGTGGGACGGCATCATCCCGGGTCTGCTGGGTGATCGCTACGACATCATCATGTCGGCGATGAGCATCACTGAGGAGCGGCTGGAGCAGGTCAACTTCACCGACCCGTATCTGCCCGGCATCCTGGCCATCACCGCTCCGCTCGATGCGCCCATCACCTCGCCCGAGGAGCTGGCCGGCAAGATCGTAGGGGTGCAGGTCGACACCACCGGACAGTTCGCAGTCGAAGAGATCGCGGGGGTCAAGGAGATCAAGAAATACCCCGATATCCTTACCGCTTTCCAGGATTTGGCGGCAGGACGGGTCGAGTGCGTCGTCAATGACGAGCCGGTGAACGCCTACATCGTCGAGACCAACGAGGACTACAAGGCAAGATTCGCCAATACCGGCGGCATCGTCACCCCCAACGACTACGGCTATGCCATCAAGAAGGAGAACACCGACCTTCTCGAGGCCATGAACGCCGCCCTGGCCGAACTGATCGACGAGGGCGTCTATCAGAAGATATGCGACAAGTGGAGCCTGACGGGCGTGCAGTAGGAGACGGTCCGACAACGGCTTCGACAAGCTACTCGGTCAAGAGCCTGGAAGGGGTCGAAGCTCCGGCTTCGGCCCCTTCTTCTCTTGTATGCTAAAGCGGTGCTCGGGCAAGGCGGGCCGTAGTCGCTAGGAGACTACCGGAGGTGATCTGGTGAACGCGTTCTTCAACGGGGAGATCTTCAAGGAATCCCTTTGGCTTCTTGTCAAGACGCTCCCGACCGTGTTCGAGGTACTGATCCTCGGCCTGATCTGCGCGTGGAGCTGGGGCCTCATCTTGTCGCTGATCCGGCTCTCCCACGTCCGGCCCTTGCGCTACCTGGCCGGCGCCTACATAGACCTCTTCCGGGGGCTGCCGCTGCTCCTGCTGTTCATCTTCATCTACTACGGCCTGCCTCACGCCGGGATCCGCCTCGGTCCCCTTGCTTCCGGAGTTCTGGGCATCGCTCTGTGCTACGGAGCCTACGCGGCCGAGATCTTCCGCGCCGGGATCCAGGCGATACCGAAAGGGCAGACCGAAGCAGCGCGCTCGCTCGGCATGACGCACGGCCAGGCCATGCGTCACGTCATATTGCCCCAGGCGGTGAGACTCGTGGTTCCCCCGCTGACGAACGAGTTCATCGCGATGATCAAGGACACGTCGTTGATGTCGGTCATCTCGGTGCCTGAGTTGCTTTTCACGGCAAAGGAGAAGATGGGTGTGGTCGTCAACTCGACCCCCCTGACGGTCGCGGCGCTGATCTACATCGTCTTCACCGTGCCGCTGATCCGCGTGGCCGCGCGGATGGAGAGTCAGCGCGGCAGACGTAAGCCCCGGGGAGGGAAGAGCGGAGGCACGCCCTCCGTCGAGGTCGGGGGAGACCTGCAGACGGCCGACGTCGCCGGTCAGCTGCCCTAGGAATCGATTCGAAATGAAGCAACGCCGATCGGGCTGCGATGAACGAGTGGAGGCGAGAACGCAGGGAGCGCTCGTAGCGCCGCTACGAGCGCGACCGAGGATGCCCCCTTGCGCCGTGCGATGCGGACTCTGCGCCCGCGGTCTCATCTTGGACCGGGTAGTTAGGAGGTGGGCGGGTTGGTAGCCATGATCGAACTCATAGATGTCCACAAGTCGTTCGGGCATCTGCACGTGCTGAAAGGGATCAACCTTACGGTCCAAAAGAAGGAAGTAGTCGTGATCATCGGGCCGTCCGGCTCGGGCAAGTCGACCATGTTGCGCTGTATCAACGGCCTCGAGCCCATTCAGAAGGGCAAGGTCATGATCGAGGGCGAAGACCTGCATGGGCCCAAGACCGACCCGAACAAGATCCGCCAGCGCATCGGGATGGTCTTCCAGAGCTTCAACCTCTTCCCGCACAAGAACGCCCTGCAGAACGTCATGATGGCTCCCATAAAGGTACAGAAGAAGCCGAAGGCGGAGGCCGAGGAGATCGCCCGCGACCTCCTAGGCCGAGTCGGTTTGGCTGAGAAGGCCGAGGTCCTTCCGGAGGAGTTGTCCGGTGGACAGCAGCAGCGGGTCGCGATAGCGAGGGCGTTGGCCATGAAGCCCGACATGATGCTTTTCGACGAAGTGACGTCCGCCCTCGATCCGGAGCTGGTCGCCGAAGTCCTGAGCGTCATGCGCAACCTCGCCGAGTCGGGCATGACCATGGTGGTCGTCACGCACGAGATGGGGTTCGCCCGAGAGGTGGGGACGAGGCTGATCTTCATGGATGGTGGCGTGGTGGTGGAGGAGGGCGATCCTCGAGAGATGATCGTCAACCCCAAGGAAGTGAGGACTCAGAAGTTCTTGAGCATGGTGCTCTGACGGCTCGTCTCAAGATGCAGCTCCGGCCCAAGGGACGAGCTGGGCGGGCGTGGGAAAAGGACGCAGGGAGCGTGAACAGCAGATAGCGCTGCTTGCGCGACCGAGGACGCGCTATCGTGCCGTCCGATGCGCACCGGGCGGCGGCTTCATTTTGAAAGACGGAATGTTGAGGGCCCCCGGAGCCGGGCGCCGGCGCTAGAAATCCTCGGACCCCTCTGGCGGCGACTCCTGCGCCGGCGCGGTGTCGGCCCGCTGCTCGTCCACCGGCGTGTTCGCAGCCGTCCGGCGATTCCGGCGCCGGCGCCGAATGCCCCAGACAACAAGCGCAGCTACCGCGACTGCCAACGCCACGTAGAAGATCTCGTTGTAGCGCTGGAACTGCTCCTGCAACCGGCCCCACGGGTCCTCTCCGGCGGCTTTGCCCGCCCCATAGCCCAGATACGCTAGAGCGGTGTTCCAGGGGACAGAGCCCAGAAGCGAATAGAGCAGGAACTTGCCCAGCGGCATCTTCGCGATCCCGGCCGGCAACGAGATGAACGTGCGGACCCCCGGCATCATGCGCGTGAAGAACACCGTCACCTGCCCGCGTCGCTCGAACCACCATTCCGCCTTGTCAAGGTGATGCGTCCTTACGCCCACGTAGCGCCCGTACTTCAGGAAAAGCGCCCTCCCGCCGTAGTACCCCGCATAGTAGGCGATCAGAGATCCCACCAGGTTGGCGGTGGTGGCCACTGCGATCACCATCCAAAGGTGAGTGTGTCCCTGCGCGGCTAGAAAGCCCCCGTACGGGACCACCACCTCACTCGGAATGAGAATGCAGGCGCTCTCCGCCACCATCGTCACGAAGACGATCAGCAGCCCATAGTCCCGCAACAGCGGAAGGAGCCAGTCTTGGAAAAAACCCATGACCGGCTAGTCTACCGGGAGCGCGTATGAGGCGGGTCAAGCCGGCTCAAACCATGCTCGAAGCACTCGCGTAGCCGGTCTTCGAGGTCGGCGACGTCCGGTTGGTCGCTGCGCCCCCGCCATCTCTGCCGGAGGTCTTGCTCCACCTGCCCGGCCAGGTTGGTAGTCTCGTCGTCGAGCCTGCGTACGAACTCTTCTGATCCCAGCTGCTCACGAAGCGCAGCCAAGTACCCCTCGGCAGCGGCGAAGACGTGCGTGGGATCGGCGATGCCGGGAGTGCTCAAACTCACATAGTAGGCGGCAAAGGCCTTCTTGAAGGCCAACCTCGAAGATCGGACAGGACCATGAGACACGGCGCTGCTCAGCGGGTGTACGCCACCTCTCGCCAGGACGGGTGCGGGGGCGGACCGATGCGGCGCGAGCGGTGTCCGACAGGATAGTAGGCGAAGGTCCCGGTCTCATCGTCGAACGCGACCTCCAATTGACCCTCGATGAGCCGCAGGTCGAGCCAGGCGCCGCGGAACACCAGCTCGCGCAACCAATAGACCAGGTCTTCGCCGTGCAGGCTCAGCACTTCATCCCCGCGTTGGAGAAGGTAATCACCCAAAGGGCTGACCGGGAACTCGATGCGCCCGACGGCCACCAGTTGCACGAGGTCGGCGCGCTCGTCCCGAAGCAGCGGGCCCGAGTCGACCAATCCTAGCTCCAGCGCCGCCATCTCCACCCTCTGGGCGAAATCGATGCTGTTGAACCCGTACCGGAAGCTGCGGAACTCGAGGATGTAGTCCTCGCCCGAGGCGTAGTTCGGATGCGCGTGTCGATTCTCGGGCGTCATAGCATCCCCCGTCGCACTGGAGCACACTGTCCATCTCATTGTACCAGGGCGTGGACCCTGCGGGTCCACGCCCGGCCGGCGCTTGTGCGCTCCACAGTCACGATACATAATGGACCCATGACAAAACGCCTGCAGCGCAGTCTCGCCTCTGCCGCCGTCATCGCGGTGGCCCTGGTCGCGTCCTTCGCCCTCGGCGGCCTTGCCGCCTGTGGCGGCACTGACGAGGACGTGGATCCGCAGGCGGTCCTAGCAGCGGCCTCCGCCAAGATGAAAGAGATCAAGGGCTTTCACTTCGTCTACGAGGTCCATAAGCCTGAGTCGGCCAAACCGAGCGCCGGACTGGAGATAGCGCGCATGATCGGCGACATCAACGCCGCGGGGGACATGAAATCGACGGTCGACGCGACCTACGGGGGCCTGCCCGTCACGGTGGGCATCGTCGTACTGGGTGATACCTACTACATCCAAGACCCGATCTCGCAAAAGTGGACGAGCGTCGCGGCCGCCGACAGCCCGGTAGGACAGTTGAGTCTGAGTGCCGGCACCATACGTATCCTCGACCGCATCACCGACGTGTCGTATGAGGGCCAGGAAGACAAAGGTGGTGTAAAGACCCATCACATCACGGGCCGGGTCGCAGATGAGGAGGTCAAAGCCATCGCCGGCCTGGTCGACCTGGGTGTGACCGAGAGCTTTCCGACCGATATCTGGATCGGCGTCGAGGATAGCCTCGTCTACGAGGTCGATATCGCCGGAGCCGCCACCACCAACGAGGACTCCAAGGTCTGGCGCAGCATCGTCCTCTCGAACCTGGATACGCACGTAGACGTCGAGGCTCCACAATAGCCGAGCCCGGACAAGCGACCGACACGAAGGCCGTAGACGCTCGTACCCCCCGCCGGGCAATCCTGGCAATGACGGTGCTCTGCACGGCCGTGTTCGTGGCCGCGCTCGATCAGACCATGGTCCTCACCGTCATGCCGTCGATCATGCGTTCTCTCTACATCGACCTGGCTCACCTTAATGACGCGGGCTGGATAATCACCGCCTATTTCCTCGGCTACACGGTGGCTATGCCTTTGTTCGGACGGTTGGCCGACGTGCGGGGGCGCCGCTCGATGGCGATCTTGGCGTTGGTGCTTTTCATGGTAGCAAGCGCTTTCTGCGTCGTCCTCGATCAGCTCAGGTTCTTCGTGGCCGCGCGGGTGGTGCAGGCCGCCGGCGGGGGTGCGCTGGTGCCCATCGCCATGGCGGGCGCCGCCGACATGTTCCCTCCGGGAAGACGTGCTCTGGTTCTCGGCATCATCGGCGGAGCCGCCGAGGCCGGCGGTGTGCTGGGGCCCATCTACGGCGCCGGCTTATCGGCGCTGTGGAGTTGGCGACTGATCTTCTTGGTTAACATACCCCTCTGTCTGATCCTCATCCCGGTATGCTGGCGATTGCTGCGCCCGGGACTCAGCTATGCCGGCGCAGGCGCAACGGGGCAGCGGCCGATCGCCGGGCCGTCCGGCATCGAACCCGCCGAGCAGGTGACCCCTGCCGCCGGACCGCTCGCCACCAGGAAGGCGCCCTGGTGGCGGCGTGGACAGGTCGACTACGCTGGAGCCTGTCTCATGGCTTTGGCTTTGGCCGGCATCACCATCGGACTCGGAACGGGCACGCAGATGATCGAGGCTTCGGCAGCCACGACCGCCACGCCGGTCCGATGGGAGTGGCTGGTGATCAGCGCGGCGGCGTTCGTCACTTTCGTGCTCTACGAGCGCCACCATGAGCGGCCGCTGATCCGTCTGGACTTCTTCAAACGGCCCGCGTTCGCGGCCGCGAACATCGCCCACATGTTGGTGGGGGCGGCCCTCATCATCGGGATGGTGGAGATCCCCCTGTACGCGTACACCTTGTTCGGCATGACCGAGATCGAAGGCGGTCTGTTGCTTATCCGTCTGACGCTGATGATCCCAATAGGGGCGGTCATCGGAGGGTGGCTGGCAGACTGGGTGGGTTACCGAGCCACCGCCATTCTCGGCTTCTTAGTGGCAGCGGGGGGGTATCTGCTCGTCAGCCGTTGGCCGCTCGACCCAAGCGGTCTCGCTATGACGAGAGATCTCATGATAAGCGGCCTGGGGTTCGGCCTCGTGATCGGCCCTATCGGCGCCAGCGTGATCTCGGCCGGTGGGCCCCAGTGGATGACCACCAGTTCCGCACTGGTGACGGTCTCGCGCATGGTAGGGATGGTGGTCGGGTTGTCTGCCCTCAGTTCCTGGGGGGTCCGGCGTTTCAACGGGCTCGCCGCCGGCATCACGACGCCGATCATCAGACCTCCCGGCCTCACCGACGCCGAGTGGCAGGCCATGAAGGACGCCGCCGCGCTCGCCACGAAGGAGGCGGCGCACACGGTCTTCGGCGAGTTCTTCCTCATCGCTGCGATCGTGATCGCGGTCGCGGTGATTCCGGCGTTCTTCTTCTACAAGGAAAGGGCCAGAGGAGCAAGCCGGCTTCCCTTCTTGCCCCACTGATATCGAAGCCGGCGGTCGGCCGTCGAACGATTCTGTCCAGTCACACGGATACAATAGACACAATAGGCCATAAAGACGAGCCGGACCCGAACACAGCAAACGAGGACATTGTGAACGACCACCAATTGGACCTGGGATCTTCGTTCAGCGCCGCAGACCCCGAAAGACGGCACCCTGGGCGGCTCCCCGTTCGTGAGCTCACGCCGGGCTCCTCCGTGGAGAGCGTCTATCTGCTCTCGAGCAAAGAGACCCGCCAGACCAAGGCGGGCAAGCCCTTCTTCAAGCTGAGAGTGAGCGACCGGACCGGCACGGTGGAGTGTACGGTCTGGGAGACCGACTGGATGCACCCCGGCATCGAGGTCGGAGATCTGGTCTTAGTCACCGCCCGAGTCACTGAGTACCAGAACAAGGCCCAGCTGGAGGCTTCGAGAGTAGCGCCGGCGCCTCCCGGATCGGCCCAACCTCGCGATTTTCTCCCCTCGACCTACCGCGACGTCGATGAGCTCCGAGGTTTCCTGCAGTTCCACATCGAGTCGGTCCAAGACCGAGACTACCGGGCGTTATTGGAGATCGTCTTCGGTGACCCTGATTTCTCTGAGGCCTTCTGCTCGGCGCCCGCCGCCAAGCTGTATCACCACGCCTATCTCGGAGGACTGATCGAGCACACGGTCGCGGTCGCAGACCTCTGCGAATTCGTCGGCCAGCAGTACGGACGGGTGGATCGTGACCTACTTCTGACCGCCGCCCTCCTGCACGACGTCGGCAAGACCGGGGAGCTTGCCTTCGAGACGACCATCGACTTCACCGACGCCGGGCGCCTTATCGGACATGTCATACAGGGGGTCACCCTGGTGTCTGATAAGGCCAAGCAACTGCCCTCCTTCCCCGAAGCAAAGCTCCAGCAACTGCTACACTGCATCGTGAGCCACCATGGCGAGCTGGAGTGGGGCTCACCTAAGCGGCCCAAGACCATCGAGGCATTGATCCTCCACCATGTCGACAACCTCGACGCCAAGGTGAAGGGGTTCCTCGAGATCGTGGAAGGGTCGCGCGACGCCTCGTGGACCGATCTGCGCAATCTCTTCCGCAGGCCGCTGCACATACCTCGTGCCGCCCACCAGGAGGACGACTTCCTACCTCCCAGCGAGGACGAGCCTGCCGGTTCAGCCTAGTCTTACGGCCTACTCTTCTTGCTCGCGCAGCCCGGTCTCGATGGTTTGATCGATCTCGCTGTCGATAACGGGCATCACCGGCCGCTTGGGCGGCGCGTCTTCCGGCTCACGCCCCAATAACGCCGACTCCCCGGTCATCATTGCGTCGAAAGCCTTCGCCTTGAGCCGGCTGCGGGTCATCTCGATGCGGTTCTTGACCGACTCGTAGTCCAGGACCTCGCCCGGGCCCGGTCCGGGACCCGCGTCCGAGATCCCCGTCTCGGCGAACGGGCCGACCGCCCCGGATTCGACCGGCTCAGGCTCGACGACCTCCTCTGCCGCCCGGACCGTCGACGACATCTCCCAATCGCCTTCCTGTCGGACCTCGTCAATAGAGACAAACGGGCGCTCCAGCTCGCGGCGGATGCGGCGGCGGGTCTCCTCGATACGCGCCTTGAGGTCATCGATCGGCGAGATCACCGCCCCTTCAGGTTCTACCGGCGCCGCGGGTTCTGCCGCCGTCTCGGATCCCGTCTGCGCTTCTTCGGGTCCTACTGCCGTCTCGGGCCCCGCCTGCGCTTCGAGTTCTACAACCTCGACAAAACCGATCTCGGTGATGTCGACCTCTGCGAGGACCGCCGCCTCCCCCCCGATCTCCTCCAAACCGACGCCGGCCTCAGCGGACTCCCACGGGACGTACTCTTCCTCCGTGCCGAGTAGGGTATTGTCGACGGCGATATCCGCGACCGGCACCGCAGCCACGGGCTCCCCGACAGACTCAGCCGGCGGTTCAGAGGGCGGTTCTTCACGGAGACCTTCCGCGCCGGCCTCCTCCCCCTCAGGCGCTTCGACGACACGTGCCGTCGGCCGACCAGGACCCACCTCCTCTTCCTCCTCAGCGATCATGCCCTCAAGAGCGGTGGCCTCGGGCGTTTCTTCTGCGGCCGTAGCCACCGAAGGTGCCTCGACCGCTACTTCCTCGGCCGGAGGTGCCTCGACCGCTACTTCCTCGGCCGAAGGTGCCTCGACCGCTACTTCCTCGGCCGAAGGTGCCTCGACCGCTACTTCCTCGGCCGCCGCCGGAGGACCCACAGGAGGGGCCTCGAGCGGGCGCCCAGGCATCTTGGTCATAGTCTGCTGCGGTCTTTTTCGCGAGGCAAGGTAGCCAAGGACGGCTCCCACGGCTCCGCCCAGAAGGAAGGTTGCAATACCATCCATCGTGAGTCTCCTCCTTGCTGCCTCACTGTGACCGTTGGTCGTGTCCGGCCGGCTCATCTTCCTTCACCGCCATACCTCGAGAGCCCATACCGCTGGCTTTCCTTCGCGGCCTTCGCCCTACTGTTATCGGCCACTACCCCGTTTTCTTGACTTACCGTCATGTCTTGCGGTCCTCCGGCATCCGGCCGCGAAGAGCCCTCATCCTCTCCAGAAAGTCCCTCGCCCGGCCCTCTTCTCCCTCGGAGGTCGGCCGGTAGAACTCCAGTCCCAAAAGACCCTCCGGTAGATAGCGTTGAGCCACGTAGCCTCCGCTGTCGTGAGGATACTCATATCCTACACCGTGCCCCAGCATCTTCGCCCCGGAATATCCGGTGCTCCGCAGGAACACCGGCGGAGCCTGGGCCCCATGCTCCTCCACCTCTCTGAGAGCCGCCTCCAAAGCCATGTACGACGCGTTCGACTTCGGCGCGCAACTAAGGTAGGTCACCCCCTGGGCCAGGTTGATCCGACATTCGGGCAGCCCGACGAATTCGACTGCCCGCGCCACCGCTACCGCGACCTCGAGTGCCCGCGGGTCGGCGTTGCCGATGTCCTCCGACGCGAAGATGATCATGCGGCGGGCGATGAACTTGGGGTCTTCACCCCCACTCAGCATGACCGCAAGATAGTAGAGCGCCGCATCCGGATCTGAGCCCCGCAGGCTCTTGATGAAGGCGGAGATGACATCATAGTGGGCGTCCGCCCCCTTATCGTAGAGCACCAGCTTGCGCTGCGCGGCCTCTTGGACGGTGGACGCATCCAACTTCTCGAGCCCCTTGGTCTTAGCCAGAACGAGGGCCCGCTCGAGTATGGTCAAGGCCCGCCGCCCATCACCGAGACCGCCGTCGGCGATCAGGTCGAGCACCGCGTCGTCCACCGACGGTGCCTCCCTGCCGGTCTGGGTACGTCTGCCGAGAACCACCAGGCCGCGATCAAGGAGCACGCGGATATCGCTCTTCGAGAGTGGCCGGAACTGATAGAGCTCACAGCGGGAGATGAGGGCCGGGATGACCTCGAAATAGGGATTCTCGGTCGACGCTCCGATCAGGGTTATGATCCCGTCCTCGACGGCATGCAGGAGGGCGTCTTGCTGGGCTTTCGAAAAGCGATGGATCTCATCGATGAACAGCACGGTCCGCCGACCCGTCTGGGCCCGGCGGTCACGAGCCCGCTCGATGACCCTTCGTACCTCCGCCACCCCTGAGCTGACGGCAGATAGCTCCTCGTAGGCCGCCTGCGTTTCCGCCGCCACCAGGCGGGCCACCGTGGTCTTGCCGGTACCGGGAGGACCGAAGAAGATCATCGAGCCGACGGTGCCCGTCTCGATGGCCACGCGAAGAGCAGCGTCCTTAGCAAGCAGATGAGGCTGACCGACCACCTCGTCGAGCCTGCGCGGGCGCAGGCGCGCCGCCAGAGGAGCATTCATGGAGAGATCGGCCTGCAGGCCCGCCCCGAAAAGATCCTCATCATCCATGCCTGGATTCTAGCAGCGGGGCGGAACAACGTCGTCGAAGCGTGGCTGCCCTATCGGGAATCCACCACCGTGTAGCTCCCCATCTTCAGGTATCTCTCGTGCCTGAGCCGTAGTCGGTCCCGGGCGTCGAGCCGCAGAAGCTCCTCCACGGCCAGTCGCACTTCCGCCATGACTCGTTCCGCCATCGCCCGGTGATCGGTGTGCGCCCCTCCCGGAGGTTCGGGTATCACCTTGTCGACCAGGCCGAGCTCGAAGAGCCCCCGAGCTCCAACGCGGAGGGCGGCAGCAGCACGGGACGCCTCCGCGGCGTCGCGCCAGACCAGCGCGGCGCATCCTTCCGGAGAGATGACCGAGTATATGGAGTTCTCCAGCATGAGCACCCGGTCCGCGAGCGCCAGCGCCAGAGCCCCACCCGAACCGCCCTCGCCTATGATCACCGTCACCGTTGGTACCATGAGCCCGGCGAACGTCTCTATGCTGCGGGCGATGGCGCCCGCCTGGCCGCCCTCCTCGGCGTCCTTGCCGGGATAGGCGCCAGGGGTGTCGACGAGAGTCACGACGGGCAGACCGAACTTCTCACCCAGACGGGCCAGCCGCATCGCCTTCCGGTAGCCTTCCGGCCGGCTCATGCCGAAGCTGCGTTCTTGCCGCTCTTTCAGGGTGTGACCCTTCTGGTGCCCTATGAGCACGATGTGGTGGGTGCCGAGGGTCGCGAACCCGCCCACGACCGCCTTGTCGTCGCCGTGCAGGCGGTCGCCGCTGAGTTCGAGGAAGTCGGGAAGCGCGTGCGCGACATAATCAAGACTCTGGGGCCGGTCCTGATGACGGGCAAGTTGAACGGCCTCCCAGGCGGCTTCAGGAGTCATGGGTTCAGCCATCGGCTCTCCCCCGCAAGAAAGAAAGGCACCGCACCAGGCGGTCCTTCAGGTCCCGGCGATCGACCACCATGTCCACCTGGCCGTGCGCCAACTGCGATTCCGACGAGCCGAACCCGGGAGGGAGCTTCTCGCGCGTGGTCTGCTCGATGATCCGCGGGCCGGCGAAGCTCATCACGGCCCCAGGTTCGGCGATGATGATGTCGGCGATCGTCGCGAAGCTGGCGAACACACCGCCTGTAGTGGGATGAGTAAGGATGGTGACGTAGGGTAGTCGGGCTTCGACGAGCATCTGGGCAGCGACGACGGTCTTGGCCATCTGCATCAGGGAGAACAGCCCTTCCTGCATGCGGGCGCCGCCCGAGCCGGCCACGACCACCAGCGGTCTCCGCTGCTCGACGGCGGCCTTGGCCAGTCGGTGGAAGCGCTCTCCCACCACCGAGCCCATCGATCCCCCCAGGAACCTGAAGTCCAACACCCCCAACGCCGCCGGCATACCCGATATCTCACACAGCGCGGCCAGGAACGCCTCGCTCAGGCCGGTCTCGAACTTGGCTTCAGCCAGCCGGTCCGGATACGCCCGCAGATCGACGAACGCCAGCGGGTCGACCGGCTGGACCTCCTCGGCCACGAAGCTGACCGTGCCCTTGTCCGCCAGTTGCGCCACCCGCTCATGCGCCGGCAGGGGATAGTGATAACCGCAATGGGGGCACACCCGCAGCGAGCGCTCCAACTCGCCCTCGGCCAAAGGAGCGTTGCACTTCTTGCAATGCTCGCCCGGGGGCTGCGCCCCGGGCGGCGGCTCCCTCCGCGTGACCTGTATAGTGACGTACTTAGCCATGCCACCCGCGCAAGACGATCGCGGCATTGTGCCCGCCGAAGCCAAAGCTGTTCGACATAGCCACGTCTATCTCAGCCTCTCTAGCCACATTCGGGACGTAGTCGAGATCGCATTCCGGGTCGGGATGCTCCAGGTTGATGGTAGGCGCCACCTTGCCCGCTTCCATGCAAAGCACAGTCGCCGCCGCCTCGAGCGCCCCCGCGGCGCCGAGACAATGGCCGAACATACTCTTGTTGGAGCTGATCATCACTTCGCCGGCATGAACCCCGAGCGATCGTTTGATGGCCCGGGTCTCCATCACATCGCCCAGAGGCGTGGACGTGCCGTGAGCGTTCACGTAGTCCACCTCGGCCGGGTCGATCCCAGCATCGACCAAGGCCCTGGTCATCGCCATGGCGGCGGGCTCGCCGGTCTCGTCGGGCTCGGTCAGGTGGGAAGCGTCTCCGGACATCCCGTATCCGGCGAACTCGGCATAGATGTGGGCTCCGCGCCGGAGGGCGTGCTCCGCCTCTTCCAAGACCAGGACCCCGCCGCCCTCACCCATGACGAAACCGTCACGTTCCGCGTCGAAAGGACGACTCGCCCTCTCGGGCTCATCGTTGCGGGACGAAATCGCCCGCAGAGCCGCGAAGGCCGACATACCCACCTGGTTGACGGCGGCCTCGGCCCCCCCGGCGAACATGGCGGTCGCGTCCCCTCTCCTGATGATGGAAAAGGCGTCTCCCAACGCGTTGGTGCCGGCGGCGCAGGCGGTGCAGGTGGCGTTGACCGGACCCTTCAGCCCCAGCAGGATCGAACTGCAGGCGGAAGCCATGTTGGGGATCATCATCGGGATGAAGAAGGGGCTGACCCGGGTAGGACCCTTCTCGAGAAGCACCCCCGTTTGCTCCATAAAGGTGTCGAGACCGCCCACTCCCGAGCCGATGAGCGCCCCTACGGCATAGGGGTCCTCGGCAATCGGATACCCCGAATCGTCCAGGGCCAGGGTAGCCGCCGCCGCTCCGTACTGGGCGTAGCGGTCCATCCGCTTGGTCCACTTCTTGTCGATGAAGACCAGGGGATCGAAATCCCGTACCTCGGCGGCGATCTCAACCGGGAACCCGGTGGTGTCGAACCGCTCGATCCGCCGCACTCCTGAGCGCCCTGCCAGAAGGGCCTCTAAGAACGGTCCCTTGCCGATGCCGAGGGGTGATACGATACCGATCCCGGTGATGACCACCCGCTTCAGTTCCACCACCTTCCGGGGAACGCCCATGACCGCCACCTCTGCTTCCTCTAGATGCCCAGGCCGCCGTCGACCGGCAGCACCACTCCGGTGATGAACGAGGCCGAGTCGCCGGCCAAGAAGGCCACGGCGTCGGCGACGGCTTCGGGCGTCCCGATCCTACCGAGCGGCACCTGCTTCATGATCGCGTTCCTTGCCGGCTCGTCCAGCGCGGCCGTCATGTCGGTCTCGATGTAGCCCGGGGCCACCGCGTTGACCCGCACATCGCGCGATGCTACCTCTCTCGCGAGCGACTTGGTCAGGCCGATGAGCCCAGCCTTCGCAGCCGAGTAGTTGACCTGCCCGGCGTTCCCGCGCCGTCCGACTACGCTCGAGATGCTGATGATCGAGCCTCGCCGGCGCCTGATCATCCCCCTGAGCACCGCCTTGCTCATGAGGAACGCGCCCTTCAGGTTCACCGCCAGCACGGCATCCCAGTCACCCTCGTCCATGACCAGGATGAGACCATCGCGGGTGATACCTGCGTTGTTCACCAAGATGTCCACGGGCCCCAGGGCCGTCTCCACAGCCGCCACCGCCGCCCTGGCTTCAGGCTCCTTTGAGATGTCCGCCTTGACGAACGTCGTCGCGCGCCCGGTGGTCTCCTCGATCTCGCGCGCAGTCTGCGCGCCGGTATCGGACAGGTCGATGACGGCCACCCTGGCCCCATCCTCCGCCAACCGCAGAGCGATAGCCCGGCCGATACCTCGGGCTCCGCCGGTGACAAGCGCCACTCTGTCTTCCAGCGGCGTGGGTCTTGCCGCCCGCCCCCCGCACTCGTTCATCTCGGCCTCCTTGTCTCGGCTTCGGCGGCGAGCGCTTTCTGCAGCGCATCAGCGTCTCCTGTAGCCGCCATCGGAAGATCGCGCCGGATCCGCTTGACGAGTCCTGTGAGCACCTCGCCAGGCCCGACCTCCAGACCCCGGTCCGGCGCGTCCGCTCCGCCCAGAAGCATCTCCATACTCTGGGTGAACCTGACGGGTGACATCAGCTGGCGAGAAAGTACGTGTGCAAGCTCACCCGGCTCCGGATAGCGGAGTTCGGTAGTGGAGAAGAACCGGGCACGGCCCGCAGCGAACCGCACGCCGGCCAAGGCCTCGGCCAGCGCCTCGGCCGCACCATCCATGAAAGGAGTATGAAACGCCCCCGAAACGGGCAGCGGCAGGACTCGTCTCGCTCCCTCAGTCCCCGCCCGCTCTCCGGCCGCTCGCACCCCTTCGATCGAACCGGATATGACCACCTGGCCGGGGGAGTTGTAATTGGCGACCCAGACCTCCGGGATACAGGCACAGATCTCCTCGACGATCCCGCTCTCGAGCCCGATGATAGCGGCCATCGTTCCGCCGCGTCGCTCGGCGCAGGTCTGCATACCACGCCCGCGCACGTCTACGACCCGCAGAGCATCGGCGAAAGCCATGTGGCCGGTAGCCACCAAAGCCGAGTATTCCCCCAGGGAATGTCCCGCGGCGACCGCGCAGGTCGCTTCTCGATCCGCCAGGACCCTCCACACGGCCACGCTGCACGTCAAGATGGCCAGTTGGGTCCGGTCGGTACGGGTCAGTTCCTCCATGGACCCGTGGCGGCACAGCTCTCCGACGTCCCAGCCGAGAGTGTCGCCGGCCTCAGCGAAGGTCTCCCTCGCGACCGGATGATCCCAGAGGTATTCGGCCATGCCGGGCGCCTGGCTGCCCTGACCCGGACAGAGGATGAGTAGTCCTCCCATGTCAGCCTCTTTCATGCTCGGGGTCGCGTCCACGGCCCCACTCCAGTAGACACGCACCCCATGTGAGGCCCGCGCCGAAACCCATGAGCAGCGCGATATCGCCATCCTTGAGACGGCCCTCTGCCCGGGCTTCGCTCAAGCAGAGCGGGATGGACGCACATGAGGTGTTCCCATACTTCTGCAGGTTGGTGTACACGCGGTCTTCGTCCATGCCCAGCTTCTTGACCGCCTTCTCGATGATACGCAGATTGGCCTGGTGTGGCACGAAAACGTCGATGTCGTCCACCGTGAGGCCGCAACGTCCGAGCACCCGCCCGGCCGACTGGGCCACCACCCTCGTGGCAAACCTATACACCTCGCCGCCGTTCATCTTCATGAAATGCTGGCGTCCCTCGACCGTCGCCCTGGAGGCCGGCAGCCGCGATCCCCCCGCCGGGATCATCAAGTATTCCTCCCCTGAGGCGTCTCCTCCCAGATCGAAGCCGAGGATGCCTCCCGGAAAGCGTCCTTCGGAGGCCTGGGCCGTCCCCCCTACGTCGCATGGAGAGACCACCACCGCCCCCGCTCCATCCCCAAAGAGAACCGCCGTCGAGCGGTCCTCCCAGTCAAGCATCCGCGAGATGGTCTCTGCCCCCACCACCAGCACGTGGTCATGCAGGCCGGCCGCGACGGCGCCGGCCGCCATGGCCAGCGCGTATACGAAGCCACTGCAGCCGGCCGATAGGTCATAGGCCCCGGCCCCTCCGCAGCCGCACTCCTTGGCCACTCGGGAAGCAGTCGCCGGCATGATCCGGTCGGGTGAGATGGTGGCGGTTATGACCAGGTCGATCTCCGCCGGCGGCAGCCCGGCATCGGTGAGGGCGGCACGCGCGGCCACGATCCCCAGGTCCGACGAACTGAGACCTTCGTCGGCCACCCGTCGCTCCCTGATGCCCGTTCGCTGCGTGATCCACTCGTCCGACGTGTCGAGCACGGCGGCCAGATCATCGTTGGTGACGACCCTCTTGGGCACGTAAGCGCCGAGGCCGCTGATGGCCACAGGTCTACCGGACAAGGAGGCGGGTCTGCTGGCCGGCATGACCTATGGTTCTGCCACTGCGAAGGTGAGAATGCCGCTACAGACGAGGTCCGAACCCACGAAGGCCTTGCCCTCGCCCTTACCGATCCGTCCGCGGCGTTCTGCCAGGCGTGTTTCCAGTCGCAGAGTGTCGCCCGGCCCCACCGGCCGGCGGAAGCGCACGTGGTCGACCCCGGCGAAGAGGACGATCTTCCCCAGGAACTCGGGCTCTGAGAGAAGAGCGACCGCCCCGGTCTGCGCAAGCGCCTCCAGCTGAAGGACGCCTGGAAAGACGGGGTGGCCCGGGAAATGGCCTCTGAACACGTCGTCGGTGGGGAGAACGTCCTTCTCTGCGACCGCGTATTCGCCGGGCACCAATTCAATCACCCTATCGATCAGCAAGAACGGATCTCGATGGGGCAAGATGGCCTCGATCTGTCGCCGGTCCAACACCTCTCTCCCTGTCTGGCAGTCGTCGCGTCCCCCGGCTCCAGGGTGCTAGTATTTTCCAGGATGGCTCTGCCCTTTTCAAGGAAACGCCCCTTTCCCGGAATCTGACCGGTCGTAGATGCAGTTACAGCTTTCGCTGAGCGTGGCCGACCGGCTCCACGAGACCCTGCTGGTCCGCGGAGAGCCGCTCGACGCCGTCGAGGCGGCGCGGATGCTTGTCGCCTGCCCCGACGCGCCGGCGGACCTGTGCCGCGAGATCCTCGCCGCCCTTGTGCGAAACGACGGGCGCTTCATATGGGACGGTGCTGAAGACAGTCCCTTATCCCTATGCCATTGGGAGTTGCCCGATCCCGACCTTGCCGATGTCCCTTTCATATCCTTAGACCTGGAGACCACGGGGGCCAGAGCCGGGACGAGCAAGATCACCGAGATCGGGGCCGTCAGGATCGAGGGATTCCAGGTAGTGGACCACTTCGCTACTCTGGTCAACCCTCTGCGGCCGATCCCTCCAATGATCACTCGACTCACCGGCATCTCTCAAGAGATGGTGGCCGGCGCTCCTCGCATTGAGAACGTCATCCCCGACCTTGTCCGGTTTCTCGACGGCGCGGTGGTCGTCGCGCACAATGCGGCCTTTGATGTCGGGTTCCTCAACTACGAACTGGGAAGGCTCAAAGGGTGCAGGCTGGGTGACGGAGCCATCGACACCTTACCGCTGGCCCGAGCCCTGGCTCCAGGCCTGCCCAACTACCGTCTCCACACGGTCGCCGAGGCCCTTGGCGCCCCGGTCGTCCCCTGTCATCGCGCCCTCGCCGATGCCCAGGCCGCCGCATATATTTTCCTGAATTTGGCCGGCCGCCTGCAGGATCAGGGCATCACCCGGCTGGGCGAGCTCCGTGCGTACTTGGATCGCTCATCGCGGTCCGCCCTCGACAAGCTGCGTTTGACCCGCGACCTGCCGAAGTGTCCGGGCACCTACCGCTTCGTGGACAAGGAGGGGCGTATCGTCTACGTGGGCAAAGCCGATAGGCTCGGCGAGGAGGTCCGTTCGCACTTCATAGCCGGTGCCGGCAATGCCCGCAGAGTGCGCCAGGCGGTGCGGCTCGTAGAGCGAATAGATTGGGATGAAGCCTGCACGCCCCTGGAGGCGGTGGTCCGTGAACAACACCTCATAGGGGAGCACCGGCCTCCCTGCAACATATGCGGCACCCGGCCGGAGACATACGCCTACATCAGAGTCGGTCATTCCGGACGAGGACTCAGCCTCTCGACGAGCAGCCGCGCACCTAAGTGGATCGGCGGCGCCGAGGACGGCTCGGATGCCTCGAGCCGTCCTCCCGGCGCGCCGCTGGTCATGGGGCCTTTTCGCGGCCGCGCGCGATTGCACGCCGCCCTCGATCTCCTCCAACGGTGTTACCCCATCCGCCATTGTCCACAGAGAGTGAATGGCCGTCCCTGCGCCCGCTCAGAGCACGGCCGGTGTCTTGCGCCCTGCGTCGCCGATCCACGGACGAAACTCCGGCACGATGAGCTCGTGCTGAGGATCGTCGCTTGGCTGGCCGGCCGGGTCGACACCGGCCTGCCGGACCCTGTGGAGTACGCGGACAACGAGGCAAGACGCCTCTCCCGGCAGCGGCGATACGAAGAGGCACAAGAAATCAAGAAGGCGTGTGAACATCTGATGAGCGTCCGCCGTTCGTACGCCTCGTTGGCTGAGGCCCGGAGCCTTCGGTTCGCGCTTCTCTGGCCGCAGGCCGGTAACGGGGGCGGCCCGTCGGTCAGACTGAACCTGGTGTGCGACGGCAGGCTCCTTGAGCCGGTCTCGTTGTACCCGGGCCGTGTCGAACCGGCGATCGGCGCAGCAGTCGAGGCTGCGCGCGCCGGTGCACGAGGATGCCGAGGCAGGACGGGCGGCGACCTAGTGGCGGTAGGGCAACAAGAACTCGACTCGCTCCTTGCAGTCCGGCGTTGGTTCTATGAGGCCGAACACATAACGAAGGCGTCCATCCCGAGGCCAGAAGCCGACGCGGCCGACTGGGAGGCGACTAGGATCCGCCTGGCGAGGGAAGCGAATACCCTCCTGTCGAAGATACCCTCCGCGGGTGAGAAGACGAGGCCGGCCAGCTTCTAGACGGCAGCCCCTTGGGTCTTGGGAAGCCGGATACCTTTGGCCTTTATCACCGCCGTTAGAAGACTGCGATCTATCTTCCCCTTGTAGATGGGGATGCCTTCTTTGACACAGAGCCGGATCACATCCCGAGTCTCGATCCCAAACTCCGCTGCCAGCTCTTCGGGGGTGAAGTGGTTGGCCATCAGATCTCCTTTCCAGGGTAGAGAATCACCCGAAAGCCCACAAACAAAAAAGCCCAGCGGCACAGGCCACCGGACTTTCCCGAACCACCCTTGGCACCGACGCGGGTATGCCGTGCGCATCACTCCCACGCCAATGTCGACGTAACCGACTCATCATCATCATTGTATCCCCACCACGGGGCCGAGGCAACCATGGAGTCACTGAACCGGCCCCGCGCGCCCCTTGGTCAAGGCTCCTCGAGATCTTCGCGCAGAAGCAGAAACTCGACCTCTTCGCCGGCCCTCACCCCTCGAGGACCCCCGGGAACGAAAGCCAGACCGTTCGCTCCAACCATGGAACGCAAGATCCCGGATCCTTGGGCGCCGGTCAGACTCACGTGCCACACGCCGTCCTCACGCCAAGCCCTGACCCTGACGACGAAAACGCGGCCGTCGGAGTTCACCACGTCCTCCGAGATGATGGCCCGGTACGAAGGTCTTGTCGTCTTTCGGTACCCCATCAGGCGCAGAAGCGCCGGCCTGACGAATAGCTCGAACGAGACCATCACGGAGACGGGGTTTCCGGGCAGGCCGAACACCAGAGTGCGATCCCGCACCCCGAAGGCGAGGGGTTTGCCGGGCTTCATCGCGACTCCCCACAAGCGGCGAACGACTCCGAGTTCTTCCTGCACATCCTTGACGAAGTCGAACCGGCCCACCGAGACCCCGCCGGAAGTGATCAGCACATCGTACTCAAGACCCTGCTGCATGAGCCGGCGCGTAGATTCGTAGTCGTCGGGGACGATGCCCATCACCACCGGTTGGATGCCCATCTGCCTGCACTGGGCCTGCAGTGAGTAGGTGTTGGAGTTGTGGATCTGCCCCGGGCCCAACGGCCGGTCCACCTCGACCAACTCGCTCCCCGTCGAAAGGATGGCGACTCGGGGGAGCCTATGGACCTGAACGGTCGGCCGGCCGAGGCTCGCCAGCAGCCCTATCTCCGCCGGACCGAGCAAGCTCCCGGTCGCAAGCACCCGGTCACCCGCCATGACATCCTCGCCCGCGCGCCGGATGTTCTTCCCCGGCTTGACGGGCTCGAACACCAGGACTTCATCCTGCTCTTCCTCCACTGCCTCCGACTGGATGACCGCATCCGCCCCGCTGGGGATGGGAGCCCCGGTCATGATCCTGGCAGCCTCGTCCTTACCGAGGATGCGGGTGGACACCTGACCCGCCGGAATCGTCTCCACGACGGTGAGCCGGCAAGGCGAGTCCGAGTCCGCATCGATAGTGTCTTGAGCCCTGACCGCATACCCGTCCATGCCGGCATTGTCAAAGACCGGCACACTCTGCGACGACACCACGTCCTCGGCCAGGACCATCCCGAGAGCGTCAGGCAGCGGACACGATTCGACCGGGAGCGGCAACGCCTCGGCGAGCACCCGGGCCCGCGCCTCCTCTATGCTGATCAGCTTGATCGCCAACCTCCCGCTTCTTCGGTCGTGTGATCCCCGAACCCGAGATTGCACTCTGCGTGTAAACCGTTTGATGACTCCGGCCGATAGGAAGCATAGCATGAGCACTAAGAGTGACAAACCGGCCGGCGAAGCGCAGCCGGACGCAGCGGTACGAGAGATGCCGGAGATCTTCCCTTCAGGCGCTTCGATCGCCGAGGCCCGGCCGGCTCCGTCCAAGTCCGACGCCCGCCTGCGGGCCATCCATGATCTGGTCAGCTCCGGTGAGTACCACGTGCCCGCGCCCGCGATCGCAGACTGCATCATCGACCGCCTGCTCACCGAGAAGCGGAGCCACAAACGCTGATTTGCCTCCGGGTTCGTGGGAGCCTACAATCACACACGCCCCCAGCGAACCGGAGTGACAGATGCCCCTCACAATCCGCCGGCGCCTCGTCGACCGCATCCGTCAGTGGCGGAAGACGGCCTACGCCGTCTGTGCCGGACTCGTGATCCTAGCCGGGGCCGCCGTCTTTCTCTCCGTCTCCTCGCCGGCCTCCAGCGTGGAACTGGCCTCGGGGCCGACCTTCTTCGACTCCAACCGGGCCTTCCGCGCAGCCGATCGCATGTATCAGCTGTACCCCGATCGTACGCTGGGCTCAGCGGATTCAGAGGATGTCGTCAATTGGTTCGTCGAAGAACTCCCCGATCCCGACATGGCCTTGGTGGATGTGTACGAAGCCCCCATGGGGGATCGGGAAGTGACCCTCCGCAACGTGGCCGTCGTCCTCCAAGGACCAAGCGAGGAGACCATCGTCATCGCCGCCCCGCGCGACGTCCCCCCCGACGTCAAGGACACGCCCCTTGCCTACACAAGCAGCACCGCGGTCCTACTTGAACTCATCCAGGTCTTCGTCGCCCGTCCTCATCAGAAGACCCTCGTCTTTCTCTCCACCGAAGACGGCAGCACCGGCGGGATCGGCATCGACCGGTTCCTTGATAGGAGCGACCTCGCGGAGAACGTATCGACGGTCCTCACGATGTACATGCTGGGGAGAGAGCGCGCCCAAGCGCTGACGGCCGGCGTGACGGCTCCCCAACGCACGACTCCCGGTTGGTACGTGCAGCTCGTCGGCCGGGTGCTGGCCGACGTCGGACTCCAGCTCAAAGTACCCGGGCTGCTCAGCCAAGCGGCCGATCACGCTTTGTCTCTCTCCCGAGGCGATCAGGTGGCAGGGCTCAACCGCGGCATCGCCTCTCTGCGACTATACGACGACGGGACCGGCAACCCGACGGCCGCCGGCCTGGCCACTCAGGGAGCAGCGATCGAGCGCCTCATCCTCTCTCTGGACACGGGCACCGAGGTTCCGCCCGACCCGGGCACGGCCCTGCTCTTGCACTCGGGACGCTATCTGACCCAGCAGGCAGTGACCTTCTTAGCGGTGCTCATGCTGCTGCCGACTTTCGCCGTCTTCCTCATCTGGCTGTTCTCATCCCGCATCAGCGCAAGGGCAGCGCTCCGACACCTGCGGAACCTCGTGTCGTTCGCGCTCCCCGTCGGCATCCTTTTCCTCATCATGTATGTGCTGGCCCAGACCGGGCTGATCCCTGTCTACCGCTTCCAGGTCCCTACCACGGACGGTCCGAGCACTCGACCCCGCCTGGCGGCCACCCTCATCCTCGTCCTGGTCGGACTGCTGGTGTTCGTCGTCTCCCGGCGTTTTCTCGGCTACTTCCGTCCACAGGAAGGGAGGGCCAGTACCGAGATGGCGCGGCTCGCCACCGGCTTTTTCAGCTTTTTTATCGGTCTGGTACTCATGATCTCCCGGTCTGCGTTTCTGATCCTTCCCTGCATCACCGCCGCCTGGGCATGGCCGCTGGCCACCTGCTTTGCCGAGCCGGTCTACACGGGTGCGCTCTGGCGGCACCGGCTGACCACGAACGCCCCGGTCCTTCTCTTGGGCCTGTTCGCTCCCGTTGCCCTCTACATCTATGTCGCGGTGGCTCACGGCGTGGGGTGGTGGCGGACCTGGTGGTTCCTGATCGTCCAGACCGTGTCGGGAGCGTACGGCGCGCTGGGGCCGCTGGCCGTGGTGTTCATCACAGCCGGCTTCGCCGTCCTGCTCGGTGTCAAGCGCATGCGGGTGATACCCATAGAGACGCTCGAAGTCACCGACGAATTGAGTCTGCTCGAGCCGCCTGTGCCGCGCGCGCGGCGCAAGCCGCGCGCGCCCTCGCGTCCGCCCTTATCGCCCTGGCGCTAGAGGTACCTCTTCCTCCAAAAGACAAGCGCGAACCCCGCGGCTATGACGAACGCTATCGCCAGGGTAAGGGCGAAGGCATGAGGGTAATCCTGTAGCGGCAGGTCTACGTTCATCCCGAAATATGAAGCCACGATCGTGGGGATAGACAGGATTATGGTGATCGACGTCAGTAATTTCATCACCCGGTTCAGGTTGTTGGAGATGACCGAGGTGAACGCGTCCATCATGCCGGTGAGGATGTCCGTATAGATCTTGGCCATCTCAGACGCCTGCCGGTTCTCGATGATGACGTCCTCAAGCAGTTCCTGGTCTTCTTCGTACATCTTGACCGTCTTGGTGCGCAGCAGCTTCTGCAGGACCGCCTCATTGGCGCGCAGCGACGTGGTGAAGTACACCAGTGACTTCTGCAGACTGAGCAGGTCGAAGATCTCAGCGTTCTTCATGGAGGCGCGCAGCTCTTTCTCCACCTTGTCGGTCTCCCGGTCGATGCGGCCCAGATACCTCAAGTAGAAGGCCGACACCTGTTGCAGGATCTGCAGGAGAAAGCGGGTCTTCCAGAACGTGGCGAATCCCCGGATGGTACCGCGCTCGAACTCTCCAAGAATGGGGTTGGGTCTAAGGCAGGTAGTGATTAAGTACTCGGGATGGATGAGCATGCCCAGCGGTATGGTCTCGTAGCCCTGTTGGGCATCCTCCCGGACGAGCACCGGGATGTCCACGATGACGTGAGTCAGCCCGTCTTCCACGTCTATCCGCGACTTCTCTTCCTCGTCCAGGGGACCTTTGAGAAGATCGAGCGGGATCTCCAACTGCCGGCTGACCCGTTCGAGTTCGTCCTCGGTGGGGCTGACCAGATCGATCCAAGAGCCGGGCTCGAACTCCTCCAGTCGTTTCAGACCTGTTGGGGTCGTTTTGAGAATGGCAAGCATGACTCACCCCCTTCACCGGACAGGCGGACGCACCGCGTTCCATATCGCTTGAAGCCTCCGAACACGCGAACCCTGACCACCCCGGACGTGTGTCGTCCGGGCCCGGAGCATTCTCTCACGAACTGCCTGCCCGCGCTATCACCGCCCACTCGCGCTATCATTCAGGTTCATGACGATCCCCCGGGACACCACTGCACGCGACCTCCGCTCGATCATCCGGGGGGACGTCGAATTCGATCCCATCAGCCGGCGTCTGTATGCCACCGACGCCGGACTCAGCCAGATAGAACCGCTCGGTGTGGTCTCCCCCCGAGATGCCGGGGACGTCGTCCGTCTGGTCGGTTATGCCGCGGAAAAGAGCATACCGCTGGTCGCTCGGGGGATGGGCTCGGGCCTGAACGGCGCAGCCGTCGGCGCCGGCATCCAAGTGGATTTTACCCGCTACATGAGTTCGATCCTGGAAGTGGCACCGGATGTGTCCTGGGTCCGGGTACAGCCGGGAGTGGTCATGGCCTCGCTCAATCGTCACCTGAAACAGTACGGCGCCTTCTTTGCCCCTGATCCCTCCAGCGAGAACCACTGCAGCCTAGGCGGGATGATAGGGACGAACGCGTCGGGAGCCCGGTCGGTGGCTTACGGCTCCACGAAAGACCACGTGCTCGCCCTCGACGTGGTGCTCGCCGACGGGAGTCTCTTCAAAGCCGCGCCGCTGGCGTTGGAGGGATCCGAGCTGGGCTCGCTCCTCTCCTCGGGAACCGCGGCCGGAGAGGCCTTCAGCACTGTACTACCCGAGTTGCAGGCGGCCCAGCCCGCCATCCAAGAACGGATGCCCCGAGTGGTCAAGAACTCCTGCGGGTACCGCATAGAGGCCGTTCTTGACCAGGGAGGCCCGGCGGCCGGGGCCACGCGCGCCTCAGCCCACCTCCAGAGGCTGTTCGTAGGTGCCGAAGGCACCCTGGGACTCGTCACCGAAGCCACCCTTAACCTCGTGCCTCTCCCCGCGGCGCGCGGTATCGCCATGGCCTATTTCCCCTCCGTGTTCGCCTCCGGGGAGGCCGTGCCGGGGATCCTCGCCCTGTCGCCCAGCGCCTGCGAGATCATGGACTCGCGCTTCTTAGCTCTGGTCCGCAGGCACGACTCCAAGATCGACGCCATGCTTCCCGAACGCACCGACACAGCACTTCTCATCGAATTCGAAGGGGAGGATGATGAGGAGGTCGACGACAAGTTCGAGGCGCTTCGACGACACCTGGCCGGCACGGCCGCTCTACGGATGGTCCGGGCGACGACGGCCGCCGAGACCGAGCATCTGTGGAAGGTGCGCAAATCGGCGGTCGCCCTCATGCAGCGCATGCCGGGACCGCGCCGGCCGCTCCCTTTCATCGAGGACATCACCGTCCACCCGACGGAGCTCCCCTCGTGTGTCGACTTCCTGCAGAGGCTTTTCGACCGGGAGGGCGTACAGGCGGTGATGGTGGGGCACGCCGGCGACGGGAACCTCCACACCCGCCCCGTGCTCGATCCGAAGAATCCTGACGACTCCCTCATCATGCAGCGCATCTACGACGAGGTCACGGCGTACGTGCTCGGCGTACGCGGCACCATGGCGGGCGAACACGGCGACGGCCTGGTCCACACGCCTCGGCTCCAGGAGATGTACGGAGAGGAGCTCTACGGGCTCTTCACGCGCATCAAGAAGGCGTTCGACCCCGATGGCCTGCTGAATCCCGGCAAGAAGATCGGTCCCCAGGACGCGGGCGGTACGCTGTTCCGAAACGTCCGTTATGGAGCAGGGTACCGGACCCTTCCCCAGGAGCCGATCCTGCACTTCCCGCCCAGTGGGTACGAGGGCGAGATAGAACGGTGCCACGGGTGCGCCGTCTGCAAGAGCGCGGTGGCTACCACGATGTGCCCTACATACAAGGCGACCCGGCGCGAGCATGCCTCCCCCCGGGCGAAGGCCAACCTCCTACGGGCCGTGATCACCGGCGCGCTCGATCCCGAGACCGCCTACGGCCGGGCGGCCACCAAGACCGTCACGGACTACTGCATAGAGTGCGGCATGTGCGCGGTGGAATGTCCGTCGAACGTCAACATCCCCAAGTTGATGCTGGAGGCTAAAAGCAGATATCGGGCCGCCCACCGGGCCGCCCCCGTCGAGGCGGTGCTTGGGAGACCGGAGACCGCCTCGCGGATCGGCCGACTCGCCGCGCCGGTCGTCAATCCCCTGCTGAACCGCCCGGCCCTGCGGCGCGCCGCCGAACTGGTGCTCGGTATCGACCGGCGGCGGCCTATGCCTGCCTTCGCCCGCGAGACTTTCGCGCAGATGGCCGCTGAGCGCGGGAGGCGCCGGGCGACGGAGCCGCCGGTCGAGGTATACACCGGGGTGGTTCCCGGCGCGACCGCATCGGCTCCCGCAGTCGTCTACTTCTACGATCTCTTCGCGAACTACAATGCCCCGCATCTGGCGCTCGCGGTGGAACGGATCCTGCAGGCCCACGGCCTATGCGTGCTTTTGCCCAAGCAACGGGCCAGTGGGATCCCCGAGATGCTTTATGGATATGCGGAGAGCGCCCGCCGGACGGCCGAGTTCAACGTCGGCGCGGTGCTGCCCCACGTGAGCAGCGGCGCCCTCCTTGTCAGCGCCGAGCCGACCGCCACCTTCGCGTTCAAGGTCCACTACCCCGACTACCTTAGCAGTCCCGACTGCTCACTGGTGGCAAATGCGACCCGCGACCTCGGAGAGTTCTTGGTCAGATGGCGCGCCGACCACCCGGAGAAGGCCCCTGTAGCGGGTCCCCTGCGGGCCCGGCGGCCGCTTCGTATCGGCTATCACCAACCGTGCCACCTCAAGGCCCAGCAGGTCGGCAACCCCGGTCTCGAATTGCTCCGCGAGATCCCGGGCGTAGAGGTAGTCGACTTGGCGGCCGGTTGTTGCGGCATGGCCGGGACGTTCGGTATGAAGAAGGCCACCTACGAGCTTTCGATGCAGGCAGGCGCGCCTCTATTCGGACGCATCCGCGAGACGGAACCCGATCTGTTGGCCAGCGAATGCAGCACCTGCCGCATGCAGCTCGCTCACGCCACCGGGATTGAGACCCTGCATCCCGCGCTGCTGCTGGCCGAAGCCTACGGGGTGTGGCGTACTGCGCCGGAGGGGCCCTCGATCACAACAGCCGGCCTCTGAGAGTCACGGCGCCTTCCCGCGCTTTACCGCGACAGAGCCGCCGACAGAATCGCCGACGGACCCGGCTATTTGGCCTTTCTAAAGAGCTTCCTCCGGACCGCCGCCCTCTTCAGCCACTGAATGCCCTCGGTGGGGTTGAGTTCCTTGGGGCAGGCCTCCACGCAGTTCATGATGGTGTGACACCGGTAGATGCCGCGCTCGTTGTTCCAGCGGGCGATCCGCTCCTTCCCTCCTTCATCACGCGAGTCGACCTCGAACCGGTAGGCCTTGAGCAGGGCCGCGGGCCCCAGATAGTACTCCTCCGACTTCGATCCCAGTGATGCGCCAAGGCTCCAGACCGAGGGGCAGCTCGAGTAGCAGGAGCCGCATAGGATGCAGTCCACCGGCATGTCGATCTTCTTCCGCTCTTTGGGCGATTGGATGATCTCCTTCTCCGGATCGGGCGAATGCCGGACCAACCAGGGCATCACGTACTCGTATTTGGCAAAGAACTCGTCCATGTTGACGACCAGGTCCTTCACCAGCGGCAGGTGCGGCATGGGAGCGACCGTGATCAGGTCGGTGTCGAGGTGCTTCACGTTGGTCTGACAGGCCAGCCGGTAGGCTCCGTTGATGTACATGGCGCAGCTGCCGCAGACCGAGGCTCGGCAGCAGAACCGGAACGAGAGACTCCCGTCGAACTTCTCCTGGATGTAGAACAGCCCCTCGAGCACGGTCAGGTTCTCCCCCTCGTAGTGGACCGTGTACTCCTCCCAGTGGGCCTCGGGGTTGTTATTGTCGCCCGGATCTTGGCGCTTTACGCGAAACTTGATGTCAGGCATCAGTACTTCCGCTCCTGTAGCTCGAAGTGGCCGAGGGTCACAGGCTTGGAGTCGAGGCGCGGACCGGCCGCGTCCGGCTGATAGTAAGCCAGAGTGTGCTTGAGCCAGTTCACATCGTCGCGCGTGTTGAAGTCGGTGCGGTAGTGCGCCCCCCGGGACTCCTGCCGGGCCAGTGCGCCCATCGCGACGCAGAGGGCGAGGTCGACCATCCCCTCCAACTCCATGGTGCGGATCATGTCGACGTTGAAGACGCTGCCCGTCCAGCGGAGGTTGATGTCCTTGACCCGCGCCTTCACGCCAAGGAGCTTCTCCAAACCGGCCGTCATGGTCGGCTCGTCACGGAAGAGGAAGAAGTGCTCTTTCATCACCCCCGTCATCACAGCCCTGAGCTCGTAGGCGTTCTCGGTACCTTTGCGCGCTCCCAGCTCCTCGACCTTCTGCTCCATCGTCTGGATGGCGGCGAACGCGGTCCGGGCATTGGGCCGCTTGTCGCTCAAGGATCCCAGATACCTCACGACTTCGGCTCCGGCCCTCCGGCCGAACACGATCGTCTCGAGCAGCGAGTTGCCGCCCAGGCGGTTGGCTCCGTGCACGGACACACAGGCGCACTCGCCGGCAGCGTAGAGACCCGGCATGACCGTGGCCCCGTTCACATCGGTATCGATGCCCCCCATCCAGTAGTGCTGGCTGGGAACGACCGGGATCGGCTCCTCTATCGGGTCCACACCTTCGAAGTGGATGGCGAGATCGCGGATCCCCGGCAGGCGCTCCAGGATCTTCTCGGCTCCCAGGTGCCGCAGGTCCAGGTATACATACCCCTTGCCGCCGATCCCCCGGCCTTCGTCGATCTCTATCTGGATCGACCGGGCGGTGATGTCGCGTGGAGCCAGCTCCATGAACTTGGGCGCATACTTCTCCATGAAGCGTTCGCCCTTGTCATTGATCAGGTAGCCTCCCTCGCCCCGGGCTCCTTCGGTCATGAGGATCTGGGTGGTGTACAGCCCGGTGGGGTGGAACTGGACGAACTCCATGTCTTTGAGCGGCACGCCGGCGTAGTAGGCCATGAACATGCCGGAACCCGTGCTGATGAGGCTGTTGGTGGTATTACTGTAGGTACGGCCGGCCCCCCCGGTAGCAATGACCACGGCGTTCGCCGTGAAGGCCTCGAATCCGCCGTGGATCATGTCGTACGCGACGACACCTTGGCACACACCGTCGTGCACGATGAGACCGGCCGCGTACTGCTCCACATACATCTTGACCTGCAGCCTGTACGCCTGTTCCACCAGGGTGTGCAGCAGGTAGTGACCGGTCTTGTCGGCGCCGTAGCAGCAGCGCGGAAAACCGGCGCCGCCGAACGGCCGTTGGGCGATGGTCCCGTCGTCGAACCGGCTGAACGGGCAACCCCAGTGGTCCATCTCGTAGATGACTCCAGGGGCATCCTTCGCCATCTGCACAGCGCAGTCCTGGTCGACCAGGAAGTCACCGCCTTTGACGGTGTCGAACGCATGCTTCTCCCAGTTGTCGTCGCGGCCCTCGGGGTGGTTGCCGAGCGCCGCGTTGATGCCCCCTTGGGCCTGGCCGGAGTGGCTGCGACCCGGATGGACCTGGGACAACACGGCCACGTCGACCCCGGCCTTCTTTGCCTCGATGGCAGCGCGGAGACCGGCGAGACCCCCTCCGACAACGATCACGTCATGATGGATCATTTCCACCTCACCTTACCTAACTGATCCAGGGCCAGAGGGCCCAGGTCCCGTAAGCCATGAACGCAACACCTACCACCCAAAGGACGACGGTCAAGGCCAGGGCTCGTGTTCGGGAGGTGAACCAATAGTCCATGAGGACCATACGGAAACCGTTCAGAGCATGGTAAAGAGCGGCCGCCAGAAGAATGATGTCGACCGCGGTCAGGGTGCCGTGGGCCAGACGGTTCGCGACGTTCTCATAGTCGAGTTCGCCGATGTTGAGGATATGCGTGAACAGCAGGTGGATGGCCAGGCATACTATGAGAAGAACGGCGGTGATCCGCTGGAACAGCCAGGCCCACATGCCTCCCTTGTGGGCCGAGACGACTTCGGCTTTCACCCTGCCACCCCCTCTCCCGTCAGCAGGTACGTGAACGCCACCCAGGCGAATATCGCAAAACAGATGACCACCAC
>JAJFUK010000141.1 GCA_021372435.1 Actinomycetes bacterium | reverse complement strand
ACGCGGTGTGATCGAACGGTCGCGGCGGAGACCCGGCGCTCTGGGCCGGTTCGCCGCCGCCATGCCGGCGCAGCCGGGATCTGCAAGCTGTAACAGTCGCTGGAACACTCTATTGTCTGTGGCGGAGGATTCCATTGGGCGAGGCTAGCGTCCTACAAGGTGTTCTGAACGGCCTGACGTCCGCGGGTATCTACGTGCTAATAGCCGTGGGTCTGAGTCTGGTGCTCAGCATCATGAACATAGTCCAGTTGTCCCACGGCGAGATATACATGATCGCGTCGTACGTGGTCTACTTCTTCAGCGTCAAGGCCGGTCTGAGCTTCTACGCCGCGTTCGGCATAGCCATCCTGGTAGTGGGGATACTCGGCATCCTCCTCGAACGCTTCATCTTCCGGCCGTTTCGAGGCAGGCCGGACCAGGCCCTGGTGTTATCGATCGGCCTGATCCTCGTATTCCAGAACATCGTGCTCGCGATCGCAGGGGGTACCCCCAAGTCGTATGCAAGCCCGTTCACGAGCGTGCTCAAAATAGGGGGCCTCGCTCTCTCCTCAGAGAGAGCGGTGATCATCATCGCAGGCTTTGTGCTGATAACGGCACTCTTTCTCTTCATCAGATTCAACAAGCACGGCCAGGCCATGTTGGCGATCTCCCAGGATAGAGAAGGGGCGGCTCTCCAAGGGATCAACATAGACCGCCTGTCGGCCATCGCTATGTTCGTGGGATGCGCTTTGGCGGGTGTCGCAGGAGGCTTGGTCGGGGCCCTCTTCAGTCTCACTCCGCAGATGGGCGGCGTGGTGCTCATGAAGGGGATCGCGGTCATCATCCTGGGCGGCCTCGGCAGTATCCCCGGTGCCGTGATAGGAGGCCTTATCATCGGCCTCATCGACGGTCTCGTCCCCGTGGTGACGAGCACCTACACGGCCAGCCTCGTGGGCTTTGTCATCGTCATCCTCATCCTGCTGTTCAGACCGCAGGGACTTTGGGGCCATGAATAGGAGGAGTCTATCCGGAGCCGCGACCGCCAGCGTGGTGCCGGTCGCGCTCGTGCTGGTCGGCCTTTTCGTCCAGGGGCCCTACTACCTGCATCTCTTCATAATCATCATGATGAACGTAGTGCTGGCGTCGAGCCTACGTCTCATCAACCTGTCCGGGCAGCTCTCGCTCGCGCATGGTGGCTTGGTGACCCTAGGAGCCTACGCCGCGGCTCTGCTTGTGATGAGACTGGGGTTGTCCAGCTGGCTCGCTCTGCTCGGCGCGGCGGTGCTGTCGGGTATCGTCTCGTGCCTGGTCGGTTTCCCGTTCACCAGGCTCAAAGGTATCTACTTCACGATGGTCAGCGTCTTCTTCGTCCAGATCATCGTCTTGACTGTCCAGCAGTGGCGGAGCCTGACCGGAGGCGCCAGCGGCCTATACGGGATCCCGCGCCCTGATGGCTTCTGGGGCCTCGAGTTCAAGTCGAAGACGTCCTTCTTCTTCCTTATGCTCGCCCTCATGCTGGTCTCGCTCGGCATCATGTGGGCGATCGAACATTCCCGGGTGGGGATGACGTTCCGGGGTATCCAGCAGACGGATTCGCTTGCCGAGAGCGTCGGCATCAACACGACGACGTACAAGGTCCTGGCCTTCAGCATCGGCGGGTTCTTCGCCGGGCTCGTGGGCGGTTTTTACGCCCAGTATGTGTCCGCCCTGGATCCCACGGCGTTCGGCTTTCTCTTCACCATCTACATACTGATCTACATGATCGTAGGCGGAGCCGGCACATTCGTCGGACCCATACTCGGTGCGACGCTTCTCACAGTGCTGCCTGAGGTAGCCCGGCCGCTGAAATCGTACATGCCCTTCGTCTTCGCGGCCATTCTCATGCTCATCATCTTTCTCATGCCTGAGGGGTTGGTGGGATTGCCTCAGAGGCTAAGAAAGCTCTTCATCAGAGAGCCGGGGGGGCGGTCCGATGTTGCAGGTTGAGGGGCTCACCAAGAACTTCGGCGGTCTGGCTGCCGCCAACGCGATCGACCTGAACATCGAACGAGGAGAGCTCGTGGGCCTGATCGGTCCTAACGGGGCGGGCAAGACCACCTTTTTCAACCTTCTGACCGGATACCTCCGCCCCACGTCGGGTACGGTGACCTTCGAGGGCGAGAACCTGACCGGCAAGAGACCGCATTACGTCGCTTCCAAGGGCATCGTCCGCAGTTTCCAGCAAGACAACGTCTTTGCCGATTTCACGGTGCTCCAGAACGTGCAGTTGGCGTCGCACCTCAATTCCGGGGTCGGTTTCTGGCAGACGGTCTTGAAGACCCCGGGCTCCCGCAGGCGGGAGGAGGCTATCCGCGAGAGGGCCGAGGAGATACTGGAGTTGGTGGGCATCAGTCATCTGGCGCGAGCGACGGCGGGATCGTTGCCGCACGGACACAAGCGCATGCTGGGCATCGCCATCGCCCTTGCCTGCCGGCCCAAACTGCTTCTTCTAGACGAACCGCTCGCCGGGATGAACGTCGCGGAGGTCGACGAGACCATCGCCCTGATACGGCGGCTATGGGAAAGCGGGCTCACCATCCTTCTGATCGAGCACAACATGAGGGCGGCCATGAGTGTCTGCCGGAGATTCCACGTGCTCAGCTTCGGCAGAAAGATCGCCGAGGGCACTCCGGACGAGATCAGGACCAACCCGGAGGTCGTGCAGGCCTACCTCGGAACGGGATCACATGTTGCTTAGTCTCAGCAATGTCTCGGTCTACTACGGGAGCGCGATGGCCGTCGCCGGGATCGATCTGTCGGTGGAAGAGGGCAGGATAGTCAGCGTGATCGGGGCCAACGGCGCAGGCAAGAGCACCATCCTTAAGGCCATAAACGGGCTGGTACCCATCCGCTCGGGCAGCATCGAGTTCGATGGCAGGCGCATAGACGGGTCGCCTACCGATGCCGTCGTGAAGGCCGGCATCGCCTGCGTGCCTGAGAGTAGAAAGCTCTTTCCCTACATGAGTGTGGAGTCCAACCTTAAGCTGGGGGCGTATCTCCGTAAGGATAAGCAGGGGATAGCCGAAGATCTTGAAAGAGTCTTCCAACTCTTCCCGAGACTGAAAGAGAGGTTGCGACAGCGGGCAGGCAGCCTGAGCGGCGGCGAACAGCAGATGCTGGCCATCGGGCGGGCGCTCATGTCGAAACCCCGGCTTCTGCTGATGGATGAGCCTTCGCTCGGTCTGGCCCCCATCGTGATCGACACCCTCGCCGACACCATAATCGAGATCAACCGGGGTGGCGTGAGCGTGTTGTTGGTCGAGCAGAACGCCGGGCTTGTGAGCAGGGTGGCGCAGTGGTGCTACGTGATCGAAGTAGGCGCGCTGGTGCTGGAGGGCGACATCAAGGAGATGATGTCGAACGATTCGGTGCGCAGAGCCTTCCTGGGCTAGAGCGAGCCCATGCCATCGCAGCTTGACAGGACGAAGCCTACCCCATAAGATGGCCAATATGGACGCTATACTGAACCCGATACCGCATAGTGAACCGCCGGAGGCGACAGCGGCTGATCAGGGCGGCAAGGATTCCTATCTTCAGCTCGTGCCCGCCGTCGACCAGTCGATCCGTCTTCTCTTCTCGCTGGCCAACATCGTCGGCGGTGAAGCCTCGTTGACCGAGCTCTCCAAACAGGTAGGCATCAGCAAGAGCAAGGGACTGGCGATCCTGAACACTCTGCGGAACTCCGGCCTTGTCACCAGAGACGACCGCACCAAGAACTACGCGCTCGGGCCGAATGTCCTGGTCCTAAGCCGGGCATTGATGAACAATACCGACATCGCACGGGCGGCGATCCCCTATCTGGAGGAACTGGCGGCGTGGACGGGTTGCAGCGTCCATCTGGGCGTCGTCTCCGGCGAGACGCTCTTCGTGGTTGCCCGCCGCCACGCGCCGGGCGGCTCCTATATCGCCATCGACGTGGGGCACCGGTACCCTGTGACCTGGGGCGCTCACGGCCGCGCCTATCTGGCCGCGCTGCCTCCCGAGGAGCTGGAGCGACGCCTCGCCCAGAGCTCGGTCCTCCAGGCCGGTGAGACCGATCGTGACGACATCGACCGGGACGTCCTAAGAGCCCAGGTGGACGAAGCCCGGCGGCTGGGATATGGAGTGAGTCTGGGCACCACCTGGTCGGGACTGAACGCCGTCAGCACGGTATTGACGGTGGAGTCTGCAGACATACCGGGGGGGCGGCGGGTGGCGGGGTGCCTGGTCGCCGTCGGCTCGTTCACGCCCGAGCGGGCCCATCAGATCGGTCCTCACATGATCGACGTCGCTGTTCAGATGAGCCAGAAGCTCGGCCCACTCCTCCGGGCGGCCAATCTGCACTTCTCCACCACGCGGCCCCTGCTGGCATAGGCGATGGTGCCCGCTCTCAGTCCTCTGTTACGAAAGGACTCCCCTAAATGAGCCAAGCCAGTCCCCCTGAGACCCGGCCCGACGCCACCGCGCTGTTCGCCAGAAACTTCGGGGACATCCACTACGAGGACCTTCCGCCCGAGGTGGTCGGCATCACCAAAGACCAGGTCTTGGACTTCTTCGGAGTAGCTCTCGGCGGGTCATCCGAGGCCGGGGTGGGCGAGATACGGGACCTCATGCTGGAATGGGGCGGAGCGCCGCAAAGCAGTACCCTGTGTTGGGGAGACAAACTTCCTGCGCCGAACGCCGCTCAGGTGAACGCCACCATGGCCCACTCGCTCGACTTCGACGATGTGCACGAAGACGCCATCATGCATCCGGGGGTCATCGCCATCCCGACCGCGCTGGCCATGAGCGAGTACGTTGGTGGAGTGAGCGGCCGCGAGTTCATCACGGCGGTGGCCCTTGGCACCGACTTCATCTGTCGCCTGGGTCTGGCGACCAGGCCGGGCGAGAACATCCATCAGTACGGATGGCACCTCACCACCCTCTTCGGCTACATGACCGCCGCCGCCGTGGCAGCTCGTCTCTTGGGCCTCAGCGAGGAAGGCATCACC
>JAJFUK010000107.1 GCA_021372435.1 Actinomycetes bacterium | reverse complement strand
GATGTGACCATGGGCAGGGTGGCCGGCCCGTAAGGGAGCGTCCTACCGGTGCCCGAGGGCGCCTGCCTGCGGGTCGGGCCTGATCGTGGTTGGGGCCTGCTCACCGCTCGGGCTTGGTCCGTAAACAGACCAGATGAGATGGGTTGACAGTCTGCGCGGCGGCGGGTACTCTGGCGGGGGTTGTATCGCGGGGCCCACCGGGTTCCATGAAGCGTACAGAAGGGAGCCACATGCACGAGGACCACGAGCTCGTAGCGGCGCCGGGTGCGCCGGGGGCGTCCGCGAGGCGCCTGTTCTCCGACCTCCGTAGGCGCCGGGCGGTCCTCATGCTTGGTCTGGTGGCGGCCGCGATCAGCCTCCTCGCCGCGAGTTCGTGGCTGTCGGTCCCCTTCTATCCGGTGCCGCTGACCATGCAGACTCTGGCCGTCCTTGTAGTGGGAGGTCTACTCGGTCCCCGGCTCGGACCGGCGGCCGTGATCGGCTATCTCGCGCTCGGACTCGCGGGGGCTCCCGTCTTTCACAACGGATTTGGCGGACCGGCGGTGATGTTCGGCCCTACGGGCGGGTATCTGGTGGGCTTCGTGCCCGCGGCCTTCTTGATGGGGTTGTTCGGCCGCCGCGTATGTGTCCGGGGCTCGACCCGGTCCGCCTGCTCTGTGTCGTCCTGGGCATCGGGTTCACCGGGAGACGCAGGGCTCAAGGACACGGCGCTCTTGGCCGGCGGAGCCCTGCTGGCCGAGATGGCCATCTACGCAGCCGGCGTACCTTGGCTGGCCGTCGTCTGTACCGGGGGGGACCTGGGCCGGGCGCTGGCCGTAGGCGCCGTTCCCTACCTCTTGGGCGACATACTGAAGGTGGCGGTGGCGGTGGGAGCCCTCCATCTAGGTGCCACAGCCGTGCGCGGCCGGAAACCTTTCCTGTTCTAGACGCCGTCCTCCCCCGTGGTATGCTGGCTGCCGGCGTGTCCGGCAGGGGAAGGGAACGGAAAAGGATTTGACCGTCCTCGATGCTCTCATACTTGGCGTCGTGCAGGGGCTCACCGAGTTCCTGCCGGTGTCGAGTTCCGGCCACTTGGTGATCGTTCCCGAGTTGTTCAACATCCCGGCTCCTACGGTCGCCTTCGACGTGTTCGTGCACCTGGCCACTCTGGTGGCGGTGCTGGGCTACTTCAGCCGGGACGTCGGCAGGATCGTGCTCTCCCTGGTGGCGCCCCGTCGGTTTCGCGACCGCAAGGAGGTCAAGTACTGGCGGCGTCTCTTCGTGTGGCTGGTGATCGGCTCCGTACCCGCGGCAGTGGCCGGATTCGCCCTCTCCGGGTTCTTCGAGAGCCTATTCGACAGCACCGTTGCGGTAGGTGTGTTCCTTCTCGTGACGAGCCTGCTCTTGTGGGGCGCGGATCTTGCCCTAGGCCGGGTGAGGCGGGAGCCGGCCCGGCTCGACAAGATGCGGGCCGCCGATGCGCTCATCGTCGGCTGCTTCCAAGCGCTGGCTATCGCGCCGGGACTGAGCCGCTCGGGTTCCACCATGGCGGCCGGCGTGTTCCTGGGTTTCGACCGGCCGACGGCGGCGCGTTTCTCGTTCTTGCTCAGCATCCCGGTGATCTTCGGCGCCTTCATCTTCAAGGTGAACGAGATCGGTGAGGCCGTAGCCGGCACCAGCGGCTGGGCCTACGCGGTGGGGGCGCTCGCGGCCGCGATATCGGGGTTCGTAGCCGTGTCGTTCCTTATGCGCTACGTCAGAGAGCACCGGCTACGCGGTTTCGGCATCTATACGGCGCTGCTGGGGATCTTCGTGATCGTCCTTTCGGTCGTGTAAGGGTCGGTCGGGAGAGGAGAAAAGAATGCGGTGGTCCACGCGGCGGACGACGGTTTTCATAGCGGCCGTTATGACGGTCCTGGCCGCATGGCTCGCTTGGGCGGCGCCGGCCTCGGCGGCCGCGGCCTCGGTGGTCTACAAGGGGCCGTCCGACCGGAAGCAGATCGCTCTGACCTTTGACGACAACACCAAGGTGGCTCCGGCCTTGGCCACGCTCCGCGCCCTGCAGAAGAACGACGTGCCCGCGACTCTTTTCGTCATCGGCTCGTCGGTCAAGGCCACGCCCGGCATCAACACCGAGATCATCAAAGGCATGAAGCAGGGCCTTTTCGAGGTGGGCGACCACACCTGGTCTCACCCGGACCTCACCGGTCTTACTACCTCAGCCATGGGCTCCCAGATCGGCGGCGGCACCGATGCCTTCCGTGCGACCACCGGGGCGAGGACCGTACCCCTCTTCCGCCCGCCCTACGGCTCGATGGACTCCCGGGTCGCCGCGGTCGCCGGCGGGGAGGGCTTCACGCACGTGGTGCTCTGGGATGTCGATCCCCGGGACTGGGCGGGCGGCTCCGCCACGTCGATCGCGAACCACGTGATCAGCCACGCCCACAACGGCGCCATCGTCGTCATGCATCTTTCGGCTCCCCATACGGCGGCCGCCATCCCCCTCATCGTCGGCGAACTGCGGGGCAAAGGGTACGAGTTCGTCACCGTCTCGACGATGCTGAGAGGGGACCGCCTGTTCCTGGACGTCGATGGCGCCTCGAGCGCAGGGCAGGCCATCGGCCGGATGGTGGGGGAGAAGTTCATGAGCGGCTACGACGGCAACTACTTCGGACCGGGCGACGGCATCACCCGGGCGCAGGTCGCCAAGGTGGCGACACTGGTGGGCGGGCTCCATACCCCGGAGGTGGAGAGGGCCGGCTCGCCCAGCTTCGCCGACGTACCGCTGCTGCACGACCCGCAGGGCAACCCCCTCGCCTATCCGTTCGACTACGTCGAGGAGGCGGTGGCGGCCGGTCTGGTCGTGGGGAGCTTGGATCCGGGCGGAACGATGGTCTTCAGGCCTACGGAAGCCGTCACCCGGGTCCAGCTCGCTCAGATACTGGCCCGCATGGCCCGGCAGTTGAAGGGCTATGGCCGGGAGGGCACGGCGGGCGTGGCGGGCACATCGGGCGCGGCGGCCCCGGTCTTCGCGGATGTGCCGGCGTACGCGGCCGAAGACGTAGCGCTCGTGACCGCTCTGGGCCTGATGTCAGGCTACTCTAGTGATAGGTTTGACCCGTGGCCGGCCGCTCAGCGCGGTCATGTAGCGGTCGTCATGAGTCGGTACCTCGACCTTCCGGCCCTCGACCTTCCGCCGGCCCGGTCCGACCCGGGGTCTCAGGAGGCGACTGCCCCGGGGCGGTGAGCGGAAGGCTCACCGTCACTGTGAGACCTCCCTCCACGGGTGCGACCAGGTCTACCGTTCCCCCGTGGGCCGTCGCCACGGACTTGACGATCGACAGACCCAGACCGAACCCGCCGGTCTTGCGGCTGCGGGACCTGTCAGGCCGGTAGAAGCGATCGAACAGACGGGAGGCGTCCTCGGGGGCGATGACCGGTCCGCCGTTGGCGACCTCGAGGACCGCCATGTCGTCTACCACCCTTGTCTTGACGGAGAACCAGCCATCGACCGTGTTGTGGCGGATGGCGTTCTCGACGAGGTTGCCGGCCATGCGCTCCAGAAGGGAGCGCTCCCCCTTCACCGGCGCGGGCTGCAGATCGAGCTCTAAACGGAGCCCCTGGGCGTCGGCCTCGGCGGAGGCCAGCTCCACCTCTTCCGCGGCTATCTCCGCGAGGTCGATATCGACGAGGTCCAAGGGGTTCTCGGTCCTGGCCAGCACCAACAGGCCGTCGATGAGCTTCTCGCTGCGGTCGACGGCCTCGTTGACCGCCGCTCCCATCTCCTGCAACTCGGGCTGCGACAGGTCGGGGTCGCTCAAGGCCACGTCGATCTCGGTTCGGATTATCGTGAGCGGAGTGCGGAGCTCGTGCGAGGCGTTGGCCACGAACTCTCTCTGTGCGGTAAAGGCCTCGTCGAGGCGGCCGAGCATGTCGTCGAACGTGTCGGCCAGCTCTTTGAGCTCATCCCGCGGCCCCCTCAGATCGATGCGCTCATGAAGAGTCGATCCGGACAATCTTCGCGCCGTGCTGGTGATGGCGTGGAGCGGCCGCAGCATCCGGCCGGCCACGAACCAAGCGAGACCGAACGTGAGCACGGTGATGATGGCTAGGGCAACGAGCGACCTGATCCACAGCTGCCTCAGGGCCTCGTCCTTCAACTGGTTCTGGGCTTCGCGCAGTAGCTCCGGCACGGAAACGAAGACGCCGTCTTCGGTCTCGACGTAGAGCTGGAATGGCTCCGGCTGGGTACTCCCGGGGATCCTGCCGCCTCCCGGCTCAAAACCCATCCCGGGAGCCTCCGCCGGGAAGCTCCGCTCCAGCCACTCAGGCGGGATCCCGAACTGCTCGGCGACCGCCGCGCGGGCCTTCTCGGGGGCGACTGAGAGGCTGTTGCGGACCATGAAGTAGTTGATGGCAATGAGGAGGACTCCCGCCAGGAGGAAAAGGCACCCATACCAGAGGGTCAGCTTGAGACGGATGGTAAGACCACGCCGGCCCCGCCGTTCGTCCTCCACCGCGATGGTGGCGGCGGCCAAGGCCGGTTCTTCTAAGACCTCGGCGCCGGCAGATGGTTCAGGGGAGACGGGGACGGCGTCACTGCCGGACGGCGAGGTCATATCCTGTAGCCCACGCCCGGTATCGTCTCGATGAGTGGCGGGTCGCCGATCTTGCGCCGCAGTGTCATTATCGTGACCCGGACCACGTTCGTGAACGGGTCGGCGTTCTCGTCCCACACCTTCTCCAGCAACTCCTCGGCACTGACGACCCGTCCTTCAGCGGCAAGCAACACCTCGAGCATGCCGAACTCTTTCTTGGTGAGGCCCAAGTCGCGTCCTGCGCGTTCCGCCGCATGGCGCGCGGGGTCGAGAGTGAGATCACCGACGCTCAGGACGGGCGGCACCGGCGCGACTGCACGCCGGCCGAGGGCGCGGAGCCGGGCCACCAGTTCCTTGAGCGCGAAAGGCTTGGGCAAATAGTCGTCCGCTCCGAGGTCCAGTCCGGTCACCCGGTCCTGTATCGAACCGGCCGCGGTGAGCATGAGGATGCGCGCCATGGTCTGCCGCGCCACCAATTCCCGGCAGACGTCGTCGCCGTGGACGACGGGAAGGTTGCGGTCGAGCACGATCACGTCATAGTTATTGACCGCCGCCTTGGCCAGGGCCGAACGCCCGTCGAACACCACGTCGACCGCCATGCCTTCCCGGCGCAGGCCTCGGGCTATGGTATTGGCCAGTCGTTCTTCGTCTTCGACCAGAAGGACCCGCATGATCGCACCTGCCGTGTTCAGCCATGGGCTCGAAGTGGACTGATGATACCGTCTCGTGCTCCCTGTCGCACCCGGGGACGGCGCCCCCCGCACCCGGCGGTGACAGACGCCACACCCGGCCCTGACGCCCCCCGCACCCGACGGTGACGCACGTCCTGATTCTAGTCCGGGTGAAGTAAAGGGCCTGTAAAATAGGCGGGAACCTTCGATGTGCGGCCGACTTTACGGCTTCCTTACCAGAGAGTGCCTATCATGGCGCACACCATCGTAGCGTCCGGGGTTGGCTTGAGGGCGACTACGGGTAGAATGCAGCCAGTCGGATAGCTCGCGGGGAGGAACCGAGAATGAGATCGACCGATATGGAGCGCGAGAAGAACAGTTCGAACGGCATATCGCGGTGGACGAGGCGCTCGATCGTTGAGATGGTGGTGGCTCTTGCGCTGGTGGCCTTGGTAGGCCTCGGTCTGAGTGCCTGTACGTTCGAGATCGGAGGGGAAACGGACTCCACCACCGTCACCGCTCAGTCGACGACCAGCCTTGCACAGACCACCAGTACCGCCGGCTCTGAGATCACCAGCCCGGCCCCGCCCGGCACCGGCGGCTCCACCAGTGTCATCCCGAGCGGCGACGGGCTGGCCAGCCCTGCTCAAGGGGTCAGCGAGATCCTGGGGCCGAGCGTCGTGAACATCACGGTCAAGATGATCACTCAGGGGCCTTTCGGACAGCAATACTCAGGTTCGGCGGAGGGTTCGGGGGTGATCTACTCGTCGGACGGCATGATCATCACCAACAACCACGTGGTCACCGATTACTACGGCCAAGTGGTGAGCGACATAGAGGTCACCTTGATCACCGGGGAGAAGTTGCCCGCGGCGGTCGTGGGCACCGATCCACTCACCGATCTGGCGGTCGTCAAAGTGAACCCCGCCAGGGACCTTCCCCCGGCCACCTTCGTGACCGAGCAGCCGACCGTGGGCGAGTACGCCATCGCGATCGGGAGCCCGCTGGGCTATGAGAATTCGGTGACCCTGGGGATCGTCTCGGGATTGGGGCGGAGCATCGAGGGCGTGACGGGAGCTGAGGGGGTGGCCCTCACCAACCTGATCCAGACCGACGCGCCCATAAGCCCCGGCAACTCGGGAGGCGCGCTGGCGAACGCGAGCGCCCAGGTGATCGGCATCAATGTGGCCTACGAATCTCCGACCTCGGGCGCGGTAAGCATCGGGTTCGCCATACCCTCGGTGGTGGTAACGCAGGTGGCCGACCAGATCATAAGCACCGGCAAGGCGACCCATGCATATATGGGCGTCAGCACGCTGACCGTGACCTCGGATCTGCAACGGGAGTATGGTCTGTCGCGTTCGTCGGGCATCCTGGTCGCACAGGTGACCCCGGGGGCGCCTGCCGCCAAGGCGGGTATCCAGCAGGGTGACATTATCGTCAAGGTCGACGATGAGGAGATGGTCGAGTCTCCCGACCTCCTGGTAGCGATAAGAGACAAGAAGCCGGGTGACAAGGTCGAAGTGACCATCGACCGTAACGGCACCACTCTGGTCGTGACGGTGACCCTAGAGGAACGGCCCGCGAACTTGTAACCGGCGTAACGGCCCGGGCGGCACGACGGATGGGCCAGATCGGCGGAGACCGTGAGACCGTGAGCCGGTGGGAGGCGCCTGATGAGGCCTCAGCGGACGCTGAAGTCCCGTTCTCCTTGTGGCTCCTCATCATGGATGGCTACCGCCTCCACGCGGGCCAGGAGCGGCCCGCGGCGGGTCCAAGCCAGCATCTCCTCGACCGCGGGACGCGGCCCTTCGTAGACCGCCTCCACCCGCCCGTCGGCAAGGTTGCGCACCCAGCCGCGCACCCCGAGCTGAGCCGCCTTTTGCCAGGTGTAGTACCGGAAGGACACTCCCTGGACCCTTCCTTCGATGAACACGCGGACGCGTACCGGGCCGTGGCCGGGTACAGGACTGTGCTCGGTCACTTGGGATATCCCTCCTGGCCGATAAGCGGCACGAAAGTGCAGGCCAGGATGGACACTTCGCGGAAGCAGGTCTCTGTATCCGCCCCAGGCTCCGGCGCGGCCAGTCTCTCGATGAGCCGAAGATCCTCGCTGTACCCTTCCGTCACTGGTATTACCATCCTACCGTTTACTGCAAGCTGCTCCCGGAGGGATTCAGGGACGCACGGCGCCGCGGCCGTCACCACTATCGCATCGTAAGGAGCAGCCGGGGGGTACCCGACCGACCCGTCGCCGGTGATCACGTGTACGTTGTCGTAGCCGAGTTCCCGGAGAAGGTCCGCCGCGCGAGCGGCCAGTTCGGCGTGACGTTCTACGGTCCACACTTCCTGCGCCAGCTCCGCCAACACCGCTGCCTGGTATCCAGAACCGGTCCCGATCTCCAACACCCGGTCCGTCGGCGTGAGCCGCGCGAGTTCGGTCATGCGGGCCACCATGTAGGGCTGGGAGATGGTCTGGCCGAAGCCGATGGAGAGCGGAGCGTCCTCATATGCCGAACGCCGTTGGGCCTGAGGCACGAACAGATGGCGAGGGACCTTTTCCATAGCCGCCAAGACCCGCTCATCGGCCAGATGCCTGGCGCGCAACTGGTCGTTCACCATGCAGTGTCTGAGACGCGCGAAATCGCTGTCGGTCAGTTCTGCACCCATGACTCCAGCTTCGAGTCCTTTCGAAATTATCCCCTGAGGATGCGTAGTCCCTTGTGTTTGCGGTTTCTCATGACTCGGACGCGGTAGACCAGCAATACCAGGAAGGCCGCGACCAGAGCACCTATCAAAGGCAGCAGTACGAAGAGGAGGGTCCCGATGAGGACCACCACATCCTCATATATGCTTATCAGGACGGCCGGCGTGGTGTCGGCGGTGGGTGCGGGGCGGGTACGACGGCGAACATGATCGGCCAGGCCCGCTATGACAAGGCCGAGGATTCCCGAAACGGTCATCGCGATCCACCCGTCGGGCGCCATGGCGGCGGCGAACACGAGCCCCCCAAGGACGATCTTGACGGGCCGCATGATCTGGTCGCGGATCTTTGAGAAGACGAAGATCTTATCCGTCGCCAGTTCCACGACCGCCAGTGCCAAGAGAAGCGAGATCACCCACGTCTTCTCCAAGAATCCGAACCAAGTGCCCTCCAGGACGGGGGCGCTTTGGAACTCCAGTCGTGAATACAGCGCGAGAAAGCCCACCGGGAGAAACGCGCGGATACCGCTGAGCACGGCCAGGCCCGCGCCCATACAGGCACGCGCATAGATGCTGTTGAAGATAACGTCCATAACTTGGAGTCTAGCACGACGCCCGGGATCCAAGGCCGGCCCGGGCCGCCGCTTCCCAGCCCCTGCGGTCTTCGCCGGCCGGTGGCGACCTACCCGGCTAGATAAGGATGTCGCTCACGGGATGGCGGACCTTCGGCGCTCCCTCTTCGGCCGCATATCCCACCGTCACGATGGCTGTGGGCATGAGGGTCTCGGGTAGTCCGAGCGCACGGCCGAGGACCGTGGGATCGAAGGCGGTCATCGGGCAGGCGCCAAGACCGAGAGAGTAGGCCCCGTTGACCGCGTTGCCCAGGGCGATGTGGACCTGTTCCCTGGACCACGCGAGCCTCTGGTCGGGGGTCATGTCCCCGGTCAGCTGCGTGGCGAAGGCGACCGTGCTCTCGCGCCTGTCGGCCGGTACGCCGGCCGCGGCCATCGCACGCTCCAGCCTGGCGATGATCGACGGGTAATCCACGTCGGCACACAGGATCAAGGCGTGTGAGCACACCCTTATCTGCTCCAAGCCGAAGGTGGCCGCGAAGGCCTTCTCCTTGGTCTCTTGATCGGAGACCACCTTGATCTTCCAGGGCTGGAGATTCATCGCCGAGACGGAGAAACGGATGATCTCCAGAAGCTCTTGGATGACGTCCTCGGGAACGGGCCGAGGCTCGTACTGCCGGATCGCCCGCCGGTTCCTCACGATGTCTTTGAACTCCATGGAACCTCGCTTATACCGTTGAACCATTTGCTTCCGTCCCAAGTATACAAGCAGTCGACGCGCCGACGGCGCAGCACGGGGCCATCGTGCGATCCCAGCCCGTGTCTGCGGTGCAGGTCCGGAGTGTTAGAATCTGGCGGCCGCCCGCCGTCCGCCGGACCCGCATCGGGTCGTGGGCGGGGCGGTGTTCGCCGTGTCTGGCGCCGGGCGTAGTGATCGTGCGCCCCCGTAGCTCAGGGGATAGAGCAGAGGTTTCCTAAACCTCGTGTCGGGTGTTCGAGTCACCCCGGGGGCACTACTTCTACCTGCATTTGGGGTACATCTTGTGGGCATGAGCGTCCCCTCGTCCGCTCTGGTGTCGTGCGCAATCTGCTTGGGCCCGTTTCCAGGCTCACCGGGCGACCAACCCCTGAACGTCTTCCTGCGTCTGGGCGTCTGTCCAAGGAGCATCGAGCGCAGCATTGAACTTCATGGTCGCCTCTGAGATCTCCAGCCAGTGCGGGCTCACGGTGTAGTGCTTCTCGCTCACAAGCCAGCGCAGGACCGGCGCCAGGTGCCAAACCTCCCATTTCCCTTCATGTAGTGGAGTCGGACCGTGAGACGCAGGGGACAAGAGGAGCTTGCGGAGGTTCTGACGCGAGCAGCCCACGATGTCAGCGACATCGCTGACGCCGACTAGGTCCGGACTCACCTCGACCAACTCTGCTGCAGGCAGCGCTCGCTTCACATCCCGGATCGCACTGAGTATGGCGCTGTATGCGGAATCAGCCTCACGCGCAAACTCGAGGGCGATGCGGCCCGCATGACCAATCCCAATCAGGGCATCATCGCAACCAGCATCACCGAGTCGCTCGATCAACTCATCAGAGTGCGCTTCGTCCTGCAGGAGAGAAAACCGCAGACCGAACTCGTACTCCTTCATTGCCCTACTCCATATACGGCCCCAGGCGTGCGAGCTCTTGCCTGTTGGTTCGACTCGCCACCCCTTGCTTTCGGCGTACTGCAAAGCCTTCTCGATCGCCGCATTCGGATGCCTGGTCCTCGACAAGTCAATCTTCCTGTGCTACGGACTACATTGTGGCTGGCCGGTTGTCAATTGACAACTTATTCTTCAGATCTCAGACTCCTCGCGTGTGAGGAGAGAGTCTCAACCGCCTCAGCGCGGGCACTACATGGGGCGGGCGGTCCCGCATCGCCCAGGGTGCGATAGTCGAATAGGTGAGCGCGTCCAGGGCCTCCTGCGTGGTCTTCTGTCCCTTCCAAGCGTCGCTCCCCGGCTGGTGCGTGATGAGCTTCGTGGTCTCTGCGTTGATTTCCGCCAGCTCCTCCACGGAGCCATGATCGCTGCTTCCACGTGCTCCTATACTGGGTTCTTGGTCTTACGCTGGAAGGCCCAATCCACGCCACCTGCTTCGCGTAGGCCTTGCACACCACCTCGCAGGCGGCGGAGAGCGTCCCTCCTTCCAGGTCCAGGTCTGCCCAGCGCAGCGCCAGGCGCTCGCGCTGCCGCAGGCCGGAGGCCAGGGCCAAGACGAACGGGGCTTCCAGCCGGTCCCCGGCGCCGGCCCGCACAAACGTCCAGGTCTACTCGCCGGCCAAGGGCTACACCGGGCGCGCTGTGGCAGGCCGTACCACATCGGCCACGTTGCGGGGGATAAGACCCAAGCGCCTCGTTGACTCGAACCCACCGGCCACCTTGACACCGCTGGGGTGCAGGGCGGCGCCCTCCCGGCCCATGTGCGATTTGCCTGTCTTGGCCGCCACCGGTGGGCGGCGGGCTTAGGCTCGGCGAGCGGCGGGGGCATTGCCATGTCCGCTCTGACCGCGCGAACAATACGTGGGGAGAATGCCGGGAGGGGGTTCTCCTCGGCTGAGAGTCGGACTATGATGAACTGAGACTCAGTGTGACCGCTGGACCCGTTTAGGCGGAAGTGAGGGCGACCGGCGGCAAGCGGGCGCTTTTCTGGAGAGTCGTTCCAAGGAACCGAGAAGGGGTGGCGAGATGGCGACAACGAAAGGCGACACGGAGAAGACGGTTCTTAAATCGCTCGGTCTCAGCGGGGGCATCTACGGGGCTGTTCCCTGCGCCGTGGATGTGAAGGACGGCAAGATCGTCAGGATCAGACCGCTGCATTGGGACTCGGCCTACGACCCGAAGACCTTCAATCCCTGGAAGATCACCAAGAACGGCAAGACCCTGGAGCCGCTGTACAAGTCGGTGCCGGCTCCCTGGAGTCTCGCCTACAAGAAGCGGGCCTATTCCCCCAACCGCATCAAGTATCCCCTCAAGCGGGTGGACTGGGACCCGAACGGGGAGCGCAACCCCCAGAACCGGGGCAAGAGCAAGTACGTGCGCATCTCCTGGGACGAGGCGGCCCGGCTGGTGGCCGACGAAGTCAAAAGGATCTGCGACACCTACGGACCGCTCGCCATCCTGGTGCAGGGCGACGGGCACGGCGAGTGCAAGATGGTGCACGCTGCACACGGCTGTTCCACCCTGCTGCTCGACAAACTGGGCGGC
>JAJFUK010000106.1 GCA_021372435.1 Actinomycetes bacterium | reverse complement strand
TCTTCGTCGTCGGGGAAGTGGTCGGCCAGGCGCTGGGAGAAGAACTCCAGCCTGCCGGTAGGAGTCTTCAAGGGGTGGGCCTCGGGATCTTCGTAGAAGAGCCGCATGCCGGCCGGGTAGCGCTCCCAGTCATCCTCGGTGCGGATGTAGTAGTAGCCCTTCTCGTTCAATTCCTCCCAGCTCACCGCGTCGGCGCAGCCGGAGACCTCGTAGCCCCACTTGATCTTCTCGTCCACGGTCAGACCATCGGTGTAGGCTTCATAGAGGCCCAGCTTCTTCGCGACCTCGCCGACCGCCTCGTAGTCGGAGAGCGACTCACCCAAAGGCTCGATGGCCTTCTCCTCGATGGCGATGCCGTTCATGGGCGAAGCGCTGGAGATCTGGGCGAAGTCGCGCTCTTCGAGCTTCGTGTTGATGGGCAGGATGATATCCGCGTAGACGGCGTCGTTCTCCAACCAGGGGTGTTGCACCACGATGGTCTCGAGTTTGGGACTGCGGAACGCCTGGATCGATTCCATGCTGTTGTTCCAGCAGGTGCTGCGGCAGGGGTTGTCCATCCACATCATGTGGACCTCGCCCCCGCCTTCTTCCTTGGGGATGGGGTAGGTGTACTTCTTGAACTGGTCGTCGATGTGGGCGTAGAGCGACGTGTTACCCCAGGAGCTTACCGTTCCCTCCAGGATGGCCTGGTGGAGCTGGGTCTTGGGGATGAGCTGCTTCGTGACGTCCAGCAGCGGACGGCCGCTCCACACCCGGCTGCGGATCACGTCGAGCTTAAGCAGGATCTCCGGACGAGGCATGTCGAGCTGCGTGAGTCCGTCGGCCATCTTGTTGTAGACGTGGGTACCCGGCCTGCCCATGCCCTGCATGGCCACGAGGCAGACCTCGAGGCGGGCCGGTTCATGGCTGTAGGGACCGCGGATGTAGGAGCCACCGTAGTAGTGAAGGGTCGACGTCGGCTTGGAGGCCCACTCGCGGGCCAGGGCCTTGATGGTCCACTCGGAGACCCCGGTCTTCTCCGCCGCCCAGGCGGGGGTCTTGGGGACCCCGTCTTCCTCGCCCATCACGTAGGCGCGGAGGGGCTCGAAGCCCACCACATGGGTGTCGACGTAGGCCTTGTCGTAGGTGCCTTCAGCGATCCAGGTGTAGGCGATGGCCAGATGGAGCGCAGCATCGGTGTTCGGCAGGATGGGTATCCATTTGTCGGCGTGGACGCCCGCGTAGTAGTTGAGGTCGGGGGCGATGGAGACCTGCTTGATGCCGAGGTCGTTCCAGAAGTAGCAGACGTTGCTGGGGAACTGGCCCCCGAAGCCCCAGGGCGTGGTCTCGAGGTCGCAGCCGATGGCGATGAGCATCTGGGTGTTCTGGGTGATGTCATTAAGGACGTTGTCGGCGTCGGTGCTGTGGCCCTGGGCGCCCTCTCCCCACACGTGTTCGGCGCCCCAGTACCAGCCTTCCCAGCTGTCGGCGTTGCGGATGGCCTGGGTGTAGCCGCCGGCCTTCTCCATGAGCAGCATCTGGCAGGAGTGCGGGCCGTGCACCATCTTGGTCTCGCCATGTCCGTCGCCGTGGCAGAGGACCGCATACGGCCCATAGATCTCGCGGACCCGTTTGATCTCGCTCGCGATGATGTCGGTCGCTTCGTCCCAGGTGATCCGCTTGTACTTGCTCTTGCCGCGGTTCTGGACGTTGCGGCCGCCCGGGCCGGTAGAGTCCGGAGCGCCGCTCGGGTCCCAATCCTCCCGGATGAGGGGGTAGAGGACGCGGTTGGGAGAGTAGACGCGCTTTTTATAGGCGAGCATGTAGGGAGCGAGGTGGCTCTTGAGCTGGGGCTCGAGGACCTTGCCGTCTTTCTCTATCCGCCAGGGCTTGATCTCGTCCTTGGTGTATTTGTCCTCGAAGTGGAGCGGCCTGATCCGCAGGATCCTGCCGTGTCTCACGTCGATGGCGGCGGGATCGCCGTTTCGGGTGAAGGAACACTGGCCCAAGCCCTTAAGGACGGTCTTGTTGCCGCCCAGGGGCGTCTTCTTGTCTGCCACCTCGTTTGCCCTCCTTGGTGTTCGGGGACGGATCGCATCGGGACCTGGTGCGCTGTCTGCGCCTGATGGTTGGGCAGACACAACACTGTACAGTCGGCCGCTATAAGCGCCCAGTATATCAGCGCAATAGCGGCGACCGCGAGAGACCACGCGGGGGAGTTCAGGGTCGACACGTGTTGCGCCGCTTGCCGCTTGCTGCCAAGATGAGGGCGCATGAGTAATCCTTGAGTGAGGCCGTGGCGCCCGCGCGTGATTGCGCGGGCGCCGTTCCCGGCCTTCTTCAGCGAGACGAGTCGAGGCGCATCATGAGTTTGCTCGCCCTGTTGCAACGTCGGGAGGCGGCCGGCCGGCCGGTGCGGGTGGGAGTGATCGGAGCCGGTACTTTCAGCACGGCCTTCTTGAATCAGGCCCGGCGGACCCCGGGTCTGCGCGTGGCCTGCGTGGCCGACATCCACCCGCAAAAAGCCTGGGATGCCTGCCTGGCCTCCGGATGGCCGGCCGGGGCGTTGGCCCCCGGCCGGTCGCCCGGCATCGTCAACGACCTGCTCGCCACCGGCAAGGTCGCCATCACCGACGATGCCGACCATCTGTTGCACGCCGATCTGGACGTGGTAGTGGAGTGCACCGGTTTGACGGGGCCGGGGGCCTACCACGCCTGGACCGCTCTAGATACCGGCAAGCATGTGGTCATGGTCAATGTGGAGACCGACGCGCTGCTGGGCCATGTTCTGCAGCAGAAGGCGGAGCGTCACGGGTTGGTCTACTCGATGGCGTACGGTGATCAACCGGCGATCATCAGCGAAATGATCGACTGGGCGCGCGTCATCGGCCTGGAGGTCGTCTGTGCCGGCAAGGGCACGCGTTACCAGCCCGAGTATCGTTACTCGACGCCGGACACGGTCTGGGATTACATGGGCTTCACCCGCGAGCAGGTGGAGACCGGCCACTACAACGCCCAGATGTACAACTCCTTCCTCGATACGACGAAGTCGGCCATCGAGATGTGCGCGGTGTGCAATGCAAATGAACTGCTGCCCCAGGTATGCGGGTTGCAGTTCCCGGCGATCGGACCGCAAGAGCTGCCGACCGTACTCAAGCCCGCGGCTGAGGGAGGCATCCTGGAGCAGGCCGGCACGGTGGAGGTCGTGGCCAGCGAGAACCGCGATGGGACTCCTATCCAAAACAACCTGCGATGGGGCGTCTACATCGTCTTCAAGGCGGGGACGCCTCTGGTGCGGCGTTTCTTCGAGATGCACGACTTCCTGCGTGATCCGAGCGGCGAGTACGGCGCCTACTACCGGCCTTTTCACATGATCGGCCTGGAGCTGGGCATCAGTGTCGCCTCGGTGGTGTTGCGCGGTGAGGCTACCGGGTCGCCCATCGGTTTCACCGCGGATGTGGCCGCGACCGCTAAGAAGGACCTCAAGCCCGGGGACATGCTGGACGGGGAGGGTGGGTACACGGTCTTCGGCCGCCTCGTGCCGGCCCGGCAAAGCGTTCAAGAACGCCACCTACCGATGGGTCTGAGCCATGACGTGCAGATGATCAGACCGGTCGCCAAAGATGCGGTCGTGACCTACGACGATGTGATCGTGGACGAATCGTCCTTGGTCTACCGGTTGCGCCGGCAGCAGGAAGAGGCGTTGCGCAGGAGTCTGCATCCTATCGAGTGATTATCAAGGTATAGGTATCAAGTAAAGGAGTGCTTCGATGAGCGATCCCCCTATCGGATTCGTCGGCCTGGGTGTCATGGGCCTGCCGATGGCCTTGAACCTATCGCGGGCAGGTTACTCGCTGACGGTCTTCGACATCGATTCGGCGGCGGTCGAGAGGGCAGTCGGGACGATCACCGGAGTCAAGGTCGCGCGATCGCCTGCCGAGGTGGCCCAGGCCTCGGCCATAGTGGTGACCATGCTCCCTTCCGGCAAAGAAGTGCGTCAGGTCGCGCTGGGGGAGGAAGGCTTGATTCACGGCTTCGGCGAAGGCGCGCTCTTGTTGGACACCTCGTCTTCCCAGCCCTGGCTGACCATCGAGACCGCGGAGGCGCTGGCCCGCTCCGGCGTGGCGATGGTCGACGCGCCGGTTTCCGGGGCTCTGATCGGCGCGCAGACCGGCGAACTGGTCTTCATGGCCGGGGGAGAGCCCGCCGCGCTGGAGAGGGTGGCGCCCCTGTTCAAGGTCATGGGTAAACAGGTGTTCCATCTCGGCGGTGTGGGAGCCGGGCACACTATGAAATGCCTCAACAACCTGGTCACGGCCATGACCTTCATGGCCACCACCGAGGGGTTGGCCATCGGGAAGAAACTCGGTCTGGACCCTGAGGTGATGACGGATGTGCTCAATGTCTCGACCGGGGGTTCCTGGATCAGCCAGACTCAGATCCGGCAGCGGATCACCAGCCGGAAGTTCGACGACGCGTTCAAACTGGAACTGATGGTCAAAGACATCGGTATCGCCATGAGTCTGGCCGGTGAGCAGGCCATCCCTGTGCCGCTGTGCGGGGTGGGTCACCAGATGTGGCGGGCCGCCGCCCAGTATGCAGAGGAGGGCGCCAGCATCAGTGACATGGTCCGCTGGGTCGAGCATATGACGGGCATCACCATAACGGCCGGTTCATCCGCACAGACCCCAGGCCGGCCCTGACCGGGCCGTATGGGCTGCAGAGAGGAGAGCTTCCATGAGTGGTCCCATGAGTGATGTGGATCCCATCCCGGTGTTCAGTTTTCCCACCAGCTGGAGCCACGGCCGGGGGCTGGCGGGCCGGGCCGGCACGGTGCTTGGGGAACTCGGCTGCCGCGATCCGCTGGTGTTGACAGACGGGCTTCTACTATCGCTGGGGGTGGTCGAACCGGTGCTCGATTCGCTACGGGCAGCCGGCATCGATTACACGATCTGTGACGCCGTGAACTACGAGCCTACCGTGGATCTGTTCGACAGCATCATCGACCGGCTGGATTTGAAGAAGTTCGACGCCGTCGTGGCGGTGGGTGGGGGCAGCGTGCTGGACGTGGCCAAAGGTCTGGCGGTGATCGGTTCGTTCGGCGGCCACATCCGGGATTATGCCGGCTTCGACAAGGTACCGGGCGTGCCGCCGATAAAGGTGGTCACCGTGCCCACCACCTCGGGGACGGGCAGCGAGATCTCGGACGGCGTGGTGCTGATCGATGAGGCGCGCAAGACCAAGTTCCTCGTCATCAGCAAGAAGATCTGCCCGACGGTCGCCTTGACCGATCCCTTGATGACCGTTTCCATGCCGCCGCGCGTGACCGCGTTCAGCGGCACAGACGCCCTGGTGCACGCCACGGAGTCGTACATCTCCAAAGGGGCCGGACCGGCTACGGAGCTATTCGCCCTGCGTGCCATCGAGCTGCTCTGCCGCAACATCAGGGCGGCCTGCGACAACGGCGGGGATCTGGACGTCCGCGAGAGGATGCAGATCGGCGCCACCATGGCTATGAGCGCGGGCATGAATTCCAAACTGGGCCTGTGCCATGCCATGGCCATGCCGCTGTGCGCTTTGTACCACATGCCCCATGGCCAGGCCGTGGGCATGGCTCTGCCGGTGGTGCTCGCCTACAATGCTCCGGCGGTGGGGGCCAAGATGGAGGCTGTATTCCAAGCCATGGGATTCGCGGATGACGGTTTCGCCCGGCTCGAGGCGCTGTTGAAGGAGATCGGGGTCTTGGCCCGGCTGGGCGACATGGGCTTTCAAGAGAGCCACATGCCGACGATCGTGAACGAGACCATGAACAGCGCCCAGCGTCCCACCAATCCCCGTGATCCCACGCCCGAGGATATCGCCGCCATCGTGCGCCGCATGCTCTGACTGCGCGGCCTTCGGACAGGAAGCGATCGCGGGAAGTGGTCGGGAGATCGGCGCCGGAGGGGCCGATCGTTCGGCCCGAGGGATAGCGCCGTTGCCGGTCGCGCCCTAGACGGCCCGACGTGGTGCCCTCAGTCGCGCCGGTCGCTCCTGCGGTTAGAACTTGTTTCAAAATGAAGCCGCGGCCGCCGAGTGCGCGCCGGACGGCGCGATATCGCGTCCTCGGTCGCGCAAATAGCGCTGCTGTTCACGCTCCCTGCGTCCTTCTCTTGCATCCGCCCGGCTCGTCCCTTGCGGCGGAGCTTCATTTTGAAACGAGTTTGGGAGTCAGTGCGCCACCAGGACCGGCACCTTGGCCCGCCGCACCACGTACTCCGAGGTCGACCCCAGAAGCAGCTCGGCGAGAAGGCCTTGGCCACGCCGGCCGACTACGATCAGGTCGGCGTCCTGAGACTCGGCGACCCGAAGCAGGACGTCGCCCGCTGCACCGTCCGATATCTGCGGTTCGGCCGCGACCCCGGCAGCTTCCAGCCGGGCAACGGCCTCTTGGGCCGTGTCTTGCGCGGCGTCTCTGACAGCGCCCCATCTGTAGCCGTCTGTGTCCGGACTTTTCATCTCGTACGCGTTGACTACGACGACCCGGGCACCGTGTTTACGCGCCAGCGTCGAAACGAGGTCAAGTGCCCTGCTCGCTCCTGAGGAACCGTCATAGCCCAGGACGATGGTCTTGATATTCCAATCGTTCATGCCTCATCCTCTCCCCAACAAGGGTCTTCCTGTCGGTCGTCTACCTGGTGGGTGGCTGGTGTGTCTTTGTATCAGGATACCTGAGTTCTGCCTCTCGGGGGCATAGATCACGGCGCCCCCGGACCAGCGACGATCGAACAGCGCCTCCGGCCTCCAGTTCATTCCGACGCTCGCGTAGCGGTCAGGCGGCCGGCCAGACAGGCGCTTCTCGACTTCGTGGTGTTTGAGAGCGACAATACGGGGGTCCGCAGCCATAGCACAGCCTTGAGAGCAAGGAGGAGGAGGGCCGCGTGGTGAAGACCGAACAGGGAATAGCGCGCTTTGTCTGCCAAACGACCTTCGGTGACATCCCGGCGGCCGCGCTGGAGACCACACGGAACCAACTGCTCGGCACTCTGGGAACGACGATCGCCGGGGCTTCGGCGCAGGGCTGCGGAACCATCGTCGACAGGGCCCGGGAGCTCGGCGGCAAACCGGAGGCATCCATTCTAGTGCACGGGGGCAAGGTCCCGGCCCACCAGGCCGCTTTCGCCAACGCCGTGATGGCGAGGGCTCTTGACTTCGAAGATTCCATGATCCCCGGTGCCCACCCCGGTGCAGCCATCATACCGGCGGCTCTTGCCGCGGCTGAGCTGGCCGGTGGAGTGAGTGGGGCGGACTTCCTGACGGCAGTCGTGGTGGGGAACGAACTGGCGATCCGGCTCAACCTCGGCGAGGCCGAGTACGACGGTTTCGACCCCACCGGCGTATGCGTTCCCTTCGGGTCGACGGCGGCGGCCGCCAAGATTTTGGGCCTTTCCGAAGAAGAGACCTGGGATGCCCTCGCCCTTGCGTTCTGCCGTTGCGGAGGCAGCTTCCAGGCGAATGTCGACGGAGCGTTTGCCGTGAGGATGATCCAGGGATGGGCCTCCGAAGCCGGTGTCACCTGTGCACGGCTGGCCGGCCGCGGCATCACGGGACCGCGCAACTTCCTGGACGGAGTCTATGGCTACTTCCATCTCTTCGGCCGGGACCGGGTGGGGTCTGAGCAGGTACTCTCCGGGCTTGGTACCGAGTACCACCTGGACAAGCTCGTCTTCAAGAAGTACCCGAGCTGCGGCGGCACCCAGTCGAGCACGGAGGTCATCCTCAGTCTCATGGCCGATGAGAACGTAGAGGCCGACGAGGTGGAGCACATTGAGGTCAGGCTGGTCCCATATCTCTACCGGCTGGTTGGTCATCCCTTCGAGCTCGGCAGCAATCCGAAGGTGAACGCGCAGTTCAGCGTCCGCTATTGCGTGGCCAGCGCTCTGCTGCGCGGAGGAGCGACACTCGCCCATTTCGAAGTAGACGCGATCAGCGACCCCAAGGTGTTGGAGTTGGTCGAGAGGATCGACGTCGTTCCCGAGCCCGCCCTGGATGCGCGTGGACACACCGCGGTCGAGATGCGGGTGGTCACCAAGAGCGGGAGGGAGTACCCGGGGAAGACAGATCTGGCGCCGGGATTCCCCGGCAACCCCCTCACCAAAGAGGAGCACCTTCAGCGGTTCTGGGATTGCGTAGCGTTCGGGACCGGCACACTAGTGGACACGAAGAAGGGGCCGGATATCATCCGGGAGGTCGACCGCCTGGAGGAGATGGAAGATGTCCGGGCACTGATCTCGTTACTCGTTCCGGGAGAATGACCAAAAGGATGAGGTCCGCTGTGACCTCTTCCGGCCGCTTGCACAGGGGCAGGATCCCGTCGAGCCTAGCTTCCTAGGTCGGTCTCGGTCAGGTACTTCTTGGCGATCCTGAGGGCCGGGGCCGGGAAGTGCTCCGCCAAGAGGCCGATGCCGTAGAGCATGTACATGCGGTCGATGAGTGTCTTGGGATTCCTCGGCTTGAGACTCCAAGGCTTCTCCGGGTTGAACAACGCCGAGGAGAGGATCCTCTCCGGGCGCAGCCCGTATCTGAATATGCCGCCGGTCCCGATGAGGTTCTCGACCTCGAGCAGGTTCTTGCCGTGCTGGACCAGTATCTCCCCCACTACCGAGAACTCCTGACGGACCGTGCCGGCATGGCGCTCGACGGCTATGGAAGCCGCCGATTCGGCGAGCACGATGTCGGCGTTCAGTCCCAGCTCCGTAGTGGGCACGTGGCCGACGTTCTTCGAGAGATACTCTATGTGCTCGTCGGGATCGAACCTCTGGTCGTCCCCCGAGGGGTCGTCCAGCGCAGGGTATAGATCTCGTAGCCGGGCCAGGAATGCATCACGGCCGATGAAGTCGTAGATCGTCGGGGCGTTATACCTGATGCCCAGGTCGCCTTCGACGGTCCGCTTGACCGGCGACTCGGGGAGACCTCTGATGACCGTCTGCGGCGTGACCGGCGACTGGTCCGCGACGGAGTGGATGTTGGTGGTGGCTCCGCCGACCTCGACCACCAGAAGGCTGCCTATCCCGGGCTCTTCAACGGTCCCCTGCGCGAGTAGAGTGGCGGCCTGCAGTGTCGCCTTCGGGGTTGGAATGATCGGTCCCCCGATAAAGTCCGCCGCTTTGTCGAGTCCCTTCGCGTGGGTGATATGAGCTATGAAGATCTCCCGGATAAGGGCCTGCGCGGGCTCGACTTCGACCATGTCGAGACTCGGCAGGACGTTACTGGTCCGGTAAACCTTCTTGCCGTGCCTCTCAAGGGTATCTCTCACGGCGTCGGAGACCACCCGATTGCCGGCTACCAGGATCGGGCAGGCGATCTCTGAATGAGCCAACATGCGGGCGTTGTGCGTGATCACCCGCTTGTCGCCCCCGTCGGTCCCCCCGCACAGCAAGATGATGTCGCAGCGCGCCGCTTCGATCTCACGGACGATGTCGCTATCGATCTCGAAGCCGTATGAGCATACGACCTTGGCGCCGGCTCCCAGGCAGGCCCTGCGGGCCGCCTCCAAGGTCAGTTCAGGCACCAGTCCTATGGCCGCCATCTTCAAGCCGCCGGCCGCGCTGCTGCTCGCGTACTTGCCCTCGACCTGCCTCAGATCCAGCCCGCATGTGTCGACCAGTTCTGAGAGCGCCCTGTTCAGTCCGATGGTGACATCGGTATCGATTGTTGTCGGCGCCTGAGCCCTTCCCAAGATGACTTCGTTGGAGACGTCGACGGCCAGTATCTTGGTATAGGTGCTCCCGAAATCGACCAGAAGGTAGATACTCATCGGCGGCTCTCAGTCGATGCCCAGGTCCTCAGTCGATGCCGAGGTCTGTCTTGAGGGCCTGGACCGCCTCGGCTGCCGTGCAGGTGTTGGGGAACACGCGGTCGAAGCCGATCTCCTTGAACCGCCGCTCGACCTCCGGCCAGTTCTTCTCCAGCTCGAGCGGCGCCGCCACGGTACCGCCCACGTAGAGGATGATGTCGTCGAGACCGGCCTCGGTGCACTTATCACGAAGACCCTCGCAGTCCAGCAGGCCCATTCCGTACATCGACGAGACAAGAATGGCGTCGGCGTCGATCTCGATGGCGGCGTTGATGAATTCCTGCTGGGGAACGACGGCGCCCAGGAATGCTACGGTGAAGCGGGCTTCCTTGAACGCCTTCTCGAGCACCCAGCCGCCTATCATGTGGGCATCGGCGCCGATGGTGCCGATGACCACACTCCTGTTGACGTGTCTCCTTTTCACGCGCCTTCTCCTGTCTCCCCTTTGTCTCTCCGCGACCCGACCTAGCTCTGAGCTCCAAGCCCGCTTCTCTTCGGCAGTATCGAGGCGAATTGGAGGTCGTGCACGACCATATCGAAGTCGAGCCTGCGGCCCTCCTTCCTCTCCCGCTCTGCGAGCTTCATCCGGTGGTAGTCCAGGACCTCCTTCGGCAACGGGATGTCGCCCGGATCGAAATAGCGCACCGCGTTCTCTGCGTCCCGCATGACCATGACCTTACCCTTGTTGTATTTCCAGGGGGTCAGCATGGTGTCCACCCAGCCCGCTTCGACGCCTTTGCACATGCCTACCGCCATGTCGCCGTCGCCTGCTTCCAGGCACTTGTCCATAAGCGTCCTGACTTCCAACTCGATCATCGCCTCTTCCAGCTTCAGCTCTTCTGAGTCGGGCAGCTTCTGGCTTCCCATGAGCTTCAGCAGGTGCCGCGCCAACCTGACCGAACCGGCCATGCCTTCCTTGGTCGGGGTGGCGAAGGCTTCGTCCTCGCTCTTCAGGATGACGGTGGTGAAGTCCCCCAGGATCGGGATGATGGCGTTCCAGGCGATCATGGCATAGGCCTCTTGCGCGCGGGGCGGCCAGGCGCCCAGGAACGGATAGCCTCCGGTGAAAAAGGTCAGGTCGTCATAGCCGAAGCGCCGGCAGTATTCCTGACACAGCCGTTTGCTCACCCTGACCATCGCGATGTCCTGGATGAGGTTCATGTTCAGGCCGTTCTCCAAGAACTGGTACTTGATACCCTGCTCAGCGCCGAGCAGAGACTGCGAAACGACGACGAACGACCGATAACCCGGGCTGTCGTAACCGGTGAGATTGCAGGCGTTATGGGTGCATATGGGGACGCCGTTCTCCGTGTAGATGGCTGCCAGCCGACTCTCGTATTGGTTGATCCTGATCTCCTCCTCCAAGGGTATGTCCTTGCAGTGAGCGACACACTCCTGAAGAGACCTGGTATTGGCTGCGTTCCATCCCGCCGCCAGAGCGATCTCGGAGGCCAAACGGCCGTCCTCATCGGTCGAGTTCAAAGTCAGAGGGACCTGCGACGCTCTGCGGATCCTCCTCGCCTCTTCCACCCCGAAATTGACGATGGGCCAGCCGTTCAACATCGACATGCCCTCTTGCCGGCTTCGCTCGATGCCGATCGCAGCCCTTTCAAAATCCAGCTTGCGCGTGTATGAGTCCGAGAAGATGATCCACACGCCGTCGGGAGCGAGACCCTCCGCCTCCACGTGTTGCAGTCCCTCGATCGTGTATTCGGTGAGGGCCCGACCGAACTGAGGCATGAGGAGATGGATCCCGCGCTCTTCGGCTTCCTTATGCTTGAGCGCGTGGTTCTTGCCCTGCGACAGCTCCTTGGCGGCGGCGATGCACTCGTCCAAGTCTTCGATCTGCTTCCCGGTCTCCCACTGAGGAAGCACTTCTTCCTTGCGGATCCTGAGGAATTCGTCGTCCGACAGACGCTTGTTTCTGATCTTCGGGCTCATACGGTCTCCTGTACGTTCTCTAGTACTCGATGCCTCTACGGGCCGTGACTCCCACCGTGTAGGGGTGTTTGACCTCGGTCATCTCCGTGACGAGGTCTGCAAGTTCCAGGATCTTCGGGTGGGCGTCTCTACCCGTGAGGACCACGTGCACCTCGTACGGACGCTGCTCGAGCGCGCCGATCACCTCGTCTACAGGCAGCAGGCCGTACGAGATGGCGACGTTGATCTCATCCAGGATCACCATCCCGTAGTCGCCCGATAACAGTGCCTCCTTGCACAACTCCCATGCCCGCTGAGCGCACCGTACGTCTTTGGGATCGGGATTGTCGGGGTTCACATGGACGAATCCCTCTCCAAGGGGTCGTATGGTGAGGTCCGGAGCGAGTCGCTTGGCGGTCTCCAGTTCGCCGTACTTCCACGAACCTTTCAGGAACTGGAGCATGATCACCCTCAGGCCTTGGCCTATGGCTCTCACGGCCATGCCCAGGGCGGATGTCGTCTTGCCCTTCCCGTTGCCGGTGAGGACGACGATATACCCCTTGTTTCGCGCTGTTCTCGACGGGGCGGCATCTTGGTCCGGGCCCACTTTCGGGCCGGCGTGCGATGGGCTCAAAGACGGGTCTCCTCTCGGATCGACCGTGCTACCAGGGCCGCCGCCCGATCACGCCAGAGCGCTGTCTTCTCTCGCGGCAGGCCCTGCCGCTGCCCGGACGGACGGTCGCTTCAGTATGGCGAGGCGGGTAAGGCACTGTCAAGCCGGCGGCCGCGGCTTGATCCTGAGTTCTCTAGCAACTGGGCTTCTGGATGTCCATGCCCATCAGTTCAGCCATTTTGAAGTAGCTTTCGGGCTGGACGGCGCCGGGCTTCATCTCATGGATCATGGGCAATCGGGTCAGTTTTCCCTCGCCCTCGACGATCGTCCTCATGCCCCGCATGAACTCGTCGAATCTCCCCATCGGAATGGTGAAGATCATCTCGTCGTCGCCGGCCATCGCGGTGATATGGTCGCCCCTGCACGGCACGGCGACCTGGCACTCGCCGTTGTTGATAGCGGGCACCATCCCGTAGACACAGGCCGCGTGCCCTGACAGGGCTGTTGGCAGGTTCTCTCCCGTCTTGTATTCCCTGGCCATCAAGAGAACGACCAACTGCGCCGAGTTGCAGTAGATCGTGACCACATGCGGCTCAAAAGCGGCCTTTGACAAAGGGGCCGAAAGGACGCCGATGTATTCCCCGGCCTTTAGCCGCGGGAACTGTTCCGCATAATGTCTCCCCGCCTCCGGGGTCTCCACATCTCCCGGATACCGGTTCTGACCATCCAGGAATTCCTGGGGCGGCTCTCCCATCCCATAGCCGACGACGGGCTCGAAACAATACATGTCTTCCTTCAGCATGGCTACGGTGTGGCCGTTTCGCCGCGAGAGCGCGAATGCTTGGCATACGTTGTACTGACAGCCTTCGTCTCTCTTGGGGCGTTTGGCGTCTGCCGGGATGTCGGATTCCGACCTCAGGAGCTTTATCGCAAGTGGGTATGTCTGCAGCCGCAGATATCTCTCCAGGTCCTCAGCATCCTTGTGCATCTTCTCAAGATCTGCCACTTTCTATTCCTCTTTCCTCGGCCTCTGGAACGCTCGCGTTCAGGCCCGCGTCGCACGTTTCCCGATGCGCCTAGGCCGCGCTCAGTCCGCTGATCACACTGCAATGCGAAGTCGACTATAACTCGCCGCGCGTGTGGATGTGAAAGACCGGGCGCCTCCGTGGGCGCGGTACTCAAGAAGGCCGTGCGCTCAGCAGCCTCTTAAGGGAGCGCTGCCGTGGGTTCCGGCCGGCCCACCGGGCGCGTTCGCGCTCCTGCCGGTTCCCGATGGGTTGAACATTCCCTACGAACTTGTGTACAGTGAGAACAGTGGGCGCTTGGCGCGAGGAGGAGAGCGCCGGCGTCCAAGCGGCTCGTTCCAGGGTCCAAGGGACTCCGATGCTGACAAAGGTCTTCGGGTGGCGGCCGGCGCCGACCGCTTTGCCGCCGGAGCCCGGTGATGGGGCCACATGAGCCGCGCCGTTGCACTGCTAGAGATCAGAGGACGGTACGATGGCAAAGGGTACTTTCGTCAGAACCACCGCTTGGTCTCCGGGCCCCGGCTGTCACGGGGGCTGCGGTCTCGAGCTCTACGTCGAAGACGGCCGCCTGGTCAAAGTCGAGGGCGACCAATACCACCCGTACAACCAGGGCCGCCTGTGCCCGCGCGCCTTGGCGCTCACCCAGTACGTCTACCACCCCGAGCGCTTTCTGTATCCCCTCAAGCGGGTGGGCGAGCGCGGCGAAGGGAAGTTCGAACGCATCAGCTGGGACGAAGCCTTGGACACGGTGGAAGAACGTCTCGGCGAGATCAGGGACAAGTACGGCGCCGAGGCGGTCATCTTCGCCCAGGGCACCGGCCGGGATGTGGGCGGCCCCATATCGTTCCTGTGCTACTCGTTCGGGAGCCCTAACTGGGTGCAACTGGGACTGGCCGGGCATTCCTGCTACACGCCCCGTCTGGCGGCTATGATGTTCACCCACGGCGACTACGCCGTCTTGGACGCCGGCCAGTTCCTGCCCGAGGGCATGGCCGACCCTGAGTATGAGGTGCCCAAGGTGATCGTTGTCTGGGCGCAGAACCCGGCCGCCGGCTGCCAGGACGGTTTTTACGGGCACTGGGTCACCGACTGCATGAAGCGCGGGTCCAAGCTCATCGTCATCGACCCGCGCTGGACCTGGTTCAGCTCCCGGGCCGAGAAGTTCCTGCAGCTTCGGCCCGGCACCGACGCCGCCCTGGCGCTGGGCATGCTCAACGTGATCATCTCCGAGGGCCTCTACGATCGGGAATTCGTCGACGAGTGGTGTTCCGGCTTTGACGAGCTGGCGGCTCGAGCGGCTGAGTACCCGCTGGACCGGGTCTCGGCGATCACCTGGGTGCCGGCCGAGGACATCGCCCAGGCCGCCCGGCTCTACGCCGAGGCCAGGCCGGCCGCCATCCAGTGGGGGGTGCCCATCGACATGGGTCCTTCCGGCACCACCATAGCCCAGGCCATCACCCACCTATGGTCGATAACCGGCAACCTGGACATACCCGGGGGCCAGGTCATCGCCCGGGCCGCCTTCGAGGTCGCCACCTACCCGTTCTCCACTCAAGAACTGCACTCCCTCTACGGCGAGGAGTTCGTCAAGCGTATGAACGAGAAGCGCATCGGCGCCCAGGAATTCAAGCTGCTTCGGAACTTCCGGGGCTGGGGCCAGCCTGACCGGGCGGTCGAGCAGATGCTCTCCGGAGAGCCTTATCCCATCAAGGCCTGTTGGATACAGACCACCAACATGCTGGGCGGCCAGGCGGCCGACACCCGTCTGCACTACAGGGCCCTCAAGAACATGGAGTTCAACGTGGTGGTCGACTGTTTCCCCAACCCCACCAGCATGGCCGTGGCCGACCTCATCCTGCCGGCCGCCTCGATCGCCGAGAAGGAGAGCCTGAGGTCCTGGTGGAGCCCGCTGCAGGTGATGATGCCGGCCGTCCAGGTGGGGGAGTGCCGCTCGGACTGGGAGATCAACCTGGAGCTGGCCAAACGCTTCAACCCCGAACTGCGCAGGCGCTTCGACACGGTGAAGGATCTCATCGACGACCGGCTGAAGCCCTCAGGTTACACGTTCGACGAGCTCAAAGACGGTCACTGGAAGTTCCCGGAGAAAGACACGCCCACCCGGCCCTACCGTAGGTACGAAAAGGGCCTGCTGCGTCCAGACGGCCGGCCGGGCTTCCGCACCCCTACCGGCAGGCTGGAACTGTACTCGACCAGCTTCAAAGAGTTCGACATGGATCCGCTTCCCTTCTTCACCGAACCGCCGGAGAGCGAGGTCCGCACTCCTGAGTTGGCCGCGAAGTACCCTCTGGTCATGGTGTCGGGGCGCCGGTCGCCGGTCTTCTTCCACTCCGAGCATCGCAATATCCCCTGGCTCAGGGAATGCGACCCGGACCCCATCGTGGAGATCCACCCCGATACCGCCCAAGCCCTCGGCATCTCCGACGGAGAGTGGGTGGCCATCTTCAACGACCGGGGTCGCATCCGACGTAAGGCCAAGGTCACGCCTATCGTCCACCCCAAGACCATCTCCGTACCCCACGGCTGGTGGCTCCCGGAGACGCAAGGGACCGAACCCGACCTGTATGGGATCTGGGACCTCAACTGCAACCTGTTGGTTAACATAGGTCCAGGGGACGCTTCCGGATACGGGGGCGGCCCTTACAAGACCACCTTGGTGGCCGTGAAAAAGCTCGGAGAGGGCGCGGCCGCCGGGCGCGGAGCGGGCGACACGGCCAAGCGGGGGGAGGAGTGACCATGGCTAAGAAAGGACTCCTCATCCACTACGACTACTGTACCGGTTGCATGGCCTGCGTGGTGGCCTGCAAGCAGGAACACGACTATCCGGCCGGCCGCTGGGGCATCATGGTCAAGGACTTCACTCGGGAGACCGAAGGCCGGGTGCAGGTCGACTTTCTTCCGTTCCCCACCGATCTCTGCGACCTGTGCGGCCGGCGGACGGCGGCGGGCGAGCGGCCGGCCTGCGTCAAGCACTGCATGGCCGGATGCATGACCTACGGCGAGGTGGGGGAACTGGCCCGGATCATGGAGACCATGCCCAGAAGTGTGCTCTTCGCGCCGAGGTAGAGGGACCGCCGGGTGGGGGCTATGGCCTGGGAGTCACCGGGTCTCATTCTGCAGTCATGACGCCTTTTCACAAATCGAAGGGAGGTGGTCTGTAGAGGAGCTACTGCGTCCTCAGAGTTGCTAGGTCGAAACTTGGCTCATAGGAGGGAGTGTCAGTCATCATGAAAAGACTTATCCTGTTGGTCGCATGCCTAGCGCTCCTCGCCGGCCTGTTTGTGGTGGGCTGCGGTGAGGAGGAAACCACGACGACTGCGGCCCCGGCCACGACCGCGGCCCCGGCCACGACCGCGGGGCCCGCGACAACGGCGGGGCCGGCGACGACGGCGGCCGCAGCGACTACGACCACCGCGGCGCCGGTCGAGGCCACCGTCATCAAGCTTTCCTTCGCCTCTGAAAAGCCTCCGACCCATCTTGACCATACGGCCAACTTCCCGGGATTCTTTGAGATGGTGGAGGCGGCTACCAACGGCAAGTACAAGTTTGAGATCGAGTGGTTCCCGGTCAATACCATACTGGCTCCGCCGGACGTCTATGACGGAGTGAAGACCGGCGTTGTCGATTGCGGCCAATCCAGCATGGGGTATACGCCGCGGCAATTCCCGGTGATGCAGACGATGATGCAGCCGGGCATCTCGCCCCCGAAGAACACGAGCGCGATGGTTGCCGCCGGCATGGAGCTCTACAACAAGTATCAGCCCAAGGAGTTGGCCGATACCCATGTTCTTTACATCTACGCCTGCGGGCCGGGATGGCTGCATGCCGATTTTCCGCTTGAGAGGGCCGACCAGTTGAAGGGTCTGAGGATCAGATGCTCCGGCACCTCGACCAGGGCCATCGAACTGGTGGGTGGAGACCCGATAGCCATGCCCATGGCGGACGTCTACGAGGCGGCACAGAAGGGTACCATCGACGCCCTCGTTTCTCCGGCGGAAACGCTGGAAGGCTGGAAACACAACGAGCTCTTCGACTACTCCACGCTGCTCAATCAGATCTACGCCTCCGACTTCTTCTGGGTGGCGATGAACCTTGATAAGTGGAATTCGCTCCCCGATGATCTCAAAGCTGCATTCGAGTCGGTCGCTATGGATGCGGCGCTGCGGGCCGGCGCTATCTGGGACTACGCGCATGAGCACGCGTTCGAGGTATCCGAGCCGCTCGGGCACAAGAAGGCCTACCTGCCTGAGGCCGAGGCGGCAAAGGTCGTCGAAATGGTCAAGCCGATACGCGACGAGTACCTAGCCTATCTAAATGAGGCCGGTCTTCCCGGAGAAGAGATAATCAACGACTGTGTTTCGATGATGGCTAAGGCCAACGAGCGTGAATACGAGACGTGGGAGCCAGAGCAATAGATAGAAGCCGCAATATCTCCAGGTGCCCCGGCTCGCTCGGGGCACCTGGAGATGTCGTGTTCCGCCGCGACTCGAAAAGTGAGGTCGTTTGAGTATGGAAAAATGGGAACGCCGGTTGGGAGGGCTGACGAGATACGGCGATTATCTTGCCCGCTTCGGCATGGTTGCGTTGATGGTATTGGTCGCTGGCAACGTGATTCTGCGCTACGCCTGGCGGTCTATACAAGGCACCTATGACTATGTGGGTCTTATCACTGCGGTATCAGTCAGTCTAGCGATTGCCTATACTGCCTACGAGCGCGGCCACATCGAGATAGAGGTCTTGATGGAGCGGCTGCCGGAGCGGGTCCAGTCCATCGTCGGCAGCGTGATGATGCTACTGAGCACCTTCTTCTTTTGTATTGCTTCTTGGCAGTGTGTGGTGGTAGGTAATTCAATGAAGGCGGCCAATGAGACTACCATGGCTGTGTATGTACCGATATATCCCTTTATGTATATTCTGGCCTTTGGTTTGGCCATGACGGCCTTGATAGTAGCTATGCGTTGTGTGGGGTACATAGTCAAGGCTGTGAAGCGATGAGCCCAAACACCGTTGCCGTTATTGGCATAGTATTCCTTATAGTAATATTCCTGTTGCGTATGCCCGTGGCGTACGCTATGGGCTTGGTTGGTTTGGTAGGGTTTGCCGTTGCATCGTCGTGGGATGGGGCGCTGAGGATAGTAGCGAAAGATCTATGGGCGACCTTTTCTTCTTATTCGCTCTCCGTCTCGCCGATGTTCGTGCTCATGGGCACTGTTGCGTTCCACTCGGGGGTCAGTGGGCGGCTTTTCGACGCGGCGAACAAGTGGTTGGGGCGGTTACCCGGGGGTCTGGCATTGGCCACGATCGCCGCCTGTGCCGGTTTTGGAGCGATGTGCGGCTCTACCACGGCGGGTGCGGCCGCTATGGGCAAGGTGACCCTGCCGGAAATGAAACGGTATGGATATGATGACGCTCTGCGGACCGGGTGTGTGGCGTCGGCCGGCAGCCTGGCTATCATGATCCCTCCCAGCACGGTGCTGATCATCTACGGGGTGATGACCGAGCAGTCTATCGGCAAGCTGTTTATCGCGGGAATACTGCCGGGCATACTGCTGGCCGTCCTGTTCATGATCACGGTTCTGGCGCTGGTCTGGCGAAATCCTGGGCTTGCTCCTCCCGGGGTGAAGACCTCGTGGATGGAGAAGATAAAGGGGCTTTCCGGGATCATCGAGATGCTCATTCTGTTCGGCCTGGTCATGGGAGGGCTCTTCGTCGGCTGGTTCACTCCCACCGAGGCCGGCGCCGTCGGCGCTGCCGGTGCTTTAGCTATCGCGCTGGCGCGAAGAAAACTCAGCGTGAAAGCTTTCTGGCTGGCCCTTGCTGAAACGACGCGGATTACGGCCATGGTCTTTCTGATCATCGCATGCGCCACCATCTTCGGTCACTTCATGGCCATAACCAGGGCGCCGTTTGCACTGTCCGAGTGGGTGGGCGGATTGCCCGTCCCCCCCATTGTGGTCATGGTGTTCATCATGGCCATATACCTGATCGGCGGCTGTTTCATGGACTCTCTGGCCCTGGTCACCCTTACGGTTCCCATTCTGTATCCTATCGTGACGTCAATAGGCTATGACCCTATTTGGTTTGGGGTGATGATCATACTTGCCGCAGAGATGGGCGTGATTACTCCCCCGGTAGGCGTTAATGTCTACGTTATCAAGGGTGTTGCCGAGGATGTGCCTATAGCTACGATATTCCGAGGTATCTGGCCGTTTCTTGCAGCTGAGATCGTTTGCACCATAATCTTACTATTTGCTCCAGACATAGCGCTGTTCCTGCCCAACTTGTCGGCGGGCTGAGGCCCGTAGCGTCGGGTGTGCCGGGCCGGGTCGGCGCAGCCTTGTTGGAGCGTTGAGATGGAAGGGGCCTCCATATCATCCGCGTAGTGGCCATTCTCGTCTGTTGAGGCGGCCTCGATGGGGCAGGCTCACTCGCCGGCGGCGGCCCGGGTTTGTGGCACGCCGGTGAGTGAGCCCGGGTGTTGGTTCCGACGAGTAATGGGATCGTCGAAGCCGGACTCATTGCACCGAGGAGGCCGGAAGGAGCCGTCCCCGAAGGAGACATCCGCGGGCAGACCGCCCGCCAGGGAACCCAGTCGCGCGCCGGCAAGTCTGGCGACCGGCGCGCTGGCGAAGAGCACCGACGCGAATCAAATGCCGATCGTTCCTCCACCGCTCGAGCCGGATCCTAGAGCACGGTCACCAAGAACAACGCCATCATCGGGAAGGCGCAGAGCAGTCCTACATGCAAGATATCGGCAATGACAAAGGGCATTACTCCCCTTATCAACGTGCGGGTGGGAACATCCGGGACTAGGCCCTGTATCACGAAAAGGTTCATGCCGACAGGAGGAAGTATCATCCCGAGCTGGGATACGCGGACGATGAAAATCCCAAACCATACCGAGTCGAACCCCAGTCCCACCATCACAGGGTAGAAAATCGGAACCGTGATGAGTACCATGGCAATTTCATCCATGATGGCACCGAGAAACAAATACATAACGAACACTATGAACAAGATGAGGTAGCGGCTCACCGGCAGGCCGGTCATGAACTCGGCAAGCCCCGCCGGCAGACGAGAAAGGGCCAGAAAATAGCCGAAAATGTTAGCCCCAATTATGATGAGAAAGATCATGCCGGTGGTCTGGGTGGTATCGCGCAGGCTCGCCAAGATCTGCGGCCAACGCAGCCTCCTTCTGGCTACGCCGAACACAAAGGCTACAAACGCGCCTATGCCCGCCGCCTCGATGGCGCTGAAGATGCCGAAGTAGATGCCGACGATGATGAAGAGGAAGACGAGCAGTATGGCCCACGAGGCGCGGAGGGATCCAAGCTTTTGGCGCCACGTGGTCTTGGGCCCCGCGGGGCCTTTGGCCGGGTTCAGCCGGCATATCAAATATATGGTGACTATATAGAA
>JAJFUK010000088.1 GCA_021372435.1 Actinomycetes bacterium | reverse complement strand
CTTGATGGGACCGCCGGCCGGAGCGGCCGTGGTTGTGGGGCCGGCCGTGGTCGCGGTCGCACCCGTAGTCTCGGTCGCGGCTGTGGTCTGGGTCGTGCCCCCCGCCGTCGTAGTGGTGGTCTCCTCGCCGCCGCAGGCGGCGATGAAGACGGACATCCCCAAAACCACGACGAGCACGAGTGTCATCAGTATCGGTAGTCGCCTGCTCATCTCCCTCCTCCTCTATTTGCTCCCAGGTGATTCATACGCACAGGGCACCCCCCTACTCGCCGACTCCCAGATACATGCTCTTCACGCTCTCGTTATCGATCAACCGGTCCGGAGCCGACTCGTAGACGATGGTGCCCTTGCTCATGATGTAGGCGTAGTCGGCCACGCTCATGGCCATGCCGAAGTCCTGCTCCACCAGCAGGATGGACTGCCCGGCCTCCTTCAGCTCCCGGATCACTCGGAAGACCTCGTCCACCACCACCGGGGCCAGGCCCTCCGAGGGCTCGTCGAACAGCAGGAGGTCGGGATTGGTCATGAGCGCCCGGGCGATGGTGAGCATCTGTTGTTCTCCACCGGAGAGCAGGTTGCCCTTGTTCTTGCGGCGTTCGGCCAGCTTGGGAAAGACCTGGAAGACCTTGTCCAGCGTCCAGGGATCCGGCTTGCCCCCGGTACGGGCCGCCATCTTCAGGTTCTCCACCACCGAGAGCGAGGAGAAGATCATCCGGCCCTGCGGGATCAGACCGATGCCGAGCCGGGCGATGCGGTGGGGCGGGAGACCCACCAACTCCACCCCGTTGAAGACGATGCTGCCCCGGCGCGGGGGGGTGAGGCCCATGATAGAGCGGATGGTGGTGGTCTTGCCCATGCCGTTGCGCCCCAGCAGCGCCACCACCGAAGCGTCCTTCACCTCGAGCGACACGCCCTGCAGGATGTAGGAGTCGCCGTACCAGGTGTGGATGTCGTCGATGCGGATCATCTCTTGCCCAGCCCGGGACCGGCGTGCCGGCTGCCCATGTAGATGTCCCTCACCAGCTGGTTCGCCCGGATCTCCTCGCAGGTGCCCTCACACATGATCTTCCCGTAGTGAAGGAGTATCACCCGGTCGGCCACGCCGAAGACCAGGTCCATGTCGTGGGCGATCATGAGAACCGTGATCTTGGAACCCAGTCTCTTGATGAGGGTGGTGATCTCGGCGCTCTCCGTGGTGGTGAGCCCGCAACTCGGTTCGTCCAACAGCAGCAGTTCCGGATCGCTGGCCAGACTGAGGGCGATCTCCAGCTTGCGCTGCAGCCCATAGGCCAGGGCGCTCACCGTCGCCTCCCTGAGATCCCACAAGCCGTGCGCCTCCAGCAGCTCCTGCGCCGCCGCCTGCATCTCTTTATCTTTCATGAGATACCGGAAGGGGTGATAGCGCCTCCTCTTCGTGCCCTGCAGAGCGATGAGGGCGTTCACCTTCACCGTCTGCTGCGGGAACAGGCTGGTGATTTGGAACGAGCGGGCCAGACCCATGTGGGTGCGGGCGAAGACCGAGGCATGCGTGATATCCCGGTCCCTGAAGAACACCTCGCCCGCGGAAGGCCGAAGCTGGCCGGTCAGCACGTTGAACAGGGTGGTCTTACCGGCGCCGTTGGGCCCGATAAGGGCCAGCCGCTCCCCCGGCTCGATGCCGAAGCTCACGTCGCTCAGCGCGGCCAGCCCACCGAAGTGTACCGATACGTCCCGGGTCTCAAGCAGCGGCGCCACGGATGAGCCTCCTCCAGCCCCGAAGGATCCACACGCCCAGCCCGTCCGGCATGAACATGATGGTGAGCACGAACATGAAACCGAAGATGAGCGGCCAGCGGTCGGGCAGATACAGGCTGGCCAGGTACTCGACCCCGACGTAGACGACGCTGGCCACCAGCGGTCCGAAGAAGGTCGTGGTGCTCCCCATGATGACCAAGAGGAAGGCGATGTCGCTGGTCACCATGGCCAGGTTGTTGGGGACCAGGGTGCCGCCGTAGTAGGCGAAGAGCACGCCCGCCACCCCGCCGAACACGGCCGCCACGATCCACGAGGTGTACTTGTACAGCCAGGTGTTGTAGCCCAGGGCCTGCATACGCCGCTCGTTGTCGTGGATGCCCCGCAGGGCGTAACCGTAATGCGAGTTCACGATGCGGTACATGATGTATATGCATACGGCCAGCATCACGAAGACCAGGTAGTAGTAGCGGCCCGAGGTCATCTCGAAACCCAGGCCCAGGTCGGGCTCCGGAATGCCGGAAAGCCCGGTGGACCCGCCGGTGACCGGTCGGAGGGCGATGGCCAGCCGGGACAGCAGTTCCCCGAAGGCGATGGTGGCCAGCAGGAAGTAGATGGGATTGGCCGCCCCGGCCCCTACCCCGAACACCCGGAAGGCGGGCACGCCCAGGATGGCGGCGATGATGGCCGTGGCCACCAGGGCCAGCAGCATGTTGAGCCAGAAGTTGGAGACGCCGACCCTGAGGATGAGGATCCCGGCCGCGTAGGCCCCCGCCCCGAAGAAGGCGGCGTGGCCGAAACTGGGGATGCCGGCGTAGCCCCAGATGATGTTCAGGCTCATACCGAAGAGGCCGTAGATCATCATCTTGGTGACCAGACTGGAGACGAACGCCGGTATGAAGAGCGGGAGTACCAGCACCAGGACGGCGATGACGAGAACCGGCAGTCCCACCTCGACCAGAGAGCGCCGTTCGCGCCGCATCAGAACACCTTCCTGCCGACCAACCCGCTGGGCCGCACGAGCAGAATGGCCAGGAAGATGATGTACGCGAAGAACATGGCCGCGTCGGGGATGTAGGCCTTGCCGAAGGTGTCGACCAGACCGATGACCAGCGCCCCCAGCATGGTCCCCTGGATGTAGCCGGTCCCCCCGACGACCACTACGATCAGGCTGAGCAGGATGAGGTTGTCGCCCATGGAGGGATACACGCCCAAGATGGGGGCCCCGAGGACCCCGGCGACGCCGGCCAACGCTATCCCCAGGATGAACACCAGGGTGCTGACCAGACCGTAGTTGACGCCCAGGCTGACGGTCATCTCCTTGTTGTCCATGCCCGCCCGGATGATGGCCCCCCAGCGGGTCCTATCCTGTATCCACCACAGCAGGCCGAGGACCAGCAGACCGACCCCGCATATGAACACCCGGTAGATGGGAAAGCTCAGCGCGCCTATCTTGAGGGCGCCGGCGAATATCTCCGGGGTCTGGGCGATCTGGGCGCGGGGGCCCCAGATCCAGAGCACGACGTTGGCGATGACGTAGCTGAGACCGATGGTCAGCACCGCCTGCTCGGGGACCCGGTTGTAGAGGCGCTTGAGGCAGACGTAGTAAAGGAGGAACCCGACCACGGCCAGCGCCGCGGCCGACAGGATGATGGCCAGCCAGAAGTAGCTCAGTGAATCGATGACCTGGAGCCCCACATAGGTCCCGAAGACGAAGAGGGCGCCGTGGGAGAGGTTGAGCACCCCCATGACGCCGAAGGTAAGCGAGAAGCCCGCGGCCAGTAAGAACAGGATGAACGCGTAAGAAAGACCGTTGAGTCCTGTGACCAGCGCCTGGTTCATGCACCCCCCGCCCCGGACCAACCCACTCTTCTTGCCGGCGCGCCGATAGACACGCGCTCGGCCTCGGCTACACTATCACGTCGGGCGCGCATCGCGCTACTGCGTTTGCAACCTTCTCGGACCGCGATCACCGGGCGGTTCAGGTCCCGCGGGAGACCTGACGGGCCCCCCTCCCGGTCGCGGGATCTTCCCCGAGGCCGACGGCCCCTTTCTTCCTTGCAAATGGACCATTTCTAGTCTACGATATCCGCCATATTACTGCACAATATCGAGATATCGTAACCATGGTCCGCTTCGGCCGGCGGCAATGCAACCGGTCCCTCCATGAACGGTACGCCGAGCACCGGCCGGAACAAAGGGGGTGTCTAGTGAGAACACCTGAGCGATGTGGCCGTCAGGAAGGGAGAGTCGAGTCATGAGATGGGGTATGGTCATCAACCTCGCGAAGTGCACGCGGTGCCACGGATGCGTCGCCGCGTGCCGCATCGAGCACTTCCTGCCGCTCCGACTGACCTGGCCGCGACTTGTCGCCCTCGAGGTGGATGACGGTTTCAGCGTCGACGTCTCCACCTACCCGGTCCGCTGCAACCAGTGCAAGGAAGCACCCTGTGTCCAGGTGTGCCCCACCGAGGCTTCCTACAAGCGCGAGGACGGCATCGTGGCCGTCGACCACAACAAGTGCTTCGGCTGCCGGTACTGCGTCATCGCCTGCCCGTATCAGAACCGCACGTATCTTTCCAGAAAGAGAAGCGTCAACTACTTCCCCGGACACGCTACGACGGGTTTCGAGAAGAAGGGCAAGGACCTCTATCCCCATGTACCGGGGACGACAGAGAAATGCAACTTCTGTATGGAGCGGATCGACGCAGGTCTGGCCAAAGGACTGAAGCCCGGCATCGACCGCGAAGCCACCCCGGCCTGCGTCAACACCTGCCAGGCCAGAGCCTTGACCTTCGGCGACCTCGACGACCCCTACAGCAATGTGTCCAAGCTTATCCGGGAGAAGAACGGGTTCGTGCTCCACGAGGAGTACGGCACGGAGCCGTCGGTCTACTACATCGACTACAGGCTGGGCGGAGCCCTTTCGAACAAGGCTCCCGTCGATGCCCAGACCGGCCATCATATGCAACATCTGAGCACCGTCTACGCTCCGTCGAAGCCGAAGCTTGCCAAGAAGTACGAGGACTAGGTAGGGAGTGGCCACATGAACGCAAGAACAGCCCGCCAATGGATGGTCCCCCACGAGTGGATGATCAAGCCCATGGCCCAGACCGAGTGGATCTCCGGCAAGGGCCTCCTCGTGTGGTTGGCCGAGGTCTTCTCGGCCCTCGGTACCGGTCTATATCTGGTATCCATCTTCTTCGCCCTAGGCTCGGAGTTCGAGGTCACCGCCTTTTGGACGGGCATCCTCGGCTGGATCGGAGTCGCGGTCTTCAAACTGCCCCTGCACTTCCTCTACCTCGGTAAGCCCTGGCGCTTCTGGAGGGCGTTCCCGCCCTTCAGCAACGCGTGGAGGACCTCCTGGTTCTCCCGCGGCATCGTCTTCACCATAATCTTCCTCGGGTTTGCGGCCGTGCAATTGGTGCTACAGGGACTCATCGCATACGACGTGGCGTCCGGGACGGGCATCGACGTCGCCAACTACATCTTCATGTTCCTGGCCGGCGTCTGTTGCGTGATCACCTCGATCTACTGCGGGTTCGCCATGAGCTACTGCAAGAGCGTCCCCTTCTGGAACACAGGGCTGCTCCCCTTCGTGTTCCTCCTCATGGCAGTGGCGGACGGCCTGGCTCTGATCATGGGCGTCGGCCTGGTCACCGGCGAAGACGTCATACCCAGCGCCGAGTCGGCGACCCGGATCCTGCTGATCATCAACGCCCTCCTGATCATCGTCTACCTGGTCAACGCCAACTATCAATCGGTAACGGCCGAGTTGTCTGTCAAGGAGCTTATCCGCGGTCGCGTGGCCTGGGTCTTCTGGTTGGGGATCGTGATCCTCGGCATCGTCGTGCCTCTCGTCATCTCCATCGTCAGCTACTTCACCGGAGCAGAGGCCTCCGCCGGGCTGCTGGTTTTCGCGATCATCTGCCACACGATCGGAGCCTTCTCGCTCAAATACGGGGTGCTCAAGGTCGGCATCTACAGGCCTATCCTTCCTAAAGGCCGCGCCTATTAGTCGCGGGTCCGCGCTGAGGAGACACTGATGGCAAAGAGAGAAGTCGTTTATTCAACCTGCAAGAGTTGTCACGGCGGTTGCGGCGCCAAGATCACAAAGGAAGACGGGGTCATCGTCCACATCGAAGGGAACCCCGACTCCCTCACTGAAGGCACCATGTGCTCCAAAGGCCTGTCGAGCATCCAGCACGTCGACAACCCCTATCGTCTCAAGTACCCCATGAAGCAGGTGGGCCCCAAGGGACACGGCAAGTGGAAGCGCATCAGCTGGGACGAAGCCCTGGAGACGATCGCCGACAAGATGAAGGACGCGATCAAGGACCCCGGTCCGCACAGCATCGCCATCTCCCAGGGTACCGGGCGCGGGTACAATCGCTACACGATGCGCCTGGCGCGATCCCTCGGCACCGGCAACGCCATCACCCCCGGCTACGTGTGCCACAGCCCCCGTCTTGGCCTTTACGCCCTAGTCACCGGTTATGGACGGCTGTACTGCGACTACCACGGCTGGGGCGGGGAATTCCCCAAGACCCAGATAATGTGGGCCAAGCAGCTCGAGATATCGAGCGCCGATTCTGAGATGTGCTACTGGTACATGCGGTCGCTCGACTACGTCAAGAACCTCATCATCATCGACCCGCGCGCGAGTGCGTACGCCACCCGGGCCAACTTGTGGATCCAGCCCCGTCCGGGCACCGACTGCGCTTTGGCCCTCGGCATGGCGCACGTGATCATCGAGGAGGAGCTCTGGGACAAGGAGTTCGTCGACAAGTGGACCTTCGGCTTCGACGATCTTCGGGAGCGGGTCAAGGAGTGGACGCCCGAGAAGGTCTCCGATGTCTGCTGGATCCCCAAAGAACAGGTGATCGAAGCGGCGCGCATGTACGCGATCGACACGCCCGGGACCATCCAGGTGGGTAGTTCCTTGGAACGCCAGGCCAACTGCGGCCACACCATACGCGCCATCACCTGCCTGATGGGGCTCACGGGCAACATCGAACGCCCGGGCAGCATGATCAGCTGGGTGCTCCCCGACACCGGCCTCATCGAGGACTTCAACCTCGAGCTACCGATAACCGACGAGATGAAGGCCAAGATCATAGGCGGCGACAGGTTCAAGATGGGTGCCACCCGCACCTGCAACCCCGACACCATGGTCAAGGCCATCAACTCGGGCCATGCCCCGATCAGGGTCTGGTTCAGCGTGGGTGGGCAGCAGATCGTGCACATGGCCAACACCAAAGAGGTCGTGGCGGCCATCGAGAAGGTCGAGTTCATGGCCCACGCCGACCAGTTCATGGGTCCGATGGCTGAAGCGGCGGATATCGTCCTTCCGGCTGCTCATTGGTTGGAGATAGACGATGTCTACGACATGCATCCGCGTTTCATGATCGAAGCCCACAACAGGGTGGTCGACCCTCCAGGTGAGGCCATG
>JAJFUK010000087.1 GCA_021372435.1 Actinomycetes bacterium | reverse complement strand
CTTGTTCGTCGGGATCATGTCCCACGCGGCGATGAAGTTCTTGGCCACGTCCTCGAACACGAACCAGGTGTGCCAGCACCACTTGAAGCCGCCCTGCGGCTGGGCCGCATTCCACGCGTTGCCGGGACAGTCGTAGGTGATGCAGGGGCAGCCCATGCTCTCGCACGTGTCACGTACCGGCACCACGTTGTCGGCGCTCGCGCTGGCGCCGATCAGCTGTACGCCGGCCTGCGAGATGAGGTTCCCGGCCAGTTGGCCGGCACGGCTGGAGTCGGACTGCATGTCTTCGACGATGACGGTGAATTTGTGCTTCTTACCGTCACCCATCACGAAGCCGTCTTTCCAGATGTTCTTGTTGAAGTATTCGATGTGCCAGGAAGCGGCTGTGCCGAACGCAGCCATAGCGCCGGTGACAGGCAGTACGTATCCGGCCTTGATCTCCTCGCCGCTCTCGGCGCCTGCGGCGGCCGTGGTCGTAGCACCGGCGGCCGTGCTCGCCGTGGTCGCAGTCTCTTCTTCACCACCACAGGCAGCGACCAAGCCGCTCAGGCCGGCTCCCACTCCGATCGCCGCTCCCGCGATACCGGCCACCTTCAGGAACTCCCGGCGGCTGACAGGCCGGGCCGTCAGAGGATCGCCGGCCTCCTTTTCTCCTACCTCGTGCCTTTCTTCTTCCGACATCGCCCCTCCTTGGGAGTGGAACTGCGCACCACCTCAAGCATATCAGAATCACCCTCCGGCCCCGCGCCGCGGCGTTGTGACCCCGTCCGCGCGGCGGGACGTCGTCGACTCCACAGCCGGCCGGGACGCACGGATGCTAGAATCTCCGCGCTGTAGCCGGGCCAAGGAGGGATCGTGAGCAAGGAATATCGAGTAGCGGTGGCAGGCGCCACGGGCGCGGTAGGACGGGCCATGCGGAGCATCCTCGAGGAGCGGAGGTTCCCCGTCAAGGAACTGATCGCGCTGGCCACGGCCAAGTCTGCCGGCACGCGTTTGGAGTACGGCGGAGAAGAGGTCATCTGCCGGGAGCTCACGCCCGACAGTTTCAAGGGTGTCGACCTGGCCCTGTTCTCGGCGGGCGGCGGCACCTCGCTCAAGTTCGCTCCGTTCGCACGTGAGGCCGGCTGCGTCGTGGTGGATAACTCCTCCGCCTGGCGCATGGATCCCGACGTTCCCCTGGTCGTGCCCGAAGTCAACCCGGACGACGTCGATTGGCACAAGGGGATCATCGCCAATCCCAACTGTTCCACCATCCAGATGGTGGTGGTGTTGAAGCCACTTCACGATGAGGCCCGGATCAAGCGGGTAGTGGTGTCGACCTATCAGGCGGTGTCGGGCACCGGGCACAAAGCGGTGGCCGAGCTTCTGGAACAGACGCCCAAGGTCCTGGCGGGCGAGCCGGTCCAACCCGTCGTCTACCCGCACCAGATCGCGTTCAACTGCCTACCGCACATCGATGTGTTCCTGGAGGACGGTTACACCAAGGAAGAACGCAAGATGGTGGATGAGACCCAGAAGATCATGGGTGACTCCAGCATCGCCGTCACAGCCACCTGCGTGCGCGTGCCTGTGCAGAACGGCCACTCCGAAGCGGTCAACCTCCAGTTCGCCCATCCGCTCAGCGTCGAGCGGGCGCGGGAACTCCTGGCCGCGGCGCCCGGCGTGAAGCTGGTCGATGACCCGGCGAACAAGGTCTATCCGATGCCCATCGACGCCTCGGGCCGGGACGACACCTATGTAGGACGCATCCGGGTCGACCCGACCGCTGAGAACGCCCTCAACCTGTGGGTGGTGGCCGACAACCTGCGCAAGGGCGCCGCCCTCAACGCGGTCCAGATCGCGGAGCTGCTGGCCGAGCGCGACCTCGTGCGCGTGCCTCGCTAGGGCCGGCTCGAACCGGCGCGCCCGGCAGCATGAGCCGTTTCAGCCGCCGACGGCGGAGAAGATGGATAGCGGCGGCGATCATCATCGCCGCGGTACTCATCGCGGCGTCAGCCTACGGGTACGCCGAGACCTACCACGTCGAGGTCAAGGACTACAGCTTCGCCGACCCCGACGTGCCGGCGGCGTTCGCCGGTACCCGGATCGTGCTGGTCACCGACATCCACCGGGGACCGTTCCTCTCCCAGGAACGGGTGCGGTCGCTGGTGGACCGAGTGAACGCCCTCGAGCCCGACATGGTCGTATTGGGCGGGGACTACGTGTACAAGGACACCGGCTACGCCGAGTCGTGTTTCACCGAGCTCGCGCGGCTGCGGGCTCCTCTGGGGGTCTTCGCGGTCCTCGGCAACCACGACTACGGCGCACACGAGGATGAGCGTCCGGGCCCCGCGGACGTGATCGCGGCCGCCGCCGATACCGGGATCACGTTGCTCCGCGACGCCGGAGTCTGGGTCGAAGAAGAGGGGCAGCGCATCCGCGTGGGAGGGGTGAGCGACTATGATGAGGGCGCCCCGCGGCTCACGCCGATCATCGAGGGAACGCGCGAGGAGGACCTCGTGCTTCTCGTGTCGCACAATCCCGACTTCGCCGAAAGATTGCCCGCCGGCACCGTCGACCTTGTCCTCTCCGGGCATACCCACGGTGGGCAGGTGACCTTCTTCGGCCTCTGGGCTCCCTATATCCCCTCCGAGTACGGCCAGAAGTACCGCACCGGAGTGGTGACCAATGACGTCACGACGGTCATGGTCTCCAACGGGATCGGCACCAGCACCGTCCCGCCGGTCCGCCTGTTCGCCCGTCCGCAGATCGTGGTGATAACCTTGCAAAGTGGGGCGCCAGGCAAGGCCGGCGCGGCCGGCGTGGTGACCGGCGGCGCGGCCGGCGCGGCCGGCGCCGCCACAGCCGCTGCGACCGCCGCGACCGGCGATCGGCCCGGCGGCCGGAGCCTCATCCTGGAGTAGCCCCATAGTTCCACCTTTGACTGTATGTCCGCCGTGCTTCGAAGTGGTTAGCTTCCGTCCTCACCAGTGGTAACAATAAGGATGGACATCAAGACGGGCGGGCGATCCGTTGGCGATCTTTTCTAAGCGGGCACACGTGACGCGAGAACTGTTCGATCTTCTCTCTGCCGACCGGTTTCCCCAGGTCGAGGCGCAGACGGTCCTGCCTGGACGTCCCGGCAGGTCGGCCCCTCTCCCTGCCGACCTGCATCTGCAGCTCGCCGACACGCTCGCCGCCCAGGGGATCACGCGGCTGTGGACTCATCAAGCCGAGTGCTGGGAAGCCTCGCGGTCCGAAGACCACTTCATGGTCACCACCGGTACGGCATCCGGCAAGAGCCTCTGCTTCAACCTACCTGTGGTCGACGGTCTTTTGCGTGATCCCCACGCCCGCGCCATGTACCTCTATCCCACTAAGGCTCTGGCCCAGGATCAGCTCCGGCGCCTCCGCATGCTCGCAGGCAAAGAGATCGAGGTCGCCACCTACGACGGAGATACCCCGTCCGCTGCCCGACAGGTGGCCCGGCAGAAGGCCCGGGTCCTGCTCACCAATCCCGACATGATCCACCTCAGCCTGCTCCCCCACCACGAACGCTGGGACGACTTCTTCTTCAACCTGCGCTACGTCGTGATCGATGAAGCCCACACCTACCGCGGGGTGTTCGGCAGCAACGTGGCCAACGTGCTCCGTCGCCTGAGGAGGGTGGCCTCGCTCTACGGCGCAGAGCCCCGCTTCATCCTAGCTTCCGCCACCATCCGGAACGCCCGCGAGCACGCCCGGCACCTCACTGGGTTGGACGTGCGCCACATCAGCGGCGACGGAGCACCGGTGGGTGCGCGGAAGGTCGTGTTCTGGCAGCCGCCGCTCGTCGAAGACCAGGCCAACGTCAGGCGCAGTTCCAACGCCGAGGCGGCCGAGCTGCTCGGCGAACTCGTCCGTGCCGGGGTCCGCTCCATCTGCTTCACCAAGTCCCGGCGCAGCGCCGAGCTCATCTACCAATTGACGGTCGACCGGCTCAAAGATACCGATCCCCGGCTTGCCGGGCAGGTCTCGCCCTATCGGGCCGGATACACGCCCGAGCAGCGGCGGAGCATCGAGACCATGCTGTTCGGGGGGCAGCTGCTGGCCGTAGTCAGCACCAGCGCGCTGGAGTTGGGCATCGACATCGGGGCGCTCGACGCCGCGATCACGGTCGGGTACCCGGGGACCATGGCCAGCCTGTGGCAGCAGTGGGGCCGCGCCGGCAGGGGTAAGGGCGAGAGCCTGGCCATCTTCGTGGCCGGCAACGACGCCCTGGAGCAGTTCTTCGTCAAACACCCCGACGAGTTGTTGACCCGCGAGGTCGAGGCGGCCACCGTCGACTTCGCGAACCCGTTCATCCACAGCGGCCATCTGGCCGCTGCGGCCTACGAAAGTCCGCTGATCGCCGATGACGAGCGGTTCTTCGGCCCCGGGCTGGCCGAGGCCCTCGAGCGGGGTGTCGCGCAGGGTCTGCTGCGCCGCAAGGGCGGAACCGGCACGACCGGCGCCCGCGCCACCGAGGCCTGGTACTCCACCGACGCCGACTTCCCGGCCGCGAAGATAGGACTCCGGTCCACAGCCGGCGAGCAGTACACCATCGTCGAAGAGGACACCGGCGACATCGTAGGCACCGAAGGGGCGGAGACCGCCTTCTCAGCCGTTCATCCCGGCGCCGTCTACCTGCATATGGGCGACACCTATCTGGTCACCAAGCTCGACCTCGACCAGCGCGTGGCGTTCGTGCGGCCCTTCCGGGACAACTATCACACCATCCCCCGGCGGGAGACCGACACGCGCATCCTCAGCGAGGGCCTGCGGACCACCCACGGACCTCTGACTCTTCATCTGGGTGAGATATCCGTCAGCAACCGGGTCGTCGCCTTCCAGAAGAAGCGCACCGGCACCGACGAAGTCCTGGGCACCGAAGAGCTCGACCTCCCCCGGCAGGAGTTCGTCACCGAAGCCATGTGGTTCACGATCCCACCCGAGTTGCTCCCCTCCCAGGAGGAAGTGATCCGCCTCCCGGGCGCCATCCATGCCGTGGAGCACGCGCTTATCGCCCTCCTGCCCTTGTTCGCGATGTGCGACCGCTGGGATATCGGCGGACTCTCCACTCCTGTCCACAGCCAGACCGAGGCGCCCACCATCTTCGTCTACGACGGGCACGCCGGGGGAGTGGGGATCTCGCGCCAAGGGTTCGAACGCTTCGCCGAATGGGTGCACGATGCCCGGAACCTGGTACGCGATTGCCGGTGCGAGAACGGCTGCCCTTCGTGTATCCAGTCGCCCAAATGCGGCAACTGGAACGAACCCTTGGACAAGGCGGCGGCCCTGCGGCTC
>JAJFUK010000060.1 GCA_021372435.1 Actinomycetes bacterium | reverse complement strand
TGGCGGACCGCACCGCGCGTCCGGAGTGGGTCGCGGCCGACCTGCTGGCGCAGGAGGAGCACGGCAGCGGCGCTACTGCGGTGCTGATGGCGGAGTCTGAAGGCCTGTGCGCGGCTGTGCAGCGGGCGCTCGCGGACCTGCGTGGCGACGCCGGCCCGCGCGACGCCGGCGCGGGCGGCGTCGGCGACCCCGACCCCGACGGCGACCCGGAGCGGCGGCCGGGCAGCGAGGAAGACCGGCAGTCGGGGATACGAGAGGATGAGCCCCCGGGAGCGCGGGCGGCCGGGCGGCCGGCGACCGGCTCCCGGATCACGGCCTTCTTCCCCGCCGTGGGGGAGGATTTCTTGGAACTGGCGGCCGCCATGGTCGATGCCTACGCCCCCGAGCATCTTGAGGTGCAACTGGCCGACCCGCGGGGATTCTTGACGCGGGTGCGATCGGCCGGGGCGGTGTTCATCGGGCATCTCACACCTACCGCGTTCGGCGACTACGTGGCGGGGAGCAATCATGTGCTTCCCACGGGTGGTTCGGCCCGTTTCTCGTCGCCCCTATCTGTGAACACCTTCATGCGCAGGTCGTCTTACGTGGAGATGACCGGCGAGGGCGTACGGCTCCTTACTCCACATCTGGCTCGGATGGCCGACAGCGAGGGGTTCCCGTACCATCGGCTGTCGGCGGAACTGCGCGCCGGCGACGTTCGAGATTCCTCGGGAGGATAGAGGGTTCCGATTCGGCCGCGGGGCGCGCCGGCCGGGCTTTGCGCGGCGCCCGCGCGCGGGGCATGGGGCCGGACCGGCGGCCGGGCGCGGGCGACAGGGTCGCCATCCGCCGCTATGCTATCCTCCCCGGGTCGTTCCTCGAACCAGGAGGCGCAGGCCACCGCGGGGACGAGCCCCAGGAGTAGTGCCACTTCGAACTCGGAGGAGAGAGTGCAGCCGGAAAGCTCCCAGCAACCCAAGGGACCCGCTCCCCGGACCGCGGCCGTAGAGCGCGAGACACGCGAGACCAAGGTCCTAGTCAGACTCGATGTCGACGGCTCCGGCCGGGCGTCGATAGACACCGGGCTGGGCTTCTTCGACCACATGCTCGAGCTGCTCGCCGGTCACGGGCTGTTCGATCTCACCGTCGAGGCCCGCGGCGACCTGCACACCGGAGGCCACCACACCGTGGAGGACGTGGGCATCTGTCTGGGGTCGGCGCTGGCTCAGGCGCTCGGTGACAAGCGGGGGCTGAGTCGCTACGGCAGCATGCTCACGCCCATGGACGAGTGCCTGGTCCTGGTGGCGCTGGATCTGAGCGGGCGGCCGTATTTCGCGTACGAGGGCGGTCCGGTCGGGGAGAGCATCGCAGGGTTCGACGCCGGGCTGGTGGCCGAGTTCTTCCGGGCGCTGACGAACCATGCCCAGTTGACTCTGCACGTTCGCGTGCTCGCGGGAGGCGACGTCCACCACACCATCGAGGCGGTGTTCAAAGGCTTTGGGAAGGCTCTGCGCCAGGCGGTCTCCCTCGATCCCCGGGTCGCGGGCGTCCCTTCGACCAAAGGGGTCCTGTGAGCGGCGGCATTCCCGCTCGAGGCACGCGGTCGCTCTACATCATCGACTACGGAGCGGGCAACCTCCGCTCGGTGCAGAAGGCGTTCGAGCACGTGGCGGTGGAGGCAAGGGTAGGGAGTGATCCGCGCGAGATAGCTACCGCCCCCGCTTTGGTCCTGCCCGGGGTAGGAGCCTTCGGGGCGGCGATGAAGCAGCTGGAGGACAAGGGGTTGATCGAGCCGCTTCTGCTGCGCATCGAGGCCGGGGTACCCTTTCTCGGGGTGTGCCTGGGTCTGCAGTTGTTGTTCGAATCGAGCGAGGAAGACCCGGGCGTCCCGGGTCTGGGGCTGGTCCGCGGCGACGTGCGGGCCCTCCCGCCGACGGCGAAGGTGCCTCACATCGGCTGGAACCAGGTGGAGGTGTGCAGGTGGTCGGATCTCTTCGACGGCATACCCGACGGATCAGCCTTCTATTTCGTGCATAGCTACGCGGTGGTGCCGCGCTCGCCGGGGGATGTCCTCGCCATGACCGACTACGACGGCGTGACCTTCGTCTCGGCCATCGAGACGGACAACGTGGCGGCGGTGCAGTTCCATCCGGAGAAGTCGAGCGCCCTGGGCCTGCGTTTGTATCGGAACTTCGCCCGACGGGCGGGACTGGTCACAAGGCCGTGAACCCGGGCGGCGGGGCGGGGGAGAGGGCGCGATGAGACTGATTCCGGCTATCGACATCCTCGGAGGAAGGTGTGTCCGGCTGCGCAGGGGCGACTTCGCCGACGAGACCGTCTTCGGGGACGACCCGGTGGCCATGGCCGAGCGCTGGGTCGGAGAAGGGGCGCGGTTCCTGCATGTCGTCGACCTGGACGGCGCCCGGGAGGGGGCGCCGCGGAACTTCCCCGTGGTCCGCGAGATCGCTGAGAGGGTGCCGGTGCCGGTGCAGACGGGGGGCGGCCTGCGTAGCGAGGCGGCCCTCGCGATGATCGCGGGGAGCCCGGTGGCCAAGGCGGTCCTGGGGACGAGTGCGGTGGAGGACGAGGGCTTTGTCGAGCGGGCTTTGGCCTTGCTGGGGCCGGCCCGCGTAGTGGTGGCCGTGGACGCCGAAGAGGGTTTCGTCAAGACCAAAGGTTGGCAGGAGCGGAGCGGCGTGCGCGCGCTCGTGCTTGCCCGTCGCCTGGAGGACCTGGGGGTACGCGAGATCCTCTATACCGACATCAGTCGTGACGGCATGATGCAGAGCGTCGACCTGGGCGGCATCCGCGAGTTGGCCGAAGGGAGCGGTCTGGAGATCATCGCTTCGGGTGGAGTGGGCAGCCTCGACGACCTCCGGGCGCTGAAGGACTTGGAGCCGCTGGGTGTCACCGGCGTCATCACCGGCCGGGCCCTTTATGAGGGACGTTTCACGGTCGCTGAGGCGTTGGCCGTGTTGGAACCCCGGCCCTCCGACGTGACCGCGGACGCCCGCTACGAGGAGGAGGAGGGGACGTCTTCCGGCCGGACGGAGCGGGCGGGCGGCGGCTGATGCTGCTCAAGCGCATCATCCCCTGTTTGGACGTCGATCGGGGCCGGGTGGTCAAGGGAACCAACTTCGTCGACATCCGCGATGCGGGCGACCCGGTGGAATTGGCCTCCCGGTACGATCGCGAAGGCGCCGACGAGGTGGTGTTCCTCGACATCACGGCTTCGCACGAAAGACGGGACACCATAATCGAACTCGCGCGGCGCTGCGCGGAGGAGCTCTTCATCCCGTTCACGATCGGGGGAGGCATCCGCAGCGAAGAAGATGTGCGGGCCCTGTTGGCCGCGGGTGCCGACAAGGTCTCGGTGAACTCGGCCGCCGTCAGGGATCCCGGGCTGATCGCCACCTGTGCACGGCGCTATGGTTCTCAGTGTATCGTCATCGCCATCGACGCTAAGCGGACCGGCCCGCAGGCGCCGGGCTTCCCGGCCGGTACGGCGGCGCCGGGGGACGAGCGGCCCGCCGAAGCTTCTCGCTGGGAGGTCTACGTTGACGGGGGGCGCGTACCCGCGGGACTGGACGTCGTGGAGTGGGCGGCGCGGGCGGTGGCGCTGGGCGCGGGCGAGATCTTGCTCACCTCGATGGACCGGGACGGTACCAAAGACGGCTACGACCTCGAGCTCACCCGGGCTGTGTCCGCGGCGGTCAACGTCCCAGTGATCGCCGGCGGCGGCGCCGGCACCCTCGACCATCTGGCGGAGGTCATCGAGAGCGGTGGGGCCGACGCGGTGCTTGCGGCGTCCATCTTCCACTACGGCGAATACACCATCCGGCAGGCGAAGGAACACTTGGCCCGCCGGGGCATCGCGGTGCGGCTGTGATGAGCAGGCAGGATACCGCCGCGATTGCGCCAATGTTGGTAGAATAGGGTATCGCCATGAGCCATTTCGGTAAACCGGGAGAGCGCGCCGAACGGTCCAGGAGATGGGCTTCTCCTCTGTTCGCGGCTGCCGTGCTCCTGATCTTCCTTCTCGCGCTGCCCACCTTCTCGCCTGTATCGGGTGCGTCGGTACAGACCCTCAAAGAGAAGCTGGCGGCAAAACAGGCCGAGTTGAACGCGGCCTACGCCGAGTACTCCAAATTCCAGGACCAACTGAACGTGCTGGCCGAGAAGCACAACGCCGCTGAGGTGCGGATGGCCCAGATCGAGGATGCCATCAACGGAGTGGAGAACGAGATCAATCGTGCTCAGAAAGACATGGATATCGTCCGGGCTCAGTTGGTCGAACGGCTCGTCGCGCTCTACAAGGACAATTGCTCGGGAGCTCCGGTCTACCTCGAGGTCCTGCTGGAGGAGTCGGATTTCGCCTCCGTCATCGACCGCTTGACGATGATCGGCAGAATGGCCGACCAGGATCAGGAGCTCTTCGACCAAGTGGCGGGCTACCTAGACAAGTCCCGCGAACGTCAGGCGGTCCTCGAGGAGAAGAAACGGGCTCAAGCTGAGACCACCGCGGAGCTCGAGGCTCTGCAGGCGGAGATGAGCGAGAAGTTCTCGGCTGCTTCGGGCGAATACCAACGGCTGACCGACCAAGTGGTCAAGTTGAGAGCAGAAGTGCGTGAGGCCGAGGAGGAGGCGGCCAGGGCCGCCGCCGCGGCGAAGGCGGCCGCGGCAGCGGCGGCCGCGCAGAAGGCGCAGGCCGCTCGAAGCAACTACAGTGGCGGGACGGTCCAGTCGGGTTCGTTCGTGTTCCCGGTGCAGGGTCCGCACAGTTTCATCGATAGCTGGGGCGCCGCCCGATCGGGTGGGCGGACCCACAAGGGCACCGACATCCTAGCGGCCAGGGGCACGCCGGTGGTGGCCTGTGTGGGCGGGGTTATCTCCCGCACGACTCCCACTGACATCGGCCTGGGCGGTATCACCGTCTGGCTCAAGGGAGACAACGGCTACAGCTACTATTACGCCCATCTAGACGGTATCGCCTCGGGGATCCGCCGAGGGGTCTCGGTGAGCGCGGGCGCGCTATTGGGCTGGGTGGGCTCCACGGGGAACGCCGGTAGCTGCAACCACCTCCATTTCTGCTCATATACCTCGTCGGGGACGCCTACCAACCCCTATGCCACTTTGAGGGCGGCCGACTGATACTACTCTGCCAGAGTTTGACGGAGTTGTCGTTGGTCAAGTACCTAAGTCGCTTCATATGCGCGGTTAGCTGTCAGCTGCACCTGCCAGTGTTGGCTGGCACCTTGGCCCGCCCCTCTTTTATGTACCAGCAGCAATGAGAGTCCGTTTCCCATTAGCCCGAAGTTTTTGGCCTGACTGAAGCCTGATCCCGCTGCTGGTGCGGGCTCAGGCTTCTTTTCGGCGGTTTGATGTAGCCAAAGTTGTATTTGCACTTTTAGTGTGGGAGGGGCCGGGGTGACCCCGGCCCCTACCCGATTCTCCGGCCTCGACCCATCGGGGCTGGAAGGACTACTTGATGATGTTGGCGGCCTTATCGATCACTGCCTGCGGGAAGGTCACTCCCATCCGCTCGGCAGCTCCCATGTTCAGCCAGATTTGGTTGGCCTCCAGCCTTCCCACAGGAAAAGTGGAAAGATCAGCGCCCTTGAGGGCTTTGTCCATGATGATTGCGGCATTCTGACCAAGCTTGTACAGGTCGATGCCGATGGTTGCCAGGGCCCCAGACTCCACGTGCGCGGTGTCAGAACCGAACAAGGGCAGCTTGTTGTCTTCACAGGTCTTGATGACCACTTCGATAGCACTGGCCACGACGTTGTCGGTCGGGAACCAGACGGCGTCGCATCTGCCGACCAGGGACTGGATGGCGGCGAGGACGTCGGCGGAGGTAGCCGAGGTGGCCTCTTCCACCCTGTAGCCCAGCTCGGTGCTGAGAGCCTTGACTTCCTTCGCCTGGACCACGGAGTTTACTTCACCGGCATTGTAGATGATGCCCAGAGTCGTCAGGTCGGGCAGGATCTCCTTGATCAGCAGCATCTGAGTCTTGATGTCGCTCCAGTCGCTCATGCCGGCGATGTTGCCACCGCTCTTTTCGAGCGAGTCGACAAGGCCCGCCGCTACTGGATCGGTCACCGCGCAGTAGACGATCGGTATGTTGCTGCCCTTGACGGCTTCCGAACAGGCCTGAGCGCAGGGGGTGGTCAGGGCAAAGATGGCGTCCACCTTGTCGGCGACGAACTTCTTGGCGATGGACGCGGCCAGGGTCATATCGCCCTCGGGGATGCTGATTAGGTACTCGATGTTTTTACCCTCGACGTAGCCCAGTTCCGTCATCTTGTCGATGAAGCCCTTACGGTTTGTGTCCAAAGCCCTGTGTGTAACGATCTGCGTGATGCCTATCTTGTACTTCTTGTCGACTACTGTCGTGGCTGCTGCCTCGCTCGAGGTCGTGGTCTGTGGGGCGGCGGCAGTCGTTTGCGGCGCGGCCGACGTGGTGACGGCCTCAGTGGCGCTGGTTGATGTCTCCTCGCTACTGCCGCAAGCGGAGGCCACGAGCGCACAGCTCAGCACCATCAGCAGCGCCAGCAGAATCAGCGAGATCTTCTTCATAGTTACGCTCCGTTCCCGTCCTTTGGTAGCCATGCGATACATCGATGATCCCGGTCCACTACATCGCTCTGATTATCCAGGCATCCACCCCCTCCACTAGTTACTATGCCGGTCTTGGTCTATCCGGCTGCGGAGACAAGTAGGGTGGAATCGTCGTGGAGCATCTCCCCAGCCTCCTTTTCAAACGCCTTCATGAGATCCGGAATGGTCAAGCCGGCCTTCCTGGCTCCCGCTACATCGAAGATGCACTTGCCCTTATGCATCATGACCAGACGGCTTCCATACCTGAGTGCGATCTCCATATTGTGGGTGACCATGAGCGCCGTGATGTTATCCCGATGGACCACCATGTCGGTCAATTCCATGACTATCTGCGCCGTCTTCGGATCCAGGGCGGCCACATGCTCGTCAAGCAACAGCACCACAGGGCGGGTGATGGTAGCCATGATTAGAGAGAGCGCTTGCCGCTGTCCACCCGACAGGGTGCCGACCGGGGCCGTCAGGCGGTTTTCCAGGCCCATACCCAGAGGTTCCAGAGCTTCTTTGAACGACGTACGACGGGACTTGCTCACCGCTTTGTGCAGTCCCCTGGTCCGGCCCCGAAGGACGGCCATCGAGAGGTTCTCCTCGATCGTGAGCCGCGCGCAGGTGCCCACCGAAGGGTCCTGCCAGACCCTGCCCACGTACTTGGCGTGCTGGTATTCGGGGAGGTTGGTGACGTCGTTATCCTTGATAAGGATCTTGCCGCCTCGCTCGGGAGGAAAGACGCCGGCAATCACGTTCAGACACGTGGACTTGCCGGAACCGTTGCTACCGATCATGCAGATGTAATCCCCCTCGTTGATGTCGAGGCTGACCCCATCGAGAGCTTTGACCTCGTCGAGGGTCTTGCGAGCGAAGATCTTGCTCACGTCGACCATCCGTAGCGCTGGGATGTGCTTATCATCAGGCATTAGTGTCATCCTAAGAGCGAGTGGCGGGGGGTAGCCACTCACCGGCCAACTTCTTGCGGGCAAAAGGGATGGCCAAGGCCAGGACGACCAGAGCCGCGGTGACTAAGCGGAGGTCCTGGGGAGGCATTCCAACTCTCAACGCAACGGTGATGAACAAGCGGTAGATGAAGGTCCCGCCAAAGGCTGCCAGCAGGATCTGTGTGATTGTCCTGGGACGGAACAGCGCTTCACCGATAATCACCGCCGCGAGGCCGACGACGACGACGCCAATGCCCATGCCTACGTCAGAGAAACCCTGGTTCTGCGCGATGAGGGCACCCGCCGTTGCCACCAAGGCGTTGGCGATGGCAGTCGTAATAACGATGTTCTTATTGGTGTCCGCACCCATGCCGCGGACCATCTGCTCGTTGTTGCCGGACGCACGCAGGGCGAGGCCGATCTCGGTCTGCAGAAACCATCTGAGGATGAAGAAGAAGATGGCGGCTGCTATGGCCGCGACCACAATCGATAGCCAGATACCGCTGATGTTCAGCGCGTTTCCCACCATCTTGAAGATGGTGTTCTCACGCAACAGCGAAATGTTCGCCCCGCTCATGATGTTCAGATTCACCGAGTAGAGACCGACCATCACAATAAGCCCGGAGAGTAGCGCCGTTATTCTGAGCTTCGTGTTCAGGAGCCCGGTCACAGCTCCGGCGGCTGCTCCAGCGAAAAGGGCGACCAAGGTCGCGAGCAAGGGGTTCAAACCTCCGCGCGCGATGAGAGTCGCGGCGACTGCGCCGCCCAATGGGAAGCTGCCCTCCATGGTGAGATCTGGGAAGTCAAGGACACGGAAGGTCATGAATAAGCCAATGCTTAGGAGGCCGAACACCAAGCCCTCATAAAGCGAGACAGTCAGAGCATTTACGACGGAATCCACCCACGCCTCCTTACATGCTTAGCTGGACCGCTGATGGTCTGTGGTTATGATGGCGACCAGATGTGCATAGCTGCTGGCCCGATACGAGCAAAGATGAAAGCAGACCGGCCCGGAAGGCGGATCTCTCAGCGCGGCGAAGGCGTCTCGAAGAGGGCACATTCAAAGCCGGCAGCCAACGGAGTTGATACGGAACTATCACTTTGGCGGGCTCATGTACCCAACCCCCTCCCGCGTTGAATCGAGCATTCGATCCACCGCTTGTACCATAACAGAAACGCAGCGGTGGGGCACTAAACTGCTGTCAATGCCGCCGCGCCCCACGTGTCAAGCAAGCGAAGCCGTGAAGCCGCCTGACCGGCTCAGACATCGCGCAGTCCCGGAGCTCTCCAACCCAGGTAAGCTGACAGCCTCGCAACCGTGGCCGCCAACGCCTCGGTGCAGCGTTCTCTTTCCTCGCGAGTGAAACGACCGGCCGGGGCTACTACAGCTACGGCTGCGATGACGGTGCCCCTCTGATTGCGGACCGGAGCGGCTACGGAGCAGGTGCCGAGGTTCCGCTCTTCCATGTCAAAGGCCAACTCCGCGGATCTCACCTTCATCAATTCGGTGGCGAGAGCTTGGGGGTCGGTTATGGTGTAGGGGGTCAGCCGCTTCTTCGGCAGCCTGAGGATGAGCTCCTGCTCTTCAGGTGATTTCCACGCGGCCAGTATCTTCGCGTGGGAGTTGGCGTTATACACGGCCGGGCCCATTGGAGTCTCCCACTGGAACGGGCGGGAAGTCTCCACCTTGTCGACGCTCATCACCATTCCGTCGATTTCCACGGCTATCGTTACTGATTCGCCGGTGGTCTCGGCCAATGCTTCCAGGTAGGGATGCGCTATGCGTACGAGATCCGCATACCGCTCACTCACGTAGAGGAGAGGGATAAGGGCTGGTCCCAAGTGGTATCGGTTGGTCACTGGGTCCAACGCGAGGAAGCCACGCTGCTGCAGGGTTCTGACCGAGCGATACGCAGTCATGCGGGAGATCTTCGTCTGGTCGGCCAAGTCGTTCAGAGCCCATTCCTTATGATGGGCATCGAACAGCGAGAGGATGAGGAGACCCCGCGAGAGACTTTGATTGAACCTACCAGCATCTGGCCCGTCGAGATCGTTGCTGTTCTGGGCCTGTCTGGAGGCTGTTGACGAGGTGGCGCGCTGACTTGTCTTCTTAGCGCCGCGGGTCGATTCCGCAGTCATTGTTGTACTCCCCGCAAGTGCCTGTGTAGAACGTGGCAGGGCGGATTCGTCGACTCCAGCCATGAGAGTGAATCCAATGTATCAAAACTAGGGGCGAAGAGGTGCAAGTCAACAGCAGCAATCATCGCGTACTGGGCGCTTGAATGTTCTTTGATAGACATGTATGGTTATAACTATAACACCCCTGCGCGGTTCGCACACCACGCAGCAGGAGCGGGGGTGGTGGGCAGACACGCGCCGCCCGCCGGGGGGCCAGGCCTCACATGAAGGAGGAACGAGGGATGCCCATTTCGGTCACAGCTCAGGAAGGGACGAAAACCGGATCCTGGATCAGAAAGATGTTCGAGCAGGGCTTGGCTCTCGCTGAGAAGTACGGACCCGACAAGGTCTGTGACCTGAGTATAGGTAATCCCTACATGGAACCTCCGAGTGCCGTCGCCGCCGAATTGCGGGAGCTGGCGGAAAGCCCCGAACCTGGCATGCATCGGTATATGCCGAATGCCGGCTATCCTGAAACGAGAGCCGCCATGGCCTCGCTTCTGGCGACTCAGACGGGAGTTCTATTTACCGGCGATGACGTGGTCATGACCTGTGGCACCGCGGGAGCGCTTAACTGCGCCTTTAAGGCTCTTCTTGATCCGGGCGACGAAGTCATCACCATAGCCCCCTACTTCTTCGAGTACGACGCTTTTGCGGCGAACTTCGGAGCTGTCATCAGGATCGTTGCTTCGGATGATGAGTTTAATCCCGACTGCGCGGCACTCTCCGATGCTATAACGCCGAGGACCAAAGCAGTGATCCTGAACTCCCCCAACAACCCCACAGGCAAGGTCTATTCGGACGCGGTGCTCGAGCGGGTGGCTCGCACGCTTGCGGATAAAGCCCAGGAATATGGGATAGACATCTTCGCGATAAGTGATGACGTGTACGCACGGATATCTTTTGACGGCCGGCCGTGCCCGCGCATGGTGAACCACTACGACGACACCATCGTGGTGAGCTCGTTCTCGAAGGATCTTTCGCTACCCGGCGAGCGGATAGGCTATGCGGCAGTTCATCCCCATTGCCGTCTGCGGAAGGATGTAGTCGGCGGCATAGTCTTCGCCAACCGAGTGATGGGTTTCGTGAGCGCGCCGGCCCTTCAGCAGCGGCTTGTCACGAGGCTTTTCGACGTGACCGTGGACGTGGCGCACTATCAGACAAAGAGGGACTTTTTGTTCGACAATCTCACCGCACTGGGGTACTCAATCGTGAAACCGGGCGGTGCCTTCTATATGTTTCCCCGCTCTCCGATCGCGGATGACGTCAGCTTTGTGAATCGGTTGGCAGAGGAGATGGTGCTGGTCGTGCCGGGCACGAGCTTTGCCGCCCCCGGCTATTTCCGACTTTCCTATTGCGTGGACGATGCCACTCTGCGGCGGTCCCTCGACGGTTTTGCCAGAGCCATCGCCGGGCACACACGGTAATGGGCAGCCGGAGGGCCAGTCATACGGAGAGGAGAAGCCCACGAACATAAGGCCGGATGTTGGCGGGTTTTCTCGCGGATCCTACATCGACCGGGATGCTGTTTATGCATCAAACCTTCTTGATTGCGCGGCCGGTTCTTGCCCGCTGGGTACGTCCGAGCAGGTGGTTCGAGCGGCTCGGGCTTTTAGCTGGGACGATCTGGCTCGCTACCCGGAACCGGGCTACCGCGAGTTGAAGGAAGAGATCTGCGCGTTCTGGTCGAGGGAGGCGCGTCTTGACGTCGACATGGTCAAGGTCGGTAACGGATCGGGGATAGTGCTGTTTCGTCTGGCCATGCTCTTTCTCGAGCCGGGGGTGGCGACCCTTGGCTACATGCCCCAGTTCCCCGACTGGGTGGCCATGGTAGGCGTGGTGGGGGGTGAGTACGATGGCGTCGCGCTCGATCCGGCTGAGGGTTTCCGCTTTGACTGCCAGGCCTTCCTGGCGAGACTGGCACTCCGGCCCTATCCCCTGGTGTACATAGACAACCCGAACAACCCGACTGGCCAGTTGATCCCGCTGGATGAAGTCGAGCAGATCGCTCGCGAGTGCGAGCGACGCGATAGTGTCCTCATTGTGGATGAGGCCTTCGGCGACTATGTCGATGAGACCTGCTCTGGGGTGAACCTGGTTGAACGTTACCCGAACGTGGTCGTCACCCGGACGTTCAGCAAAGGGATGGGCCTAGCTGGTGTCCGCGTGGGTTACGGGCTCATGTCGCACTACCTGGGGGAGTTCTACGACCGGATCGATGTGCCGCTGTACCCGGTGTCAGGTCTGGCTGTAGCTCTCGCGACGGCGTCTTTGCACGACAGGCGTTTCCTTCAGAACAATCGGGTGAAGATGGCGGAAGCGAAGAGGCACCTTCTGGACAGGCTCGTGGCCAAGGGCTACACGGTAGCCCGCACAAACGACTCCTGCTCCATCTTCACTCTCGGCGACCGCGACAGAGAGGTCGACCTCCACGCTGAGCTGCTCCGACAAGGGATCCTCACGACAGCGGGCCGCAACTTCGACAATCTGGGGCACAATTACGTCCGGGTGAACACCCCGCAACACCCCGGCGATTTCCTGGCTCGGCTCGAAGGTCAGGAATAAGAAAGGCCGCGCGAAGTGCAGTTGACCCCTAACTCAGATGTCTTCGCTGCCCTGTTGTCGTGCCGAGACGAGACGGACTCGCGCATGACCGCTGAGCCTTCCACATAATGAACCCTCCAAAGGAGTCATGCATGAACCACATGAAGCAACTGACCATCACTTCAGACGCGCCCGGAGCGCCTCTGCTCCTGCTGGGCAACGAGGCCATTGCCCGGGGGGCGATTGAGGCGGGGGTCACCGTATTGTCCTCCTACCCCGGCACGCCCTCGAGCGAGATCGGCCAGGCGGTCATCGACGCGGCAAAAGATCTACCTCACATGTACGTGGAGTGGTCGGCCAACGAGAAGCTGGGATTCGAGGTGGCCTTTTCGGCTTCCATGACCGGCGTACGCACCATGACTACCATGAAGCACGTGGGTCTGAACGTGGCGCACGACCCGGTGATGACTGCCTGCAACATGGGTGTCAAAGGCGGTCTGGTCGTGGTGGTGGCCGACGACCCCCACATGCATAGCTCCCAGAACGAGCAGGACAGCCGCTATGTGGCTCTGCAGGGCTACCTTCCCGTCTTCGAGCCAGCTACCGGGCAGGAAGCCAAGGACATGATGGCTGATGCCTTCATGTTCTCCGAGGAGTGGGGGCAGATGGTCATGTTCCGCCCCGTCACTCGCCTGAGCCACGCACGCTCCCGCGTGATCCTTGGGCCCATCGAGCGCCCCGAGCGGGAGGCCGTTTTCGACAAGGACTCCACCCGGTGGGTCTGCCAGCCCTCTAACTCGCGACGTCACCGGGTGGAGATGCTCACGCGGCATGCCCGCATCAAAGAGGCGGCGGACTCCTTCAAATATAATCGGCTGGACCTCAGGCCAGGCGCCAAGCTGGGCATCATCGCGAGCGGTCTGGGCTGGGCCTACCTGGAGGACGCGGTCAGGTGGCTGGGCATCGCGGACCAGGTCTCCATACTCAAGCTGGGCATGACGGTGCCCATACCCGACAAGCTGGTACTGGAATTGCTCGAGGCCACACCTGAGGTGCTGGTGGTGGAAGACCTGGAGCCCATCATCGAGAACCAGGTGAAGGTGGTCGCCCAGAACCACAAGATCGCCAAGACCATTCACGGGAAGAACGTGGTCCCGGTGAACGGGGAGTTGTCCACCCGCAGGGTTATGGAGGCGCTCGCCCAGGTCCTGTCTGTTGAGATGCCCGTGGACTTCCGGTCACTGGACGCCGTCGGTGACGAAGCTGCGCCCCTGCTGCCCTTGCGTCCGCCCGCCCTCTGCTCGGGCTGCCCACACAGGGCCTCGCTCTACGCCGAAGGCCAGGCCGCGCGCAAGTACAAGCGCGAGTTCAAGAAAGAGGTCGCCGCACGCTGTGGCGACATCGGCTGTTACGGCTTGGGCTTCTTCGCTCCGCTGAGCTCTGACGATACCCAGATCTGCATGAGCGCTTCCCTGGGGGCGGCGCAGGGTATCGCCCAGGCGACCGGCGGTCCGACTATCGCCCACATCGGTGACTCCACCTTCTTCCATTCGGGCCTCTCGTCGCTGGCCAACGCCGTGTTCAACAACGCCAACGTCACCCTGCTCATCCTGGACAACGCCATCACGGCTCAGACCGGCTTCCAAGAGGACCCAGCCACCGGCCGCACTGCCAGTGGTTCCCCCTCACCAGTCATCAAGCCTGAAGATGTGGCCCGGGCAATGCAGGTGAAGTTCGTGGAAGTGGTCGACCCGTTTGAGGTCGATACTACTATCGACACCATCGGCCGAGCCCTGCGCAGCGAAGGACCGGCGGTAGTCGTTTGCCGCCAGGCCTGCCAGGTACTGAAGCAACGCGAGCTGAAAGAGGAGGGTAAGAGGTTCGTGCCCTGTGAGATTGACCGGGAGGCGTGCAACGACTGCCGGGTGTGCATAAAGAGACTGGGCTGCCCGGCCATCCTTATCGAGGCTGAGGGGGTCGTGATCGACTCCGGGCAGTGCACCGGGTGTATGGTCTGCGCAGCCGTGTGCCCCAAGGATGCGATCAAGAGCGTAGGGAGCAGGTGAAGATGCCAACGACAGCTGTGGAAGAACTGAATATCATCCTTGCCGGTGTCGGGGGCCAGGGCGTCATTCTGATGTCCGACTTGCTGGGCAACTCCGCTCTGGCCGACGGGCTCAATATCCAGGGCTCCGAAGTCCTGGGCATGGCCCAGCGGGGCGGCTCGGTCTTCAGTAACATCCGTCTGGGCGACGGCGCAGTGGGGCCTCTCACCCCCCAGGGGAAGTGCGACATCCTGGTGGCGGTCGAACCCAGCGAGGCCCTGAGGTATGTGAAGGAACTCGCCCCGAGCGCCCTGGTCATCCTCAACACGACCGAGGTCAGACCCTACACCGTCGCCACCGGCGAGAGCGCGTATCCGGCCTTCGACGTCATCCTGGCTACTGTCCGCAAGGTCACCAAGCAGATTATCCCCCTCGACGCGACGCAGATCGCGAAAGAGGCCGGCAATGCTCTGGCGGCCAACACAGCCATGTTGGGGGCCCTCTTCGGGAGCGGCCGGCTGCCCATCAAGGTTGAGACCATGAAGGAGCTCATCAAGAGTCGGGTGCCGCCGAAGGCGGTTGAGGCCAACCTCAAGGCCTTCGACATGGGATATGCCGCCGTCGCCGAGTCCCTGAACGCCTAGTGTCAGCAGAAAGGTGTGGATGATGGTCAGCGCCACTGAGATCATAGAGAGGGCTCGGAACGAGTCCCGGCTCGTCCTCACCGAACTGGAGTCCAAAGAGCTGCTGCGGAGTCTGGGCATCCCCACCACCGAGATGCGGCTGGCCACCTCCCCGGAGGAAGCGGTGGCGCTCAGCGCGCAGATCGGCTTCCCCTGCGTGCTCAAGGTGTCCTCTCCCGACATCACGCACAAGAGCGATGCCG
>JAJFUK010000049.1 GCA_021372435.1 Actinomycetes bacterium | reverse complement strand
TGATAGCCTCCCGCTTCGAGATAGTCGTCGATGTCCTCCGGGTCGATGATCCCGACGTGCCGCAGGGTCAGCTTCTCCTGGGCATCATAGAACGAGTTGTAGGGAGTCGGCCCTTCGTCGGTAAGGACGAGCCACTTCTCGATGGGCTCACCGCCCAAGATGTGCTTCTCTACGATCTCAGGAACCATGGCCGGAGTGACCATCCCATAGGTCATCTTTGAGTGGTCACCCTTGCGCCTGAGATGGATCTCGACCAGCGGGTCCATGGCGCAGAGTCCCTGGCACCCGGTCCCGGTGACCGAAGCGCACCGCCCGGAGCAGTCGTCCTCCCGGGGACGGATCACAGCCAGCACGTTCGTCCGGGCCAGCTCCTCTTCGAAGGCTCTAAGGACTTCCCGGCTGCCGGCTGCCACTCCGCCGGTGCCAAGGCAGATACGCACGTCGACCTCGGGTATGGTGAGACGCGGGTTTTGCGGAGCCGGTCTGACGAGGGTGGGCGGCGTCATCACGCCTCCACTTCCACCGCGTTGCCGGCCGGCTCAGCGGCGGCGGTAACCTCGGCGCCACTGCCCTCAGCCTCGGCCTGGAAGGCCCGCACCACTTCCACGGCCTTTTCAGGGGTGAGTTTCCCGTGCGCGCGATCGTTGATCATGACCACCGGAGCCATGCCGCACGCCCCCACGCAGTGCACTTCTTCGATCGTGTACAGCATGTCGGGGGTGTTCTCGCCGATCTTGATGCCCAGGTACTTCTCGAGTTCTTCCGAGATGCGGGTCGCCCCCGATACGTGGCAGGCCGTGCCGTGACAGCAGCGGATGGTGTGTTTCGCATGGGGACGCAGTCTGAACTGAGCATAGAAGGTGGCCACCCCCAGAGCCTTGCTGAGCGGCTCGCCCGTAGCCTCGGCCACCCGCCTCATCACATCCTCGGGCAGATACCCGAATATGGCTTGAGCACCCTGCAGAAGAGGCACGAGAGCCCCGCGCTCTCCCCGGTAGTGCTCCAGCAACTCGACGAACTGTTCTTCTAGCTCTTGTTCTTCGGTTTCACCAGCGGTCGCGTTGGTCGTCATTCAGTCAGTCCTCCGTGGGTCCGACATATTGTATCTCGGCTCAGCGCACAGAATACAAGGAATGGCTCCAAAGCGCGCGCCACGCGGCCGTGGTTTCGTTTTGAAAGAGGAGTTCGTAGAGAGTGCTCGAGCCGTGCGGGCGGCCCTCCCCGGCGGGAGACCGCTTCCGCGTCTACCAGCAAGCCGCCGAGCCGCGTCTACGTCCGGCAGCGCGGGCGAAGCTCTCGCCGGCCTGGAACGAACTCCTGACGAAGGGGGCCGCGTGCACCTGCAGGCCGAGAGCTTCGCCCCACTCCTGGTAGCGGGCGAAGACCTCCGGCGGCACGTACTCGGTCACCGCAAGATGGTTCTTCGACGGGCGGAGGTACTGGCCGATCGTGACCACGTCGACTCCCGCCCCGGCCACCTGCTCAAGAAGCGCCAGCACCTCTCCCTGTGTCTCTCCCAAGCCCACCATCCACCCGGTCTTGACGATGCTCGACCCGCTCGAGGCCGCGTGGCGCAGCACGGCAAGGGAGCGCGCAAACCCGGCCTGCGGCCGCACCGTGCCGTAAAGCCGTGGCACCGTCTCCACATTATGGTTGAACACCTCCGGCGCCTCGGCCAGGACCTTGTCGAGGTCGCCCTCCCGTCCCCCGAAATCAGGGGTCAGCACTTCGAGAGTAGCCTCGGGAGCATGGGCACGCACGGCCCGCATGGTGGCCGCATAGTGCCCGGCTCCCCCGTCGGCGAGATCATCGCGGGTCACCGAGGTGATCACAACGTGGCGGAGACCTAGTCTGGCTACCGCATCGGCCACGTGCTCGGGTTCCGTCGGATCCAGCGCCCGCGGTCTACCGGTTCTTACGGCGCAGAAGGCGCAGCAGCGCGTGCATACGTCGCCCATGATGAGAAAGGTGGCCGTCCCCTTTGTGAAGCACTCCCCCATGTTCGGGCACAGAGCGCTTTCACAGACGGTGTGAAGGCTCCGGTCGTGCAACAGCTTCTCCATGCGACGCAAAGCCTGCGCGTCCGGCAGCGGCTTCTTCAGCCACTCCGGTTTGCGGCCCGGTCCGGCCTCCCCACGTTCGTCAGGAACGCTCATCGTCACCCTTCCAGCGGATCTCAGCGCGGCATGGATGCTCGTCGGGAGGACCGGTCCCGGTACCCACCAGCTCCCGCGCCGCCTGCACGGCCAGGTGCATGATGTCCTTCACCGGCAGTCCCGTGACCCGGGCGGCTTGGGCCGCGTCGTCATACTCCGCGGCGACGCTGATCAACCGGCTCCGCCATCGCCCCCATTTGACCCGGACCTCTACTCCACCGACCTCGACAGTGACGGTCCCGCGGGTGGCCAGACGCCGCGATACATCATAACGACGGACCCCGAGCGTCCCGGTCTCCCTAAAAAGCACCGCGGCGGCCGCCTCCTCCCTGTCCGGGGCCACCAGCGCGTGTACGACCACACCGGGACGGCCCTTCTTCATCTGTACCGGCACCGACCAGACGTCCGCAGCCCCTGCCTCTCTGAGCCCGGCCATGGCGTGGGCCGCGACCTCGGGCGAGACATCGTCGAGATTGGCCTGCAACTCGACCATCACATCCGCCTCCGGTTGGGCTTCTTCCGTCCCGCCGGGGGTTCCGGCCCAGCGCTCCGCGCTGGGCATCTCAGGATCGCCCTCCTCCCGGGCGGTCCCCACCATCACGCGCAGGACATTGGGCCCGCCTTCCAGTCGCAGGGATCCGGCTCCGTAGCCCACCCTCTCGATGGTCATCGTGGGCAAAGGTGTCTGCAGGGCGCCCAGCTGCCCAACCAGGAGCGCTCCGGTCGGAGTGGTCGCCTCCACCATCTCAGGGCCGGCGGTAACGGCATAACCCTCGAGGAGCCTCAGTGTGGCAGGGGCCGGCACACCCATGCGACCGTGCGCGATCTCGACCGTGCCCCCACCCACCGGGATCGTGCCGACCATCACGGCATCAACGCCCAGCGCTTCCACCAGGACGAGCGTCCCCACGATATCCACCAACGTGTCCACGGCGCCCACCTCGTGGAAGTGGATCTCCTCGACCGTCCGCGAATGTATCGCCGCCTCCACGTTCGCCAGTCTGCGCACCGCCTCATGGGCCGCGGTCCGTACCTTGTCCGGCAAGGCGGCCTTCCCGATCAAACGCTCCATGTCCTTCAGATGCCGCAGAGGCGTCGCCGTCTGGGACCTCACCTGGACCCGGGTGCACGACAGACCCCATTCGACATCGCGTGTGATCTCGACAAAGGGCTCTTCCGGACCCAGGAGGGATGCGACCGCCGAGCGGAGTTCAGTCTCCAGCTCCCCGCCGTCCCGGTCAAGATCAAGCAGGGCGGCCAGAAGCATGTCTCCCGAGACACCCGCCCAGGGGTCGAGATAGAGGATCACCTGCCCCACGTGGACACCCCCGATCCGTTGATGGTTGCATTCTCGCATGCCACCTCATACACTGCAGGGCGTAGGGTCTTATGCCTTGTCCTCCGGGCATCCCTCCGACTCACAGGTGTGAGACAGTGGCGCAGAGGCGACTTGCCGACTACATAGGGATCACCGTCCGCCGGCTCCGTGCAGACAGGGACTATACCCTGCAGGCCCTCGCGGACGAGTCCGGGGTGTCCAAGAGCTACCTTGGCGATATCGAGAAGGGGCGCAAGAATCCCACGACCGATGTCATAGAGGCCATAGCCGACGCCTTGGGCGTGCCCGCCCGGGAACTGCTCTATCACGCGGCCTTGGACGACCAGGATCCGTTCCTGCAGTCCGAGCAACTCACCCTGGAGGACGTGGCGGAAGAGGATGCCGAGACCCGCGAACTCGCGCAACTCGCCAGGCGGATGAGGCCCAACGACCGCCGGCTTCTCCTCGATATCGCGCGGCGCCTGACACGGTAGAGGCTGCCCGCCTGTGATGGGCCGCCGCCGGCCTCAGGCCCAGCCCAGCTCATCCAGCCGGTCGTCGTCGATGCCGTAGTAGTGGGCTATCTCGTGGATCACCGTCTGCCGTACCTGCTCTTTGATCCTTTCTTCGTCCGGACCCACGAGGGCCTCGATCGGCTTCTGATAGATGGTGATGTGATCAGGAAAGGCCATGTAATGAGAGCCCCTCTCCGTCAGCGGGACCCCGTGGTAGAGACCCAGCAGGGCCCGCCTGTCGCGGCCCGAAAGCCCGGCAGCTTCGAGATCGGCGCGGGTAGGCCATTCCTCGACGTCTACCTGGACGTTCTCGAGTTCGTCGAGGAATCGCTCGGGCAGTGACCGGAGCGCTTCCTCGACCAAGGCGGCGAAGTCGTCAAGTTCCATCTTCCGCCTCCTCTTCGCCGACAAGGCGGTCGAGGAGGGCTCGAGCGGCCGCTCCCCGGTGGGAGACCGAATCCTTGCGACCCGCATCGGCTTCCGCCAGGGTGACGCCCCAGCCAACGGGCCGGAACACCGGATCATAGCCAAAGCCGCCGGTCCCGCGGGCCGTGGTGGTGACCGCCCCGTCGCTGGAACCTTGCACCTCGATACTGCGGTAGGCCCCTTTGCCCGCAGCCCTCTCGTCCGGGACCAGCAGGCAAAGGGCACACACGAACCGCGCTTCTCTGTCGGTCCGGCCGCCCAGCTCCTCCAGCAGCTTCCTCACGTTCTCCTCGTCGGTAGCCGACTCGCCGGCGAACCTGGCCGAGAGAACTCCAGGGCGCCCTCCCAGCGCGCTCACTTCGAGACCCGAATCGTCCGCCAGAACCGCCTCTTTCCCTCCCAAGGCCGCGAACACGGCCTCAGCTTTGAGCCGGGCGTTCTCAGCGAAGGTTCTCCCCTTCTCCTCGGGAAGCCGTACTCCGGAGGGTAAAGGTCTCACGTCGAGCGCGCGGCCCAGAAGGCGCTCGAACTCCCCGGCCTTCCCTTTGTTGCGGCTCGCCAGGATCACGGCCCGTCTTCCAGTCACGGCCGGGCCACACTCCCCCGGCCGGCGGTGTATTCCTGGGCTATTACGTCCATCTGTGCCTGCCTGATCTGAGCTATCCCCTGCTCGGCCATACCGAGCAGTCCCTCGAACACGCTCCGCTCGAACGGCTGGGTTTCCGCCGTCGCCTGGACCTCGATCAAACGCCCGCTGCCGGTCATGACCACGTTCATGTCCACGTCGGCGGCACAGTCTTCTTGATACTCGAGGTCGACCACCGGCATACCCCCGACGACTCCCACGCTCACCGCGGCCACCGAGTCGTTCAGCGGCAGGGATCTCAGGGCCCCGCAGTCCACGCCCTTTTTCAGGGCCAGATGAAGCGCGAGGTACCCGCCGCTGACCGCCACACACCGGGTGCCGCCGTCGGCTTCGACCACGTCGCAGTCGATATAGACGGTCCGGTCGCCCAGCGCGCTCAGATCGACGACGGCCCTCAGGCTGCGCCCTATGAAGCGTTGGATCTCCACGGTCCTACCGTCCTGGCGTCCCCGGACGGCCTCCCGCGGTGTCCGGTCCCGGGTCGAGCTGGGGAGCAGCGAATACTCTGCGGTCAGCCACCCCGCTCCGCTGCCCCGCCGCCAGGCGGGCACCCCGTTCACCACCTGGGCCGAGCACAGCACGCGCGTGCCGCCCAACTCCATGAACACCGAACCGTCGGCAGTCGTGACGAAGTGGGGAGTGATCTTGAGAGGACGCAGGTCGGTGGGACCTCTTGTCCCCGGCCTGACACCGGCGTTCATATGTGGTCCACCTCCCGGATAGGTAGCTGCAGAAAGCGGGTCCCCACTTTTCGGAACTCCTCGGGATCGCCGCTGGCGAGAAACGAGTACCGCCCCTCCCGGCCGTCTTCGTTCCCGATGCCTTTCCGCGCCAGTATCTCGCCCACCTCCCGGGCGGTCTCCTCGGCGGAGTTTATCAGCGTGACCTGGGGACCCAGCAGCCGCCGCAGCATGGGAGTGATCAGTGGGTAGTGCGTGCAACCAAGGATGACCGTGTCGACGCGCGCCGCCTTGAAGGGAGCCACCCCTTCGCGCGCGGCCCGCTCGGTCTCCTCTGAGAACACATCCCCGGTCTGGATGAGCGGCGCCAGCCGCGGGCTGGCCACGGCGAACACCTCGAGCCCCGCGTCAAGCGCGTGCAGAGCGTTCTGATAGGCGTTGGAGCGCACCGTGGCTTCCGTAGCCAACACCCCGATGCGTCTCTCGCGGGTGGCCTGGGCCGCGGCCCTCGCCCCGGGCATGACCACCCCGACCAAGGGCGTGGAGAACGAAGCCTGCAATTGCGGCAGGGCTGCCGCAGCAGCGGAGTTGCACGCCACTATGACCAGCTTCACCCCCAGCGTCACCAGTACCTCGGTCGCCGCGAACGCCAAACGCCGCACCTCGGCCAGGCGTTTCGGCCCGTAGGGAAAGTTGGCCGTGTCGCCCAGGTAGATGAAGTCTTCATGAGGCAGGTTGACGAGGCATTCGTGCAGAACGGTCAGCCCGCCGACCCCTGAGTCAAAGACCCCTATTGGCCGCCCATCGGCGATGTGACCGTCTCTTTCACTCATCGTGAGGGGATTCTACCAGACCCTCTCTCCTATCCCGCGCCTCGAGCACCATCCTTTGGGCGACCCCGTTGATCTCTGCGCCCACCAGGATCATGAGTCCGATGAGGAAGGCCCAGAAGAGAAGCACGATCGCCGTTCCGAGCACCCCATACGTGAGCCAGCGCACCTGGAAGACGCTTTGGCTCAGGAACCAGGACAATCCTAGCGACGTACCGATGATGGCCGCGACTGAGAACAGCGCGCCCGGCACCACGCCGAACCATCTTTGACGCCGGCTGGGGGCGACGTAGAAGAACAACCCCAAAGCCCCCACCAGAAGGACGAACACCACCGGCCAGCGAAGACCCACCCACAGCGCGTGGACCACCGAGTCGTCCCCCAGATACCGGCCGATCTGTCCCCCGATCCACGAACCGAACACAAGGAGGAGGATCCCGGCAGAGAGAAGGACGGCGCCGGCGACGGCCGTGGCCGCCGCCATGGGCCTTCTTTTGAACCAGGAGCGCGTCTCTCGTAGGCCGTAGGCGAGATTCACGGCCTTCATCAGGGTCATGACCGCTCCCGAAGCGCTCCACAGCGTAAGCACGATGCCGATGGAGAGAAAGGCGACGCTTCGAGCCCCGATCTCCTCGAAGATGCTCTCTTCCACGATCTGGTAAAGGCGGCTGTTCTCCGTGACAAGATCCCGGAGACCGGCCAACAGCCATTCACCGAGGCGTTCGGTGCCGGGGATGTAGGCTGAGAGGCTACGAAGGAACAGCAGAAAAGGAAACAGGCTGAAGAGGGAGCTGTACGCGACCTGGGCCGCCAACCCTAGACAGTCGTGCCGGTAGATGCCCCCCGCGAGCTCCCGCGTCCCTTGAGCCAGCCCGACGCCGAAACGCCGGAACCTATCCGTCATGGGTAGGTATAGGGCGCCGGCGGTATGAGTAACTCGGGATGATGGTATTGAGCCGGGCGACCAGTTCACGCTCGACGAGCGTCGCCAAGGTCCGTTCGAGTACGCCTGGGTCGCAGGAGACTCGGGACTGCAACTGCCGGGCGGTGAGACCGCTCGAGGCCATCCGCAGGCACTCGAGGACGGCTGCCTCTTCTTCACTTAGGGCCGGCTCAGACGCAAGTGGTCGCGTGTCGACCGGCAGCGTATTCGCCGCGCCCGCGCGCACCTCCTGCTTCTCCTCGAGATGCTGCTCTCCGCCTCTCTGAGGCTTCACGTCAGTCTCCTTCCAGACACCCACGCTACGCCGGCCGGCTTTACTTTCTGATATGCCCCCGCGTCGGACCGGCTAAACGTTGATGACTTCGTCTTTGCCGGAGCCCCGGAAAAAGAACAGCGAGATGACTATCATGACTGCCGAAACGAGCCAGATGACCGAGAACCTGCGCCCCCCATCGACGAACGTAGCCGCGATGTCGATCGCGCCTCCCGCGATGATGGGCGCGATGATGTTGGCCAAGCCCCGCATCATGGAAAACATCCCCGTGTACTGCCCCACATGCTCCTTCGGCATCAGCCGGATGAGGATGGCATACGGCAGTGTAAGCACGATCGAACCGCCGAGGCCGAAGATGGGCAAGAAGACGAAGGCCCATTTGATGTCGGTGAGGAACGTCCCGAGTATGCAGCCGCCCAGGTACACCCATAGACCGACGCGCATCACACGCGAGCGCCCGTACTTGTCGGCCAAGTAGCCGCTGGCGATGCCCGCCACCATGTACGTGACGCCTACCAGCCCGAGCAAGAGCGCCCCGACCTGCTCGGTGGACCCCAACGCATAGATGAAATAGAGCATGATGAACGGTCGCAGTCCTGCCAGAGTCGACTCCCACAGAAAGCTCGCGACCATGAAACTCTGGATGGCCTTGTCCTCTCTGACAGAGGTGAAGACCCGTTTGACCTCGCCCCAGACCCCTTGCCGTGGCGGCAGGTTGTGCTCGGGCACAGGCTCGTGGATCTTCGCCACGGTCAAGTACGTGAAGACCATGATGAGGATGCTGCACAAGATGAAGGGCAGAGGCTCCCATCGGTAGAACAACATCCCGGCCACCACCATGCCCATGAACATCCCGCCGCCTCGCATGAACGACTGGAAGCCCTGCACCTTCCCGTGACTCCCGGCGGGCGTCACGTCCGGCAGCAGCGATTGGTAGGGCGATGTGTAGAAGTGATAGGCGGCGAAAAAAACGAACGTCGACACGGCGATGGGCACATAGCCCGGCTGAAAAGGCGCCAGCATGAGGGAGGCCGCCATGAAGGGGGCCGCGAAGATCATGAACGGCTGGCGGCGACCCCACCGTTTCGTCCAGATGCGGTCGCTGATGACCCCTACCACCACCGGGATCAGCGCTGAGAAGATGCCCTCCCCGCCGATGGCGAAACCGATGAGGGTCGCCGAGTTGGTGTATCGGTCGAGGATCACCGGCAGGTACGTAGTGACCAAGGACAACGCGGTCGAGAAGCCTAGGGTGGGAAGGGTCAACACCAGCATCCGCCGGAGGCCCATCTTCTCTCCGCTAGTCACGCCGGCCCATCCCTCAGTGTCCTCCAGTAGGTTCAGCGCCCGCGGTCCCGGGTCGCAGACCCCTGTGGATTCTACCAAAGGGGCGTAGAAGTCAGAAACGAGGCGTCTACTTCACGGGCGGGTCGCCCGAAGGCAAGAGCGGCGGCCGCAGGCCCCAAAGGGGCCTGCGGCCACAACCCGGCGACTAACGGGCAGCCGCGTAGTTCACCGCGACGAAGTCCCAGTCCACCAGATCGGCAAGGAACGTATCCACGTATTTCGCGCGGAGATTGCGATAGTCGATGTAGTAGGCGTGCTCCCACACGTCTACTGTAAGCAGGGCCGTCTGGCCGTGCCTGAGGGGCAGGTCGGCGTTGCCGGTCTTGACGACCTTGAGCGCACCGGCGTCCATGACCAGCCACGCCCAGCCTGAGCCGAACTGCCCCACGGCGGCCGCGGAGAACTCCTTGGCGAACTCCTCATATGAGCCGAACGCGGAATCGATCGCCTTGGCCAACTCGCCCGTGGGCGCTCCTCCCCCACCCGGCTTCATGCACTTCCAGTAGAAGGTGTGGTTCCAGACTTGAGCGGCGTTGTTGAAGACCGCGCCGTCGGCCGACTTGATGATGCGCTCCAGGTCTTCCTGGGTCTCATTGCCCGGCGCACTGCTGTCGATCAGACCGTTGAGGTTCGTGACGTAGGCGTTGTGGTGCTTCCCGTGGTGATATTCAAGCGTCTCAGCACTCAGAAAGGGCTCCAAAGCGTTCTTCGCGTATGGCAGGTCGGGCAAGGTGAAAGCCATATCACTCTCCTCCTCAGGGATCGTGGTTACGCCCGGGACGTACCCTCCAGCATGGAGGCTCGAAACCTGCCCGGCCGGTCTTCGGGTCTTCCGCCGTCGCGCGCTGCGTCGCGGAAGCCGGGGCCTCGAACGACGTCAGGCCGACAGCTGCCTTTCTCTGAGGAACGAGCGGACGAGATCCGAGAGTAGCGGCTCCCCGCGCTCGGCGAGCTCGTACGTGATCTGCACCAGCGGTTTGTTGAGGGTCATGAGACTGCTGAGGGAGAAGGGCGTGGCGCTGACCACCACCTCGGCGGGGACAGCATTGATGGTGGCCTCGAGATCGTGCAGCTGCTCCGCGTAGTAACCGACGGCAGGCAGGATGGGACCCAGGTGAGAATACGTCTCGAAAGTCTCGGCAAGCCTGCCCTTCGCATACTCCCGGGGATCCACCACTTGGGCCGCCCGGAACTCGCGCGCAGCTTCGAGCCCGGCTCCGGAGGCCATCCCTCCGTGGGTGAGGGTAGGGCCGTCCTCCACCACAAGGACCGTCTTGCCCGTGATCTGGGCGGGGTCTGAAGCGGTGATCACGGTGTCGGTCTCCACCACGACCGCGTCCGGGTTGACTGCGCGTATGTTCGCCTTCACCTGCGCTACGTGTTCGGGCAAAGCGCTGTTGACCTTGCTGACCACCACGATGTCGGCCCGTCGCAGGTTCATCTCGCCCGGGTGGTAGGTCAGTTCGTGACCGGCCCTCATCGGGTCGGCTACCACGATCTCGAGATCGGAGCGCAAGAAGGAGAAATCGTTGTTCCCTCCGTCCCAGATGATCACCGAGGCTTCCTTCTGGGCCGCCGTCACGACCTCCTGATAATCCACTCCCGCCCACACCACCAAACCGCGCCTGATATGCGGCTCGTAATCCTCTCGTTCTTCCACAGTCGCCTGTGCCCGGTCCAGGTCCTCCATGGCCGCGAACCGTTGCACCCGCTGGGCCACCAGGTCGCCGTACGGCATGGGATGGCGGATCACCGCGGGACGGAGCCCCTGCTCCATCAGAAGGCCGGCAACGAATCGTGACGTGGGGCTCTTGCCCGCCCCGGTCCGGGTGGCAAGAATCGAGATGACCGGCACCGAGCATTCAAGAGCGGTACGGGCCGGGCCCAGCAGCGAGAAGTCGGCACCCGCGGCCAGAACCCGCGAGGCCTGATGCATCACCAGTTCGTGAGACACGTCACTGTAGGCGAACACCACCTCGTCGACGCTTTCCCGGCGCAGCAGGTCTTCCAACGTGTTCTCCGGCACGATAGGTATACCCTCCGGATAACGTGGCCCGGCAAGTTCGCCGGGATAGCGACGCCGGTCGATGCGGGGGATCTGCGCGGCCGTGAAGGCCACCACCTGCACCTCGGGGTCGTCGCGGAACACCACGTTGAAGTTGTGGAAGTCGCGTCCCGCGGCCCCCATGATGACGACCCGCCTCTGGCCCATCGCCGCACTCCTCTCTGTGTCGCCGCTCCCGGACGCCCGCACGTCTCGGCGCTCTTAGAACTCGTTTCAAAATGAAGCCGCGGCCGCCGAGTGCGCGCCGGACGGCGCGATAGCGCGTCCTCGGTCGCGCCAATAGCGCCACTATTCACGCTCCCTGCGTCCTTCTCTCACATCCGCCCGGCTCGTCCCTTGCGGCGGAGCTTCATTTTGAAACGAGTCTTTATCCGGTCCCCTATGGCTGAGGCCCCTTCCGAGAGGAAAGGGCCCCGCGGTAGCAGCCCTGTAAGCCGGATTCTGTCCGGCAGGCTGCTGGAGAATGAGACCCCGGGCCCCCAGACCGCGCCGGACGGCGAGGCCTCATTCTCCAGCAGCCTGCTTGGGTAGCCATCCATCTGTGGCCGGCCGTTACCGGACGGCTCATGCGGCCAACCCGGAGGCTTCGGGCGAGCAACCCTCGAACGCCTCCCTATTCGGCCTTGCACCGGGTGGGGCTTGCCTGGCCGCCGTGTCACCACGGCGCCGGTGCGCTCTTGCCGCACCATTTCACCTTCGCAACCGGACGGGCCGGTGTGCTGTGTCTTTTCTGTGGCGCTTTCCCTAGGGTTTCCCCCGCTGGACGTTATCCAGCACCCTGCTCTACGGTGTCCGGACTTTCCTCAAGAGCGCACGCTTGGTGCGCTCCTGCGACTACCCGGGCTGCGTCTTGATTATACCGCCTTTATTCAGAGTCGCCGTCGAACAGAGCCTCTCTCCCCATCTTGTGCTCGGGGATGGGGAAGGGCTTGGCGAAATGACAGGCGGCCTGATGGCCGGGGGCCACCTGCCGGAGGGCGGGCTCTTGTTCCGAACAGAGGGGGAACTGGGCCAGGGGGCAGCGGGTATGGAACCGGCAGCCGCTGGGGGGATCGATGGGGTTGGGTACGTCCCCTTTCAGGATGATGCGGGCCCGCCGCCGCTGCTTCTCGGGATCGGGCACCGGGACGGCGGAGAGCAGGGACTGCGTGTAGGGATGGTTGGGGCTGTTGTAGACCTCTCTCCAGCCCCCCAGTTCCACGATCTTGCCCAGATACATCACCGCCACCCGGTCGCAGATGTGCCTGATGACCGCCAGATCGTGGGCGATGAACAGATAGGTGAGGCCGAACTCCTGCTGCAGCTCCTCCAGCAGGTTGATGATCTGGGCCTGGATGGAGACGTCCAGAGCGGAGACCGGCTCGTCGCAGATGATCATCTTGGGCCGGAGCATGAGGGCCCGGGCGATGCCCACCCGCTGGCGCTGCCCCCCGGAGAACTCGTGAGGGTAGCGGTGGATGTGCTCCGGATTCAAGCCCACCGTCTCCAACATCTCCTTGCAGCGGTCCTGGCGTTCCCGGCGGGTGCCCACCCCGTGGATCACCAGGGGCTCCGCCATGATCTCCCCGAAGGTCATGCGGGGGTTGAGGGAGGCGTAGGGGTCCTGGAAGATGAACTGCACATCGCGCCGGTAGGCCTTGAGGTCTTGGCGGCGCAGCCGGCGTACGTCGGCCCCCGCGAAGCGGATCCGGCCGGCGGTGGCCTCCAAGAGCCGGTTGATGCACCTCCCGGTGGTCGACTTGCCGCAGCCCGACTCCCCCACCAGGCCCAGGGTCTCCCCCTCGTCCACGGTGAAGGAGACCCCGTCTACGGCTTTGACCGTCTTGCCCAGGCGGGAGAGGAACACCCCCTCATTCACCGGGAAGTGCTTGACCAGGCCTTCCACCTCCAGGAGGGCGGCCATCTACCCCCCCACCTCCGCGCCGGCCCCTGCCCGGGTCACCCGGTTCTCATAGCGGGCGATGAAGGCGGCGTCCCCGGCGAACAGGCAGGCGGAGAGATGGCCCTGCTCGATGTCCACCAAAGGCGGCACGGTCCTGCGACAGGCCGGTCCGGCGTAGGCGCAGCGGGGACCGAAGGCGCATCCCGGCGGCAGGTGAATCAAGCTGGGCGGCTGCCCTTGGATGGGGCACAGCGCCCCCTTGTCGTCCACGTCGTGCCGGGGCAGGCTGTCCAGGAGACCCCAGGTGTAGGGATGAAGCGGATGGTAGAAGACCTCGTCCGCCGACCCGTACTCCACCGCCTTGCCGGCGTACATCACCATGATGTGGTCGGCCATGTCGGCCACCACTCCCAGGTCGTGGGTGATCATGATGATGGCCGACTCGGTGCGCTGTTGGATCTCCTGCATCAGTTCTAGGATCTGGGCCTGGATGGTGACATCCAGGGCGGTGGTGGGCTCGTCGGCGATGAGGATGTCGGGTCCGCAGGCCAAGGCCATGGCGATCATGGCCCGCTGGCGCATGCCGCCCGAGAACTCGTGCGGGTAGTTGCGGGCCCGCTCCTCGGCCTGGGGGATGCCCACCCGTCTCAGCAGCTCGACCGCCGCCGCCCAGGCCTCTTTACGGGTCATCTTCTTGTGCAACCTCAGGGGTTCGGCGATCTGCTCCCCGATGCGGTAGACCGGGTTGAGGGAGGTCATGGGATCCTGGAAGATCATGGCGATGCGGTTGCCGCGCAGCCGGCGTTGCTCTCTCTCGCTCATGGCTAGGATGCTCTCCCCTTTGAAGCGGATATCCCCGGAGACCACCTTGCCGGGCGGCTCCGGGATGAGGCGCATGATGGTCATGGCGGTCACCGACTTGCCGGAGCCGGATTCGCCCACCACCCCCAGGGTGCGGCCCGCCTCCAAGGTGAAGGTGACCCCGTCGCAGGCCTTGACCACCCCGTCGCGGGTGAAGAAATGCATATGCAGATCGTCGACTTCGAGAAGCGGGGCCACGCCTACTCCTTGAGCTTCACGTCGAGGGCGTCGCGCAGACCGTCACCGAGGAGGACGAAGGCCAGCACCGTCGTGAGGATGGCGATGCCCGGATAGATCATCAGCCAGGGGGCGGTCAGCATGAACGAACGGGCATCGTCGAGCATGTTGCCCCAGGAGGGGTCGGGAGGCTGCACGCCCATGCCCAAGAAGCTGAGCGCAGCCTCGGTCAGAATGGCTCCACCCACGCTCATGGTGGCGTAGACGATGATAGGAGCCACCGCGTTGGGCATGATGTGTCGGATCAGGATGCGCCGGGTGGACGCGCCCATGGCCCGAGCGGCGTCGACATATTCGTTCTCCTTGACGGAGAGGATGGAACTTCGAAATACCCGGGCGATGCTCGGCCAGCCGAGGACCCCGATGGCGATGAAGACGTTCTGCAGGCCCGGTCCCAAGAGCGCGATCAACACGATCGCGAACAATATGTAAGGGAAGGCGAAGAACACGTCCGCGGTCCGCATGATGATGGCGTCCCAGATGCCGCCGTAGTAGGCGGCAAGGGCCCCCAAGATGAGCCCGAGCGTGACGGCGATCGCCACCGCGAGAACGCCGACCATGAGCGACACCCTGGCGCCGTAGACCACCCGCGAAGCGACGTCACGCCCCAGCTTGTCGGTGCCGAAAGGATGGTCCCATGATGGAGACAGCAGCATCCGCTCGGCGGCCGTGGTCGAATCGATCTCGACAGGATCGCCCAACCACCTGGGCGCCCACAGGTCGGCAGTGATCGCGATGAGTATGACGATGATGATCCATATGAGCCCGGCCACGGCCAGCTTGTTCTTTCTCAGCCGCCTCAAGGCGTCCGCCCGCAGGCTGCGGGCCGGACCCGTCTCCACGTATTCCAGATCCTCAGACACTGCGAGTTCGTCGGCCGCGCCAACCTCTACCGGCACCTCCCTGCGCTTGTCATCAAAGCCCGTGATGTCAGAAACCATGGGTCCCCCTACGCCACCTGGCGCCCGTACCGGATCCGCGGATCGAGGAACGCGTAGCTGATGTCCACCAGAAGATTGAGCACCATGACGATGAAGACGATGATGATGGTCGCTCCCATCACGATGGGCCAGTCGCGCTGTCCGATGGCGAGGAATATCTCGTAACCGACACCCGGCCAGTTGAATACCGTCTCGGTGAGCACGGTCCCGCCCATCATGGCTCCAAGGTCGAGCCCGAAGTACGTGACCACGGGAATCATGGCGTTCTTCATCCCGTGGCCCCAGATGACCTGCGCGCTCGATAGTCCCTTCGCGGCGGCCGTCCGCATGTAGTCCTGGCCCATGACCTCCAACAGCTGGCTGCGCATGATGCGGGCGGCGTAGGCGGTGGACACGGAGGCCAACGTCACGGCAGGCATGATGAGGTACACGATGTCCGGGAACTCGCTCCCGGACATGCCCGACAACGGCAGATACGGCAACCCCCATTCTTTGAACTTCAGGCCGAACAGCAGCTGGAGCATCAACCCCAGCCAGAACACCGGGAGTGACACGAGCACCGAGGTACTGAACGTGACGAGGACGTCCCAGAACGAGTACCGTTTGACGGCCGAGATGATGCCGGCGACGATGCCGAAGAACATCTCTATCAGGATGGCGGCGACCGCCAGCTTCACCGTGTTGGGGAACTTGTCCAGGAGGATGTCGGAGACCGGACGGCTCTTCTGGTACGACGTGCCCAGATCGCCGTGGACCAGGTCGTTCAGATAAGTCGCGTACTGCACGTAGATAGGCTTGTCAAGCCCGTAGCGCTCTACGATCTGGTTGTAGAGCGACTCGCTGATCGCCCGCTCGCCGGTGATCATCCTGACCGGGTCGCCGCCGACCACGCCGGGCGAACGAAGTATGAAGAGAATGATGGTGACCCCGATGAAGACCGGGATCATCTGCAAGATGCGGCGGGCTATGTACTTGATCATACGAAGGTCTTCATGCGGGCCGCAAAACACGTCGCCATAGGGCGCCCCCTGAAGGACGCCCTATGGCGATGACTTCACCAACGATCACGTGGTACCCAAGAGCTGCTTACTCGGCTTGAGCGATCCACGCCTGCTCGAGGTTCAACAGGCCCTGCGGGCTCAGGACGAGACCGAGGACCCTGTCGGAGCAGACCCGGCCCATCCGGTACATCACAAGCGGGATCACCGGAGCAGCCTCGCCGATGGTCCTCTCGATCGCCTGGTATTTGGCGATGCGCTCGGCCCTGTCTACCGTGGCGCGGGCATCCAAAAGGGCCTGGTCCACGGCCGGATCGCTGTAGAAGGAGTAGTTGTCGCCACTGCCGGTCGCGAACAGCGGATACAGGAAGTTGTCCATGATCGGGTAGTCGGCGATCCAACCCAGCCGTCCGAGCATGAAGTCGCCGGCGCCCAGCTTGTCGAGATACTGAGCCCATTCGATGGCATCGATCTCGGCGGTCACCCCGATCTTGGCAAAGTCGGCTTGGATCATGGCCATGATGTCCTCATGGCCCACGCCGCTGTTGCAGCTCAGCGTGATGGTGGACAGGCCTTCACCGTTTGGATAACCGGCTTCAGCCAGCTTAGCCTTGGCCGCTTCCATGTCGTACTTGGCATACGGCCACTGGTCCTTGATGTACCCGTCGACACCCCACGGAACGATGCCGGTCGCGGGCTCACGCAGACCCTCGAAGATGGTGTCGATGATGGCTTGGCGGTTGATGGCCAACGAAAGAGCCTGGCGCACGGCCGCGTTGCTGAGCACTTCGTTCTTGTTGTTGATGAGGATGTAATAGACGGCGGTCTCCGGTCCGGTCAGAGTCTGCTTGCCCGGGGCCGCTTCCATGCCGTCGTCGCTCACCCCGTACTTGGCCTTGGTGGCCTCCACCTGTCCGGAGGGGATGCTGGTGAAATCGAGGTTGCCGGCCTGGAATTCCAGAAAGGCGGTGTCGTCATCCTTGAAGATGAGGAAGTTGACTCCGTCGGCACGGGCCTTCTCGCCGTAGTAGTCGTCGAACCTGACCACCTTGATGTACTGGTCGTGGGCCCAAGGCTCAGCCATCATGTAGGGGCCGTTGCCGACGGGCTTATCGCCGAACGCGGCCGGGTCGGCCTCCACCACCTCTTTCGGCACCGGCGCGAGGGCCGGATGAGCTACCACATACTCGAAGTCGCCGAACGCGTAGTTGAGCGTGACTTCCAAGGTGTATTCGTCGACGACCTTCACGCCGGCCAGCTCGGTGGCGCTGCCATCCTGCATCTCGTCATAGCCTTTGACGCAGGAGAGGTGGTAGGAGATCTCGGACTCGTTGACCGGGTTGCAAATGCGTTCCCAGGCATACTTGAAGTCGTCTGCGGTCACATCGCTGCCGTCATGGAACTTGGCGTCTTCGACCAAATGGAAAGTCCAGACTGTGGCGTCTGCGTTGGCCTCCCATGACTCGGCGGCCGCCGGCATGAGCGCGCTGGTCTTATAGTCGAACATGGCCAGACTGTCGAAGAGCTGATTGCCTACCTGGGTACCTTCCGACTCCTGCAGATTGACCGGGTCGATGAAGGCCGGCTCGCTGACGTAGATGTTGAACGTCCCGCCTTCGACGGGCTCCGCTCCGCCGGCAAGGGTGGTCTCGGTCGTCTCTTCGTCGCCGCCGCACGCGCTGAACACGACGAGAACGCCGACCAGAGCCAGCGCCAGCACGATCAGATACCAACCACGCTTATGAAGTTTCAAAATACTCCCTCCTTTGCTCATTGACACCCCGCGCCTACCTCGCTGCCTTTCTACGCTTGACCACCTCCCCCGCACCCGTGTGCGATCCGGACGCCTACACGTCCGCCCTCAGACTATGTAAGCGAGAGCGATGGACACGATGAAAAAAGCGACCGCGCACGACACCGTGAGCCGGTCGAGGTTCTTCTGGACGACTCCGCTGCCTCCGAAGGTGCTCCCCGAGCCGCCGAACGTGGTGGCCAGCCCGGCGTCTTTGCCCGAGTGCATGAAGACCAGCACCAATGTAGCGATGCCCAAGATGACGTCCAAGATCACTAGAAAGATCGTCACAGCCGTTTGCCCTCCGTCGGCCCGCCCCCACAGGCGAACTTGACCGGTCCTTAGTTTTGTTGTTGTGCGTACGTTACCACTGAATCAGCCTATTGTATACGCATCGGTATTATTCAGTCTCCACACAACGAGCGTCCGGTCATCTCCGCCGGCACCTGAAGACTCAGGAAGTGGAGCACGGTAGGAGCGACGTCCGACAGGCCCGCCCCCGCACGCAAAGTCGCGTCGCGGTCGAGAAGCACGAGGGGGACCATCCCCGTGCTGTGGGCCGTATTTACATCTCCTTTCGGTCCGAGCATGTCTTCGGCGTTGCCGTGGTCGGCCGTCACTATCACCTTCGCCCCCACGACGGCGAGCACCTGCAAGACCTTGCCGAGACACCGGTCGACATGTTCCACCGCCTCGATAGTGGCCGCCAGGTTGCCTGTGTGCCCGACCATGTCGGGATTGGCGAAATTGAGGACTACGAAATCCACCGGGTCCGCCGTCATGATCTCCTCGAACGCCTGCGCCACCTCGTAGGCGCTCATCGCCGGTTTCTCATCATATGTCTCGACGTCTTTGGGAGAAGGGATAAGTCGCCGGATCTCTCCGGGGAACGGTTCTTCCCGACCGCCGTTGAAGAAGAACGTCACATGAGCGTACTTCTCGGTCTCGGCGATATGGAGCTGCGTCGATCCGGCTTTGCTGATCACCTCCGCCAGCACGTTGCGCGGCTCTTCTTTGGGGAAGGCCACGGCTAAGCGCAGATCGGGGTCGTACTCGGTCATCCCGGCGAAGTCCACCTTGGGGGGCGGCCCCCCGCGGTCGAAGCCGGTGAACTGAGGCTGCGTGAGGGCGGCCGACAGCTCCCGGGCCCGGTCGGGGCGGAAGTTGAAGAAGATCACTCCATCGCCGTCGCGCACACGCGAGGCCGCCTCGTCGGACACGATCGTGGGCAAGACGAACTCGTCTGTCTCGTCGCGAGCATACGACTCCCGGACGGCGGCCGCGGCGCTCTCGGCGCGCAACCCCACCCCGTGTACGAGCGCGTCATATGCGAGCTTCAGCCGATTCCAGCGTTTATCCCTGTCCATAGCGTAATAGCGCCCGGCGACCGTCGCGATGACGCCGAGACCTTCGTCGCGGAGGAACTCCTCCAGTCCTCTGACGTACTCCTCCCCAGCCGTCGGAGCGGTGTCGCGACCGTCGGTGAAGGCGTGGATGTACAGCTTCTCCACTCCCCGCCGGCGGGCCATTTCCACCAAGGCCTTCAGGTGACCCATCGCCGAGTGGACTCCGGCGTCGGACAGCAGCCCCATAAGATGGAGAGAGGTCCCGCGCTTCACCACCCCGTCCATGACCCCAGCCAGAACGGGATTCTCAAAGAACGACCCATCGGCGATGGAGCGGTTGATCCGCGAGAGATCCTGGTAGATGATCCGCCCTGAACCGAGGGTGAGATGTCCCACCTCTGAGTTGCCCATGACGCCTGGTGGTAGGCCTACGGCTTCTCCGCTCGCCTCAAGAAGGACGTGGGGATTGCCGGCCCACAAGGCGTCCCATACTGGCGTGTCGGCCAGGAAGATGGCATTGCCCGGACCGGGCTCGGCATGGCCCCACCCGTCGAGGATGATGAGGGCCGCGCGCCGGCGGCCGCTTCGTTCCGCAGCGGGCACGGTCGCTACGCCTTCTCGTACCGGGCGATGCGCACGAACGAACCGAGCTGGAGGCTCGCGCCGCCGACCAGCACGCCGTCGATGCCGGGCTGGGCCATGAGCCTGTCTATGTTGTCGGGCCCGACGCTTCCCCCGTACAGTATCCGCACCCCCTGCGCGGCCTCAGCGCCGAGCGTCTTCTCCACCTGGCATCTGACCTGGCGGATGACGTCCCGGGCCACCTCCGGAGTGGCGGTCTTGCCCGTGCCGATGGCCCACACCGGTTCGTACGCGATGACCATCGGTCTCTCATCCTGCGCCTGCACCGAAGCAAGACCGGCAGGGACCTGTCTTGCCAGGACCTCTTCAGTGAGACCGGCTTCGCGTTCCTCTTCGGTCTCCCCGACACACATGATGGGAAGCAGCCCCTGTTCAAGGGAGGCCCAGACCTTCTTGGCCACCGCCTCGTCGGTCTCGCCGAAATAGCGCCGACGTTCCGAGTGCCCGATGATGGCCGCTTTGACTCCCAGGGCGGCCAACATGGTCGCGGACACTTCGCCCGTGTACGGCCCCTCCCACTCCCAGAATACGTCCTGGGCGGCCACCGAGAGCGCGGTCCCTTCAGCGGCTTTGGCGGCTTCGTACAGGCCTGTGAAGGCCGGGGCTACCATCACTTCACGGTCATCCACGTCTCCAAGCTCCTCACCCAGTTCGCGTACGAACCGGGCGCCTTCGGCGCTTGTCTTGAACATCTTCCAGTTGCCGACCACCAACGGTACCCGTTTCCGCCCGCCGTGGGCCATCAGGCCGGCTCCTTGTCGGGCAGGGCGGCCACGCCGGGCAGCTCCGCCCCTTCGATGTATTCGAGAGAGGCTCCGCCGCCCATAGACACATGATCCATCTTGTCTGCCAGTCCGAACTTGTTGACCGCCGCCACTGAGTCGCCGCCCCCCACCACCGTCACGCCCGGGCATGCGGCCATGGCCTCGGCCACCGCCCGTGTCCCCTCGGCGAAGGGCGCCATCTCGAACACGCCCAGCGGCCCGTTCCAGAACACCTGGCCGGCTCCTGCGATGGCCTCCGCATACCTCTTGGCGGTGGCCGGACCGATATCCAGTGCCATCCAGCCGTCGGGGATGGACTCCACGTCCACCACGAAGGTGGCCGCGTCCTCGGAGAAGCTGTCGGCGATGACGAGATCGGTAGGGAGGACCAGTTCACACGCCGCGCCGGAAGCCTTCTCCAGGACCTCGGCGGCCACGCCCACCCCTTCTTCTTCCACCTTCGAGGCCCCCACGGACAGACCCCGCGCCTTGAGGAAGGCCAAGCTCATCGCCCCTCCGATCAAGATCTGGTCGGCCAGATCGAGGAAGCGATGGATCACTTTGATCTTGTCGGTCACCTTCGCCCCGCCGAGTACGACGACGAAAGGCCGCTTGGCCTCGGACATGAGCCTTTCAAGGGCCGCGATCTCCTTCTCCATATGGAATCCGGCCACGGCCGGAAGGACCCGCGCAAGGCCGGCCGTCGTGGCGTGCGCCCGGTGGGCGGCACTGAAGGCGTCGTTGACGAACAGATCGCCCAGGCCGGCCAGCTCCCGTATCAGCGTGGGATCGTTCTTCTCTTCACGAGGATCGAAGCGGGAGTTCTCGAGGAGAAGCACGTCGCCGGGTCCCATGGCGGCCACAGCGGCCTGAACGCCCGGCCCCGTCAACTCGTTGACCTTGCGCACCGGAGCCTTGAGGAGCCGGCCCAGCCGCATGGCCACCGGGTCGAGGGTCAGGGCGGGATCAGGAGCGTCCTTCGGCCGGCCGAGATGCGACATGAGGATGACCCGTGCGCCCTGCTCGCGAAGGTACTGGATGGTCGGCAAGGCGGCCCGGATCCGCGAATCGTCGGCGACGCGCCCATCCTTCAAGGGGACGTTGAAGTCCACCCGCACGAGCACGCGCTTACCTTTGACGTCGACGTCCCGGACGGTCTTCTTGGCCATGTCGTCCCCTTCCCGGCGCCGGTTCCCTAGAACAGACGGCCGCACAGATCGACCATGCGATTGCTGAAACCCCACTCGTTGTCGTACCACATGACCACTTTGGCCTGTCGTCCCATGACCATGGTGAGAACCGAATCGAACACCGCCGAATGCGGATCACCCACGATGTCCGAGGAGACGATCGGCTCGTCGGTGTAACGGAGTATCCCGGCCAAGGGCCCCTCGGCGGCCGCCTTGACCGCCGCGTTGATCTCATCGACCGCGGCTTCCTGCTCCAGAGTGACCACCAGATCGACCACCGACCCGTCCGGGACGGGTACCCTCAGGGCAAAGCCGTCCAGCCTGCCCTTCAGCTCCGGTAGCACCAGGCCGATGGCCTTCGCCGCGCCGGTAGAGGTCGGGATGATGGAAAGCCCCGCGGCGCGCGCCCGTCTGAGGTCTTTGTGGGGCAGATCGAGGATGCGTTGGTCGTTGGTGTAGGCGTGTACGGTGGTCATCAACCCCTGTTCGATCCCGAACGAGTCGGAGAGCACCTTCACGACCGGCGCGAGACAGTTGGTGGTGCAGGACGCGTTGGAGATGATGTGATGGCGCGCCGGATCGTAGTCGGCGTCGTTCACGCCCATCACCACGGTGATGTCCGGATCCTTGGCCGGGGCGCTGATCACCACCTTCCTCGCGCCTTGGTCCAAGTGAAGGGATGCCTGCGTCCTTTCGGTGAAGTGCCCCGTGCACTCGACCACCACATCTACGTCGAGATCGCGCCAGGGCAGCATCTTCACATCCGCGGAAGAAAGGACCTTGATAGGCCTGCCCTCGAAAACCAGGGTGTCGTCGGTATGGGAGACCTCTCCCGGCCACACGCCGTGGACGCTGTCGTACTTCAGAAGATGGGCAAGGGTGGCGGAGTCGGTGAGGTCATTGATGGCCACCACTTCGAAATCGGCCCCTTTCTTGACGGCGGCCCGCAAGAACAGCCGCCCGATGCGCCCAAACCCGTTGATGGCGATCTTGGTACTCATCTCAACCTGCTTCCCACGTCACTTCGGCTTCGACTCAGCTCTTGAACAGTGATCGATTCTACCATGGGCACCCTCCGCCCCCGACCTTTCGGCGGCCTCCACGAGGCGCCGCAGTCGATGGTTGACCGCCGTTCGGGTCAGCCCTTCTCCCCCGGCCTCGGCCAGTTCCCCCAGGTTAAGGTAGGGATAACGGAGACGGAGTTCTGCCATCTCGCGTAGAGCGTAGGGCAACGTGGCAAGCCTGCCGCTCCGCTCTAGAGTCGAGATGGCCTCCAACTGCCTCGACGCAGCTGCGCCGGTGCGGCGGAGGTTGGCGGCGTCACAGTTGGCGAGCCGGTTGGCTCGGGAACGCACCTCCTTCAGCACGGCTTGTTCTTCTACCTGGATGGCCGCGGCATGAGCGCCGGCCAGACCCAGCAGGCCGGCGACCTCATCCCGTCCTTTGAGATAGACCACCGTGCTGTCTCTCCTGGACCTCAGACCAGGATGGAACGCCATCTCCCGCAACAGCCCGGCCAGGTCGCGGCCGAAGACCGGGTGCGGGGTCACGATCTCCAGATGGGCTTCTCGCTGGGGAGCGTTGGCAGACCCGGCGCCGAGGAGGCATCCGCGGAGGAACGCGCCGCGGCAACAGCCCTTCTTCACCAGCCGGCGGGCGATACCCGGTTCAAGTTCGAAGTTGTCGCTAAGCACGCCCATCTCGTTCAGAGCCTGCAGTGCGGCCGGCGAACCTCTGAGACACACCTCATACACCAGCCGCTGCCGCAGACGAGGCTCGCGCCGGGTAAGCAGGTCTCCCTCCGCCCCCAAAGCCTTGAAATGCGAATACGCCATCTTCGCGGCGGCCTGCACCGTGGTCGATATGCGGATCTCGTACCGCTCATCCTCAGCAGCGCCGCCGTGGATGAGGAAGGTCCCGGCAGTGTGCACAAGCCCCGCCATCGTCGCTACCCGACAGCAAGGCTGCCTATCTTCGACCCGGGCCAGCTCCTCTCGAAAAGCCCGGGTGAAACCGCCGCTCATCGTCACCCTACCTTGTCGACGTCCCGATGGTGCAGACTGACGACGAACGCCGGGTCTTCTTTCAGGCGTAGCGACAGCTCCTCAGCCAGGACCACCGAGCGATGGCGCCCCCCGGTGCAGCCCAACGCAAGGCCCAGCCGGCGCTTCTGCTCGGCCAAGAACCCCGGGGCCATGAAACGCACCAGCTCGATCACGCGCTCGATGAACGTCCTCGCCTCGGTCTTGCCGAGCACATATTCCCGCACCGACGGATCGAGACCGGAGCGCGCTCGTAGTTCCGCCACCCAGTGCGGATTGGGCAGGAAACGGACGTCGAGCACCATGTCGGCTTCGTCAGGCAGGCCGTACCGGTAGCCGAACGATTCCACGCTCACCAGCAGTTGGTCACTCAACCGGTCCGCCAGGAGCGTCTCTCCGAGCCGCCTGCGAAGATCCCAAGGGGAAAGGCCGGTGGTATCGATGATCACGTCGGCTTGGGCCCGTAAGGAAGCAAGGAGTTGTCTCTCCATGGCGATCCCTTCCAAAAGGTCGACGGAGAGAGGATGCGGCCTTCTGGTCGCCTGATACCGGGCCACCAGGGCCTCGTCGGTCGCCTCCAAGTAGAGCACCCGCACCGTCACGTCGGAGTTCCGTAGGTAGTCCAGCGCCCGGCCCAGCTCTTCGAAGTACTTCCTCCCGCGCGCGTCGAGGACGACGGCCGCCCGGTTGACCCGGCTCCCCTCGAGGATGAACAATTGCACCATGTTCGGAAGCATCTGCGGCGGCAGGTTGTCGATGCAGAAGTAGCCGGCATCCTCGAAGGTGGCCACGGCTTCGGACTTGCCCGCGCCGGAAAGCCCGGTTATCAGGGCTACTTCGAGCTTCTGCTGTTCCTGTCCTTCGGTCATCCGTCCCTCCGGCCTTGCCCGGCGAACCTCCGCTCGTGCTCGAGCAGCCGCTCTTTCCAGGTGGGATCGGTCCCGTAATCGCCCAGATTGCCGTCGGACCGGATCACGCGGTGGCACGGTATGACGATGGGTACAGGGTTCGCGGCCATGGCGTTACCCACGGCCCGCGCGGCCCGTGGATACCCCGCCATTTCCGCCAACGTCCCATAGCTCACAGTCATCCCCGGGGACACGGTGAGCAGGGCAGAGTACACCGCTCTTTGGAACGTGCCGGCGTCCAACTCATCAAGGGAGAGGTCGGCTTCGGTCCAAGCCAGCCGCTCGCCCCGAAAGTACGCCTCAAGCTCGTCGGCCCAACGGCCCAGCGCCCGGCGGTCGATAAGATCGACATCCGGCCCTCCTGCCTCTGCCCCGGGAACCGCCGGCGGCAGTTCGACGCCGACGAGATGACCGTGCCTAACGGTGATGCCGCCCTCGCCCCACGGAGTCCTGAACCGCCCTGTCAGACCGGCGTCCATCGGCCGACCTCCTCTTCCTCAACCGGTCTTGTGGAGATATGCATGTATGTCCCTCGCTACCTTGCCGGGCAAACCGGGCACGGCCTCCAGCTCTTCACGGGTGGCCTCCAGGAACCTCTCCGGCGAGCCGAAATGCCGGACGATGGCCTGCTTCCGCTTTTCTCCTACGCCCGGCAGCTGGTCGAGCAGTGAGGCCGTCGTCTGCGCCGCCCGCCTGCTGCGATGAAAGCCCAGTGCGAAACGATGGGCCTCGTCCCGCACCCGGCGTAGTAGAAGGAGGCCGGGATCATCGTCAGCGAGGTCGAGAGGTTCCGGCGCCCAGGGCACGAAGACCTCCTCCTCGCGCTTGGCGAGCGAGATGACGGTCACCACCCCCTCGAGCCCGGCTTCGCGCAGAGCCGCCACGGCACCGCCCAACTGGCCTTTACCGCCGTCGATCAGGATCAGGTCGGGTACGGCCTCGAAAGAGGGGTCGTAGGCGCGCCCGGCCCGTGTGCCGGGCGCGCCTACGGCTTTGGTCATCGAGAGGTCACCCGCAATAGACTCCGGGACGCTCGCCACCCGCGAGGCGACATCTCCGCTCACCGCCTCGTCTCGCGCGAAGCGACGGGCGAGCGCCTCACGGATGGCACCCACATCGTCCTGCCCCCCTGTGGACCCGATGGCGAACTTGCGATAGTCGCTCTTCTTGGGCGCCCCGCCTTCGAACACCACCATGGAAGCCACGATGTCCTCCTCCCCAAGGTTGGAGACGTCGTAGCCTTCGATGCGGATGGGCGGGCCGCCGAGGCCCAATGCGTCCTCCAAAGCGATCAGCGCTCCCAGGCGCCGTTCTCTGGTCCTCTCCTCCCGCAGTCTCTCGTGCTCCAAGGCCAGGACCGCATTGCGGTCGGCCAGTTCCCGCAGCCGGCGCTTGTCGCCGCGCTCCGCCTGACGGACCTCGACCTTGGCACCGCGCAGACCCTCCAAGAACGAGGCAACCCGGGCGGTGTCACGGACCGTGGCCGGCACGATCAGCTCCGCGGACACTGCCGGCGTCCCTCCGTAGTATTCCGCGACGAAGTGCTCGAAGATCTCCTGCGGATCCGCTCCGGCCACGTTGATGAACGTGAGACTGCGTCTGTCGGCCAGTCTGCCGTCCCGGGTGACGAAGACCTGCACGTTGGCCCCCCATTCGTCGACCGCCAAGCCGGTGACGTCCGCCGACCCCAGGGAGCTCGACTCTATCTGCTGCCTCTCAAGCACATGACGGAGCGCCTCGAGCCGGTTCCGGTACAGCGCCGCGCTTTCAAAATCCTGCCTGCCCGCGGCCTCCTGCATCGACCGCTCGAGGCCGGCCACCACCCTACCCTCCCGCCCGCTCAAGAAGTCCACCACCTGGTCGATGGTGGCCCGGTACTCGGTGGCGTCTACAGCCCCGATACACGGTCCACAGCATCTGTCGATGTGGAATTGCAGACAGGGCGACCCGGACCGCCTGCCCGGCCGGCGGCCGCGGCAGGTCCGCACCGGGAACACCTTCGCCAGCGCGTCTAGGGTATCCCTGACTTTGGCGGCGTTGGAGAACGGGCCGAAGTACAGGTTGCCGCGCCGGTGCGGCTGCCGGGTGAACTGCACCCGAGGGAACTCCTCTTCAAGGGTGACCATGATGTATGGGTATGACTTGTCGTCGCGCAATCGGATGTTGAACGGAGGGCGATGTCGTTTGATGAGGTTGTTCTCGAGGAGAAGCGCCTCCATCTCGTTCGAGGTGACTATCCACTCCACCGAAACGGCCCGGCCGACCATCTCATCCGTCTTCACCGACAGCCTTCCCGCGGCATCGCCGGCGCGCGCGGGCAGATAGCTCGCGAGCCGCCTACGAAGGGAGAGGGCCTTGCCGGCATAGAGAACGTCGCCGGCGCCGTCCCTGAAGAGGTAGACCCCGGGCAGATCCGGGGCGGATCTGATCTGCTGTGTCAGCTCGTCTCCGGCGCGCATGTCTGTAAGTGGGCCCCTCGGCCCCGGTCGCGAAAACGTCATCGTCGAAGAGAGTGTACCCCAAGCCTCAGGCGTCGCGGACCACCATGCCGGATGCCGCCCGGGAGGCCGTGACCCCCCCATGTTATACTCTCCCGCCGGTGACCGCCCCAACGGCGACCGCCATCCCAGCCGATGGAGACGACAGTGGCACCAGCAGGACTACCGCTCGAAGAACGCCTGATGATCCTCGACCTGATCAGCCGGATTAGAGAGCGCATGCTGACCCCTGAGATCATACGCGCCTACGACGAACAAGAGACCTTCCCTGAGAAGGAGATCCGCGAGCTTCTCGGACCCGATATCGGCCTGCAACTTCTCTTCCTTCCCACCGGCTACGGCGGCCTGGGCGGCGGTGCCCGGGACATGGCGGCCGTCTGCGAAGAACTCGGGAAGATCTGCCTCGGGGTCGCGACCGGCTTCTTGGCGATCCATCTGGGGACCGATCCCCTCCTGGTTGGCGCGACAGAAGCCCAGAAACAGACGTGGCTGGCCAAGGTCGCCGAAGGCGCTATAGTAGCCTACGCCGTCACCGAAGCCGAAGCCGGCAGCAACCTCTCCAACCTGAAGACCTCAGCGTCACCGGTCCAGGACGGCGGCAGACTCGTCGGCTACCGCCTCAACGGCGCCAAGCAGTTCATCTCCAACGGCGGCTACGCCGACTTCGTGACGGTCTTGGCCCTCGCTCCTGAAGGTCCGTCGTTCTTCATCGTCGAGAAGGGCGCCGCCGGGTTCAAGGCGGGGCGGCCCGAGTCGAAGCACGGCATCAGGAGTTCCAACACGGCGCCCCTTACGTTCGACGACGTCTTCGTGCCGGTCGAGAACCTCGTGGGTGGCGTCCCCGGCCGCGGGCTGGCCCAGGCGAACGAGGTGTTCGGGTACACCCGGCTGATGGTGGGTGCTTTGGCGCTGGGCGCCGCCGTGGCTGCGCTCGAGAAGGTCGTTCCCTACGCGAAACAGCGGGTACAGTTCGGTTCTCCGCTCATCGACAAGCAGGGTTACACACACAAGCTGATACTCCCGTTCGTCGCCCGGCTCGAAGCAGCCCGGGCCTACATCGAAGAGGTGGCCCTGCGCCTGGACTCGGGCGAGACGGGTCTGGAGGTCGAGGGCTCGCTGGCCAAGCTGTACGCCACCGAAGTCGCCAACGCGTGCGCCGACGCCGCCATCCAGGCTCTTGGCGGCTACGGCTACATCAGGGAATACGACGTCGAGAAGATAAAGCGGGACGTGAAAATCACCACCATATACGAGGGGACCAGTGAGATCCAGCAGCTCATCATAAGCACCAACAGATGGCGGACCGTCATCTCCTCCAAGGGCGCTTTCTACGAGGAGCTGGCCCGGCGGGTCGACCAGGTGCACGAACAGCATCCCGGGCTCAAGGCCGATACTGTGGCGGGCGTCCTGCGCCTGCTCAACGGGCTCTTCAGGGCGGTGCACGAGGCCAAAGCCACGCGTCAGCAGCACATCATGTTCCAACTGGCCTCTCTCGCGGCGACGGCGGAATCCGCAGCGGCCCTCACGATCAAAGCCGCCCAGGGTGTCGGAGTCTCAAAGGAAGCTGAGAGGCTCGGGCTGTCGGCGCGGATCGACGCGGCCCTCTGCGGGCAGTGTGCTACGACCACCGTGGGCGAAGTCCTATACGGCTCGGGGAAGTGGTCCTCCTCTGAGGCCGGGATGATCTTGGAGTCGTCGGGCTTCGACTATGAGAGATCCCAATCGCGGCTGGTTCCGGACATGGACGCGCTCCGGGCCCTCATCTGAGACCACGCGACACCCTCACCCAGGAGAAACAAATGAACGACATCGCCGGCCTGCTCAAGACCTTTGCCGACACCCACGGGATGTCCGGCTACGAGGACGCCGTCGCCGAGCTGCTACGCCACGAGCTCGAGCCGCTCACCGACGGGGTGACCGTCGACACCATGGGCAATGTGGTCGGTATTCGGGCCGGCCAGGGGCCGGCGGTCATGGTGGCGGCCCACATGGATGAGATCGGAGCCATGGTATCCCATGTCGACGACGAGGGCTTTCTCAGGATCGTCCCTGTGGGAGGGTGGTCGGACCAGACCATCCTGGGCCAGCGCGTGGTCATCCATACGCGGGACGGCAGGGCCCTCCCCGGCGTGATCGGGTCCCGGCCGCCGCATGTCATGGATGCGGACGAGCGCAAGAAGCTGATCAAGATCAAGGACATGTTCGTCGACTGCGGGGCGACCGACGCGGCCGCCGCAGGCTCGCTGGGCATCGAGGTGGGCTGCCCGATCACCATCGATCGGGAATTGTCCCGCATGGGCAACGGCTTCGTCACCGGCAAGGCACTCGACAACCGGGCGGGCGTCGTCATGATGATCTGGGCGCTTCGGCTGGTCAGACGCAAGAAGGTCCGAGCCACCATCCAGGCCGTGGGTACCGTCCAGGAGGAGGTGGGTCTCAAAGGAGCCCGCACCAGCGCGTACGGCCTCACCCCGGACGTGGCGATCGCTACCGACGTGACCATACCGGGCGATAATCCCGGTGTTTCCAGGAGCGAATCGCCTGTAGTAGCCGGGAAGGGACCCAGCATCACCATCATCGATGCCGCGGGACGGGGGGTGATCTCCCCCCGCCCGGTGATCAGCTGGCTGCGCGACTCGGCCGAGAAGGCCTCCATCCCCTATCAACTGCAGGTCGGCAACGGGGGCAACACCGACGCGACGGCCATCAGCATTACTAAGAGCGGGATCCCCTGCGGCGTAGTCAGCGTCCCGACCCGCTACATCCATTCCCCGGTGGAGGTGCTGTCACTTCGGGACCTGGAACAGGGGGCAGCGCTCATCGCCGCCGCTATCGAGTCCGCGCATAGGTATTTCTAGCCTGGACCGCTCCTAGCCGTGCATCCCGCTAGGTGCTGCTTCGTCCGTCCGGTTTGCGCGCCCTCTGCGAACGCTCCCAAGCGAGCGCCGCGCCGTGGAGGTCCCCCGCCATGGACGGAGGCACCCGCCCTCTTATGCGCACGTCCTCGTCCCGGTACTCGAACTCTACACTGCCTCGTTCCCTGACCCGCGCCAGGAGCTCGCCGGCCGAGTACGGCACGGAAAGGTCGACGTCCGACCACAGGTCGGCGAGAACGGTGGCCATCATCGTCCGCAGTCCGTCGATGCCCTCGCCCGTCAGGGCCGACACCTTGAGGGCATAGCGGTCGTCCCTGCCCACCACGCCGCTGAAGCCGCCTCGGCCCGGCACCACGGCGCCGCCATCCACGAGGTCGGACTTGTTGAGGACCACCACTCGAGGTTTGTGTCCCGCTCCGAGTTCATCCAAGACCGTCTGAACCGTCCTTCGATGCTCCGGGGCGTGGGGATCGGACAGGTCGACGACCTCCACGAGGAGGTCGGCCCTCGTCACCTCCTCGAGTGTAGCCTGGAAGGCCTCGACCAGTTGGTGCGGCAACTTGTGGATGAAGCCTACGGTATCGCTCACGATCACGGTCTGGCCCTCGTGGAGACGGACACGGCGGGTCGTCGGGTCGAGAGTGGCAAAGAGCATGTCTTCCACGACAGCTGCTTCCTCCCCCACCAGGGCGTTCAGGAGTGTCGACTTGCCCGCGTTGGTGTATCCCACGATGGCCGCAGTGGGGAACAGACGCCGTTCACGGGCCCGCGCGGCCGTCTCCCGGCGCCGGTGCACCTCATCGACCCGTTCCCGGGTCTTCTTGATACGCTCCCGAAGCACCCGGCGGTCGGTCTCGAGTTGGGTCTCGCCGGGTCCCCGCCGGGTCCCGATACCGCCGCCCATCCGCGACAGATGCGTCCACATGCGGGTAAGGCGGGGAAGCTGGTATTCGAGCCGGGCCAGCTCCACTTGGATCCGGCCCTCGTGGGTGTGGGCCCGCTGCGCGAAGATGTCGAGAATCACACCGCTGCGGTCCAGCACCTTCACGTTCAGCAAGTCCTCCAGGGAGCGCTGTTGCCGGGGTGACAACTCATCGTCGGCCACGAGGGTAGTGAAGTGGGTGTCGGCCTTGGCCTGCTTCAACTCCTCCGCTTTGCCCGTGCCCAGGTACCACTGGGGATGGATCGCTTCCCGCCGTTGGGCAAGACTCCCCACCACCTCGCCGCCGGCGGTCTCGACGAGCGAGGCAAGCTCTCGCAGCGACTCCTCCGCGCTCCATCCGGCGTCGTCCCCGATATCCACCGCGATGAGAAAGGCCCGTTCGGTGTCCGGTTCGTCGTTCATGCCGCTTCTCCCGGGTGGCTCCGGGCGCGCTCGGCTTCGCAGACCGGCAACACCCGACGCAGCACCTTCCCCGTCTCGCTGCCCGGGTCGGCGCAGATCTGCTCCGGGGTACCCGTAGCGACCACCTCTCCCCCGGCCTCTCCTCCCTCCGGACCCAGATCTATGATCCAGTCGGCGCATTTGATGACGTCGAGATTGTGCTCGATGACGAGTACCGTGTTGCCCGTGTCGACCAGCCGCTGCAGCACTTCGAGCAGCTTCTCGATATCGGCGAAATGGAGGCCGGTGGTGGGTTCGTCGAGTATGTACAGGGTATCGCCGGTCGCCACCTTCGCCAGCTCGGTGGCCAGTTTCACTCGCTGGGCTTCTCCCCCGGAGAGCGTGGTCGACGGCTGTCCCAGCCTGATGTACTCGAGACCGACGTCGGCCAGGGTCTGCAGACGGCGCCTGATCTTCTGCTGGTTGGCAAAGAACTCGAGCGCCTCCTCAACGCTCATATCAAGGACCTCGGCCACGTTCTTGCCCTTGAAGCGCACCTCGAGCGTTTCCCGGTTGTAGCGCTTGCCTTGGCAGACCTCGCAGGGCACGTACACGTCCGGAAGGAAGTGCATCTCGATCTTCAGGGTACCGTCGCCCTTGCAGGCCTCGCACCTGCCCCCTTTCACGTTGAAACTGAAGCGGCCCGGTAGGTACCCCCGCGCCTTCGCTTCCTGCGTTTGCGAGAATAGCTCCCGGATATGGTCGAACACTCCCGTGTAGGTGGCCGGGTTGGAACGGGGAGTCCGGCCGATGGGCGACTGATCGATGTCGATCACCTTGTCCAACTGTTCGATGCCGTCGATGCGGTCGTGATCACCCGGCCGCCGCGGCACCCGGTTGACCAGATTCGAAAGACTGCGATAGATGACGTCGTTCACCAGCGTGGACTTGCCCGAGCCCGACACGCCCGTGACGCACACGAAGGCGCCGGTCGGCACGACCACGTCGATGTTCTTCAGATTGTGCTCGCGCGCCCCGCGCACGATGAACCGTCCCTTGCCCCGCCGTCGGCCGGAGGGGACGGCGATCGACCGTCTGCCGCTCAAGAATTGACCCGTGATCGAGCGCGGCTCGGCCATGATGTCCGCCAGCACACCGCTCCTGACCACTTCTCCCCCATGCTCGCCGGCTCCCGGTCCCATGTCGACGATGTGATCGGCGGAACGGATGGTCTCCTCATCGTGCTCCACGACGATCACGGTGTTGCCGAGGTCGCGCAATTTGAGCAGGGTGTCGATCAGCCGCCGGTTATCGCGCTGATGGAGCCCGATCGAAGGCTCGTCGAGGATGTACAGCACCCCCATCAGACTCGACCCGATCTGCGTGGCCAGACGGATGCGCTGGGCCTCTCCCCCAGAGAGCGTCCCCGCGCTGCGATGCAGGCTCAGATACCCCACGCCCACGGAGTCGAGGAATACCAGCCGCTCTCTGATCTCCTTCAACACCCGGGCGCCGATCAGGCGTTCTCGCTCAGTCAGTTGTAGGCCATCAAGAAATCGGATGACTCCGGTAACGGGCATCATGCTCAGCTCGTAGATGTTCAGCCCCCCTATCCGCACCGCCAGTGTGGAGGGTTTGAGCCGTGCTCCTTTGCAGACAGGGCACGGTCGGTCGGTCATGTACTCCTCGATCTTTCCGCGCATGTACTCAGAGTCGGTCTCCTGATACCGCCGTTGCAGGTTCGGGATGATCCCCTCGAAGACGGTCATGTAGCTGCGCTTGAGGCCGGCCCGGTTGACATAGGAGACGTACAGCCGCTCGCCCTTGGTCCCATATAGGAAGATGTCGCGCACCTCCTGGGGCAGGTCGCGCCACGGCGTCGACGCATCCACCTCGTAGCGGTCGACGATCGCCTTGATTATCTGGTCGTAGTACTGAGAACTGGTCCCACTCCAGGGGAGAAGGACACCTTCAGCCACCGACAGCGAGGGATCGCCGATGAGCAGCGCGGGGTCGATCTCGCGCCGGGCTCCGAGCCCGCTGCACGCCTCGCATGCGCCGTGCGGGGTGTTAAACGAGAAGATGCGCGGCGCGATCTCGGGCAGGGATGCCCCGTGCTCCGGACACGCCAGATTCTCTGAGAAAACGAGGCTCGTGGGCCCGCGGGATCCGCCCGAGGCGCCGGCCACGTCCTCACTGTCGTCCTCTTGCCTCCCGGGCTCGTACACATCGACCACCAGTAATCCGCCGGCCTCGGTGAGCGCGGTCTCCACGGAGTCCGACAGCCGATGACGCACTCCTTCCTTCATCACCAGACGGTCCACGACCACGCTTACATCGTGCCGGACGTTCTTGTCGAGCTCGGGGAGCGGCTCGTCCATGCTGTACTGCCGCCCGTCGATCTCGACTCGGGTGAAGCCTTCCTGCCGGATGTGCTCCAGCACCTCCTTGTGCCAACCCTTCTGGCCGCGCACCACCGGGGCTTTGATCACAAAGCGCGTCCCCGGCTCTAATCCCAGGATCTGATCGACTATCTGCTCCTTGCTCTGCCCTTCGATCGGCCGGCCGCAGATCCAGCAATGGGGATGGCCTATGCGGGCGTAGAGCAGCCGGAGGTAGTCGTAGATCTCGGTGACCGTACCCACGGTCGAACGGGGGTTGCGCGAGGTGGTCTTCTGGTCGATCGAGATGGCCGGCGAAAGGCCTTCGATGGAGTCGACATCGGGCTTGTTCATCTGCCCGAGGAACTGACGGGCGTATGCGGACAGGCTCTCGACGTACCGCCGCTGGCCCTCAGCGTAGATGGTGTCGAACGCCAGGCTCGACTTTCCCGAGCCCGATAGACCCGTGATGACGATGAAGCGGTCGCGCGGGAGCGACAGGGAGATGTCCTTGAGATTGTGCTCCCGGGCTCCGACGATGACGATCTCGTTAGCGCCCATGGCACATGGATTCTAGCAGGTAGCAGGGACGGCCGAGACCGGTCCCCAGGGCGTCCGGCGCGATACCTTGAAGCCCCCGGGCGGCGGACGGCCTCCGCCCACGCAGACCGTGCGCGGCCACCGGAACCCGCGCCTGCTAGTGCTCCGTTCCGATAATATCTTGATTGTTAAAGGGAGTTAGAGTATGATGCTGAGTATGGCACCGAGTGCTGTCTCCATCATACTGAGCGAAGAAGAGCGGGACGAGCTGGCGCGCGTGCTGCGCGCCCCCGCTACG
>JAJFUK010000041.1 GCA_021372435.1 Actinomycetes bacterium | reverse complement strand
AATGGCTGAGGACCGGAAGGCTCAGCTGCTCGCAGAACTGAGCAGGGTGCTTCTCGCAGATGCGCCTCAAGGCATAGTAGTCTTTTCGTCCGACGGACGATGCCTGTGGGCGAACGAATCGGCTGCCGCCATGGCTGGGGTCTCTATGGCTGAGATGCTCGACCATCCGCTGTCCGATCCCTTCTGGGGAGAAGGACTGCCGGGAAGTCGCGACTTCGTGATGCTCGTCGAGGACCGCACCCGGCAGAAGCAGGCCGAAAAGGCGCCGCGCTTCGCGGACTTCTCCGTCGAGGCGGATGGCAAGGAGTTCCAGTGCGTCTTAGCATACGACACCGCCGAGGGCGGGCGCGCGGAAGAGTTGATGCGCCTCGCTCAGGCCTCGGTCGACAACGCCAACGAGCAGATATTCTGGGTGACACCGCAGGGCCGCTTCATCTTCGTGAACGATTCGACATGCCGGCAGCTCGGCTACACGCGCGAAGAGCTCCTCACCATGAACATCCGCGAGATCGAGCCCCGGCTACCGGGCGACTGGGCCGAAGGGTTCGAGAAGGTGAAGGAGCAAGGCCGGCTCAGATATGAGACATGGCATCGCCGCAGGGACGGCACCGACATGCCCGTGGAGGTCCACGTAGCCCATGTCGAGTACGGCGGTAGAGACTACAACCTGGTCTTCGCCCAAGACATCACAGAACGCAGGCGGATGGAGAGGCGTCTCCGCTTGATCCAGTACTCAGTAGACCACGCAGCCGAACAGGTGTTTTGGGTCGGCCCCGACGGCATCCTCGCCTATGTGAGCCAATCGACCTGCCGGCAACTCGGCTATACGCAGGAGGAGATGCTCTCCATGAGCATCTACCAGATCGATCCCTCAGCCCCTACGCCGTGGGAAAGGCATTGGGAAACGCTGAAAGAAAAGGGGGCGCGCAGCTTTGAGACCACTCACCGCACCAAGGACGGCAGGCTCATGCCGGTAGCGGTGAGTGCGACCTTCGTCGAGTACGATGGCAACGAATACAACTTTGTGTTCGCCAGAGACATCACGCTCCGCAAGGAGCATGAGGCCCAGCTCCGCATGGCCAAGGAAAAGGCGGAAGCCGTCAACCGCGAGCTCGAGCATTCCATGAGACAGGCCAACCGACTGGCGATGGAGGCACAGGCCGCGAACGAAGCCAAGAGTATGTTCCTGGCGAACATGAGCCACGAGATCCGTACGCCCATGAACGGCGTCATCGGGATGGTCGACCTACTGCTGGACACCGAGCTCACGCCTGAGCAGCGCGACTACGTCGAAACGCTCCGATCGAGCACGGAGACGCTGCTCATGGTCATCGGCGACATCCTGGATTTCTCAAAAGTAGAGTCCCGGAAGCTCGAACTCGAGAACATCGATTTTGACCTGCGACTGGCCCTTGAAGACATGATCGCTCTGCTGGCCATCAAGGCGCAGGAGAAGGGCATCGAACTCGCGCTACTGGTGGAGCCCGACGTGCCATCGGCGCTCAAGGGCGACCCGGGGCGCCTGCGCCAGGTCCTCACCAATCTGGTGGGCAACGCCATCAAGTTCACCGAACAGGGCGAGGTCGATGTGCACGTGACCCTCGAAGCAGAGAACGACAGAGAGGCGGTCGTGCGGTTCGCCGTGCGTGACACAGGCATCGGGATCCCCGCCCCGCTGCTCGACCGGCTCTTCCTTCCCTTCGTCCAGGCCGACGCTTCCACGACGCGGCGATACGGCGGTACGGGTCTCGGACTCTCCATCGCCGAGGGGTTGGTGGAAGCCATGAGAGGCAAGATGGCCGCGGAGAGTACGGTGGGCGTCGGTTCGACGTTCTGGTTCACACTGCCGTTGTCCAAGAGCGCGCCGATTCCGGGCGAACTCGAAAGGATGGAGCCTGCGACCGTAGCGGGCGTACGCGTGCTCGCAGTGGACGACAGCGAGACGAACCGCAAGGTCATAGCCGGCATGCTCGGCTCCTGGGGCTGCCGCCATCAGGAAGTGGCCTCCGCCCGCGAAGCGCTGGAGGCGCTGCGCGGGGCCGTAGCCGAGGGCGACCCATACAGGGTGGCGGTGATCGACATGTGCATGCCGGAGGTGAGTGGCGAGGAGCTCGCTTTGGAGATCGGGGCCGACCCGGAGCTTGCCGCCACCAGTCTCGTCATGATGACCTCCGTAGGCACGCGCGGTGACGCGGCGCGCATGGAACGGGCCGGGTTCTCGGCCTACTTGGTGAAGCCCGTACGGCAGTCGCACCTGTACGACTGCTTGGCCACTGTGGTGGGGCTGCAGCACGGGGAGCAGGACGGGCCGGCCGTGACTCCCGGCCGCATCATCACCCGGCACACACTGGCCGAGCAGGCCCGGAAACGCGTCCGCATTTTGTTGGCAGAGGACAATCTGGTGAACCAAAAGGTGGTGGTCAAGGCTCTGGAAAGGCTCGGCTTTGCGGCCGACGTGGCCACCGATGGGGCCCAAGCCCTGCAGGCTAGTACGGAGAAACGCTACGACCTCATCCTCATGGACGTCCAGATGCCGGTGATGGACGGCCTGGAGGCAACGCGCCGGATCCGTGATCCGCGCTCGAGGTCTCTGAACCCGGGGGTGCGCATCGTGGCCCTGACCGCGCACGCCACGGCGAGTGACAGGCAGAAATGCCTCGATGCCGGGATGGATGATTATCTGGCCAAACCCATGAAGGCCGCGGAGCTCCAGGAGGTGATCTCGCGGTGGGTCGCCGCACCCACAGCCGGGCCCGGGTCCTTGTCCCCACCGGCCGTGTTGAGCGGAGCCGGCGCTCCTACGCCCCCGGTGTTCGACGAGAACGTCCTTCTCGACCTGCTCGAGGGCGACCGGGAATCGGCTGCTGAGATCGCGGCTCAGTACCAGAACGACGTTCCCGCCATGGTGAGCCGCCTCCGCCGGTCGATCGAGTTGAACGATCCTGCGCTGGTACGCGACCGGGCCCATCTGCTGAAGGGCGCCTCGGCCAGCGTCGGAGCGGAAGCCATGCGAACCTGCGCGGCCGCCCTGGAGAAGAAGGTCGGCGCAGGTGCCCTGAGCGATCCGGAGAAGGCCGCGGCCCTCTCCGAGCTCGACCGGCACTTCGACTCGCTGATGGCGCTGGTGCAGGAGAGGGGCGGCCTCCTATGAGGACACTGGTCGCCGATGATGATGTCTGCTCGCGCATGTTGCTCCAGAAGGTCTTGACCGCCTGGGGGTACGACGTGGTCACCGCCTCGGGGGGCGAGGAGGCATGGCGGGTGCTCACGGGCGACAGCGCGCCCGGCCTCGCCGTGCTCGACTGGATGATGCCGGAGCTCGATGGAGTGGAGGTGTGCCGGCGCATCCGTGCCCTTGACCTGTTGAGTCCGCCCTACCTCATCCTCCTCACCTCGCGAAACGACAAGAGCGACATCGCGACCGGTCTGGAAGCAGGAGCGGCCGACTACCTGTCGAAGCCGTTCGATCCCGAGGAGCTTCGCGCGCGACTCCTGGTGGGCAGGAGGTTCGTAGAGCTGAACCGCAAGCTCCTCGAAACCCAGGAGGAGTTGAGGAGACAGGCGCTCACCGATCCTTTGACACTCGTCATGAACCGCCGGGCGGTTCTGGCGCGTCTCTCCGAGGAACTGGCCCGGGCGGCGCGGCAGCAGCTTCTCTTGGGCATCGGTGTTCTGGACATCGACCACTTCAAGTCGGTCAACGACAGGTACGGCCACGCGGCGGGCGACTTCGTCCTCCAAGCAGTGGTCGAGCGCATCGGCAAGGTCCTGCGTCGGTATGACGCCCTGGGCCGCATCGGCGGTGATGAATTCCTCATCGTCATGCCCGGCGTGGGCCCCCTCGAGGCCAGGACCGTGCTCGAACGTATCCGCAGGGTAGTGGGGGCCACGCCCTTCGCGGTGCAGGGCGCGGAGTTGAAGGTCACGGTCAGCATCGGCGGCACGGTCGCGACGGCAGACACCGCGGACGACTTGATGCGCAGGGTCGACCGGGTCCTTTATAGGGCCAAGGGTTCGGGCCGCGACCGTGTCGTCATGGCCCGCACGAAGGGTGGAGACCTAGGGGCCCGGCGGCCCGGCTTTCGGGCCGATCCCGAGCAGGCACACTGAGTAACGAGGCTGGATAATCAGATGACCGCCCTACAAGTATTCACTATATCTTTGTACTTCTTGGCTTTTGTGTTATATGTGCTGCTCGGCAGCTACATCATCTATAAGAACCCCGCTGCTCTGGTAAACCGGCTCTGCGCTTTGGCCATCGCCTCCTTTGCCATTTGGGCGCTCGGTGATGTGTTCTTTCGCCCCATGGCTTCGCCCTCGCCGTCCATGTTATGGCAGAACATAGCATCCGTAGGCTGGTGTAGTTTTCCAGCCACCGTCTTCTGGTTCTACCTAGCGCTTACTGGGCACGAACGAGTGGCAAGAAACCCGCTCGCCATCATAGCAGGGGTAGCAATCGTAGCCTTCTTCATATCGCAGCAATGGAGAGGAAGCCTCGTCTCCGGTTTTGCCATCGCCCCCTTCGGCTGGGTCCATGTCTGGGCCTCGGGTTATATCCCGATCCTTTTCTACGTGTATTACTTCGTGCTCGTCCTGGGCTGCTTCTATCTAGTGGTGCGATACGGATCAAGGTCACAAAGCCTGCGGAGAAAGAGGCAGGCCAGACTGCTTACGGTCACGCCCCTAGTCTGCCTCGCACTGGGCTCTGTTACCGACGTGGTGCTGCCGCGATTGCACGTGACCCTTCTCCCCTCTCTAGCGGTCGTTTTTGTCCTACTCTGGGGAGCGGCCCTAGCGCGGGCCATAACCCGCTATGGACTGATGAGCCTCACGCCGGCGGCGGCCGCCGAGAACATCCTTTCCACCATGAATGACCTGCTTGTACTCGTCGACACCCAAGGGAAGATCGTCCACGCCAATCGGGCTGCGCTCGCCCTGCTGGGGTACCAAGAAGAGGAGCTGCGGGACAAAGAGCTCAGTTCCATCGTCAGTTGGCCGGGCAGCGCTACTCCTTTGTCTTTCCCGGAGTTGCTGAACGGAGGCGCCGTACACAACCAAGAGTTGACCATGAGCACAAACGGCGGTGCTCCCCTTCCGGTCCTGCTTTCGACCTCGGTGATGAAGACCGAAGAAGGGGAACCGGTGGGAGTCGTGACCGTCGCCCACGATATAAGGGATTACCAGGAAATACAGCGGGCTCTACGAGAATCGGAACAGAAATACCGCAGTCTCGTCGATCATGCTTTGGTCGGCATCGGTATCCACCAGGGTGGCAAAGTGGTCTTCGCCAACGCGGAGCTGGCTTCACTTCTTGGCTATACGGTGGAGGAGAGCCTCGGCCTTCCCATCGCCGACCGGATCCACCCTGACGACCGCAACCTGGTCATGGCCAGGGCTCGGCGCAGGCAGGCGGGTAGCACCGAACCGGAGACCTATGAGATCCGGCTCCTCAGAAAAGACGGCAGCGCCGTCCACGCCCTCATAAGCAATGCCGTGATCGAGTACGAAGGGCGACCGGCGACCTTGATGACCATCGCCGATCTGACCGACAGCAAGACGCGCGTCGAATTGGAGCAGACGAACAAGGAGCTCGAATCCTTCAGCTACTCCGTCTCCCATGATCTGAGAGCCCCGCTCAGGAGCATCGACGGCTTCAGCCAGGCGCTGGTGGAGGACTACGGCGACACCCTGGACGCGCAGGCCAGGGATTACCTATACCGCGTCCGCGCAGCCAGTCAGCACATGGCGCAGCTCATCGACGACCTCCTGATGCTCTCCCGGGTCACCCGGGCCGAGATGTGGTGCGAGCCGGTGGATCTTACTACTGTGGCCGAGACCATCGCGGCGGACCTCAAGGCGACGGAACCTGGCCGCTCAGTGGACTTCACCATAGCAGAGGGAGTCAGCGCGCAGGGGGACGCAGCCCTGCTCGAGATCGTGCTTCAGAACCTACTCAGCAATGCCTGGAAGTTCACGGCAAAGCATCCCCGGGCCACCATAGAGTTCGGAGTCGCTGAACACGGCGCGCGGCCCGTCTATTTCGTCCGAGACGACGGCGCTGGCTTCGATATGGCATATGTCGGCAGACTTTTTGCACCGTTCCAACGGCTGCACACGTCTGCGGAGTTCGGAGGTACCGGCGTCGGTCTGGCCACCGTCCAGCGTATCATTCATCGCCATGGTGGCGATGTGTGGGCTGAAGCCCAGGTGGAAAAGGGCGCCACCTTCTATTTCACACTTGAACCGTAGGAGCGTGCATGGAGAAAAAAGTCATCCTGTTGGTGGAGGACAACCCCGACGACGTAGACCTGACCCTCCGGGCGCTCAAGAAGGGCAACATCGTGAACGAGGTAGTGGTGGCCCGCGACGGAGTGGAGGCGCTGGACTATCTCTTCGGCACCGGCATTCACGCCGGCCGCGATTTAGACCTCATGCCCGCGCTCGTCTTGTTGGATCTGAAGCTGCCCAAAACAGACGGCCTGGAGGTCCTACGCCGCCTGCGCGCCGACACGCGGACCAAGTTCCTACCGGTGGTCGTCCTCACCTCCTCGAAAGAGGAACAAGATCTACTCAACAGCTACGAGCTGGCTGCAAACAGCTACATTCGGAAACCTGTCGACTTTCTGCAGTTCACCGATGCGGTGAAACAACTGGAGTTGTACTGGCTTCTCCTGAACGAGCCCGCCCCACGGCGGAGGACTAGATGAGCAGATGGGCAAAGAGCTCAGCGCACTGATCGTCGACGATTCGGAAGATGACGCCCTTCTGTTGCTCCGCGAGCTGCGAAGGGGCGGATACGACCTGACCTGGCGGCGGGTGGATACGGCCGACGCCATGCGCTCCGCGCTGGCCGAAGGGCGCTGGGACATCGTCCTCTCTGATTACAACATGCCCGGCTTTAGTGCGGCCGCCGCGTTGGCACTTCTCAGGGACAGCGACCTCGATCTGCCCTTTATCCTGGTATCGGGTGCCATCGGGGAGGAGACCGCTGTTGAGATGATGAAGGCCGGCGCACACGATTTCGTCATGAAGGGCAATCCGGCGCGTCTGGTCCCCGCGATCGATCGCGAACTGAGGGAGGCCGCTGTACGACGGGAGCGACGACAGGTGCAGGAGCAGCTCCAGCGTTCCTTCATCGACCTGGCGGAGACGGTCTCGCGCGCCATGGATTCAAGAGACCCGTATACGGCGGGACACCAGCGCAGGGTGGCACAGTTGGCCCGCAGCGTCGGCAGGCAGCTGGGGATGGACGAGACCAGACTCACAGGGCTCTACATCGGCGGCCTGCTCCACGATATCGGCAAGATCTCCACCCCCGAGAGCATCCTCAACAAGCCGGGGAAGCTGCTCGACGAGGAATGGAGTCTGCTCCGTGCTCATACGAAGCGGGGCTATGAGATCCTAAGAGACTCCAGTCTCCCCTGGCCTGTAGCCGACATGGCGTTGCATCATCATGAGCGCCTGGACGGCTCGGGCTATCCTGATGGTATCAGCGGCGACCGACTGAGCCTGGAAGTGCGTATCCTGGGCGTCTGCGACGTGGCGGAGGCCATGGTCTATCACCGGCCCTATCGACCGGCAAGGAGCAAAGAGGAGTTGCTGGAAGAGATCAAGGGCGGCAGGGGGACGAAGTACGATAGTAGTGTGGTGGAGATAATGTTACGCATGATCGAGGAGAGGGAACTGGATCCCGGGTTCGATGAAGGCCCGGTCGTTTGAGAACTCGTTTCAAAATGAAGCTCTGCCGCAAGGGACGAGCTGGGCGGATGCGAGACAAGGACGCAGGGAGCGTGAATAGCGGGGCTGTTTACGCGACCGAGGACGCTCTATCGCGCCGTCCCGCGCGCACTCGGCGGCCGCGGCTTCGTTTTGAAGCGAGTTGTAAGTCGGGAGAAGCGCATGAGAGGAAGTAAGGGCGCACCGGCCGGGAGCGGCGCGAACGCCTCTGCCGCCGGCGAAGAGACCATTGAGACCGCCGCCGACAGAGCGAAGAAGGCCGGCTCCAAGAAGAGCATCATCCTGATCCTGGCCGGCCTGGTCGTCACCGGAGCGCTCGCCGGCTGGGACTGGATCCGCAGATTGCCGAAGGACTGACCACGCCCGACTCACGCTCCCTGCCGGGTTGGTGTCGATGCCTCCTGTTGCCGTGGTGCCACCCAGGGGGTGTGGGCGTTCCGGCGCAGCGTTCGCGTACTCGCGTCAGCGGAGCGGGGATGCCGGCACCCCCTG
>JAJFUK010000032.1 GCA_021372435.1 Actinomycetes bacterium | reverse complement strand
GGTGTCCACCAGAAGGGATCCGCTGATGGCCTGGCTGTTGTCGTCCACCGCGGTATAGGAGGCGATCCAACGCCCCGCGAGCTGACCGGCGCACATGGTTCCGGGATTGAGCTTGCGCCACTCGTCAGGGCTGAACAGGTTCGCCGAGATCAGGCCGATGGCCCCGCCCGCCTTCACAGCCACGAGGCCCTCATGCGAGGGGTAGACGATCGAAAAGCCGAGGTCCACAGCCCCCAGCGCGTTGATGCACGGATAGTTGGCCTCCAGCTTCTCCATCGTCATGCTTTCAGGCGTGGTGCCCGTGACGAAGTAGGGGTTGCCTTTGGTCATGACCACCAGCGACGTGCCAATGGCGCCCAGGGCGACAATCTCGGTGTCCGCCGTGAGCACGTAGTCATCCGGCCAGGCGTGCGGGCGCCACGGCTCGCTGAAATACAAGTCCTTGCCGACGAAGCCCGCCATGATGCCGTTCGGCATCGCCGTCAGCCCCGCGAGGGAGTCCGGCGGCGGCGTCCAGTTCCGGGAGGGAAGCACCTCCTGGAAGGCATCCACGGCGATATTGTCCACGTAGCTGGTGTTGCTTGCGGCCCGCTCGGCTATGAAATAGAGGTCCGTCCCCGTGGATCCGGTCTGGCTGCGATAGATGCGCTGCTTCGTGATGTTGCGCCCCGAAGGGGTGGACGCGAAGCCGGTCAGCGTGATCGTCTCGCCGGCCTTCCAGTCCACTTCAGCAGAAGCCGGGCTCGGCTCCGACTCCTCGCCGAAATCCGTTACCCACGTGTAGACGTAGATGCGCGTGAAGGTGTCGCCCGTCCCGCCCCCGGAGGAGGACCCGGAGAGCGCCCCGGACGGCCCCGCGAGAGCGAGAGGATAGACGGTGCTGCCCACCCTCATCTTGGGGGCGCCATCGCCCGTGTAATAAAGCCGGTCCTGTGCGACAGGGCCTTGGGCGAGGTTCACCTGGTCCTCAAACCCGAGCCAGGTATCCCCGTGGCGGTAGAGCGTGAGATAGGTCCCGGAAGGCGGGTCAAGAGACGAAACCGCCGAAGGCTCATAGTAGGGCGACAGGCCGCCGTCATCGAGGCGGACGTTGAAGGCAGACTGCGCCGCAGCAGCGGGAAGCAGGCGCGGGATGATGCGGGGCTGCTCGCCGGAGAACCCGGTGATCTTGATGGCCGGCATCAGACGCCCGCGTAGATGATGAAGTTGCAGACGATGGCCGGCGGCATGTTGGTGTGCGCCTGCCCACCGCCCTTGGCGGTTTCGGAGACGGTAATCACCGGGTCAGTGTTCCCCGTCGTGCCCGGCGTAGGATCAACGGCGCGACCGGCGCCGGCGCCGGTCGAAACCGCCAGCCCAAGCGAGAACGGGATCGAATGCCCATGCGCATCCTGATTGGCCGAGACATCGTGATCGTGCTCGGGGATCTGCGTCAGATCGAGTGTTACGTTCTGAGCGCCGCCCGTCGCGCCCAGCGTCGCCCCGTCGATGCCGCTCCCGGCCGTGGTGACGCGCCCGGCCGCGGAAACACCGCCCATGTCGTCCTTGCCCACGCCGAC
>JAJFUK010000029.1 GCA_021372435.1 Actinomycetes bacterium | reverse complement strand
TATCCACAGCGCGGTGTGAGCATCATCACGCTCGTCACCGACACCTCTGTCGAGCGCGTCAGCGCTCTCACCGGCAAATTGGGCAAGCTCCCGGGCATTCAGGTGAGGTCACTCCTGTCCAAGACCTCGTCACAAGGAGCTACCCATGATGCCCCATCCACACAGTGAAGGCCTGACCGACTTCATTCCCGCCGCTCGAATCGAAGAGCTCCTCGCCCGGCCGCCGGCGCAGGCCGGGGAGGTGCGCGCAGTGATCGACAAGTCCACGGCGTTACAACGCCTCTCACTCGAGGACATGGCCGTCCTCCTGTCGGTGGACGACCCCGCCCTTCAAGAAGAGATGTTCGAGGCCGCCCGTCGGCTGAAGAGAGACGTGTACGGCAACCGCATCGTCCTTTTCGCTCCCCTCTACATCGGTAACAAGTGCGTCAACTCCTGCAGGTACTGCGGCTTCCGCCGCGAGAACGACCAGGTGGTGCGCCGCACCCTCACCGACGACGAACTGCGCGCCGAAGTGCACGCGCTGGTGAGCAAGGGCCACAAGCGGCTGGTTATCGACTACGGTGAGCACCCCGACTACGGGCCCGAGACCATCGCCCACGCCGTGCGGGTCATCTATTCCGCCAAGAACGGCGGGGAGATCCGCCGCATCAACGTCAACTGCGCTCCCCTGGACGTCGCGGGCTACCGAATGGTCAAGGAAGCCGGCATCGGCACCTACCAGATCTTCCAGGAGACCTACCACCGCCCCACTTACGCCGAGATGCACCCCCGAGGGCCCAAGGCGGACTTCCTGTGGCGGCTCTACGGCCAAGACCGGGCCATGGAGGGGGGCTGCGACGACGTGGGTCTGGGAGCCCTGTTCGGTCTGTACGATTGGCGCTTCGAGGCCATGGGTCTGCTGGCTCACGCCATCCACCTGGAGGACACGTTTGGTGTAGGGCCACACACCTTTTCCTTCCCCCGTCTCAAAGAGGCCAGCAATCGGGCCCTCCAGCCCCAGTACATCCTGAGCGATGCCGACTTCAAGCGTCTGATCGCCATCCTGCGGCTTTCGGTGCCCTACGTGGGCATGATCCTCACCGCCCGGGAGCCCGCTGAGCTCCGGCGCCAGCTGATCGACTTCGGGTGCTCGCAGATAGATGGCGGCACCCGCATCGAGATCGGCGGCTACAGCGAAGGGGAGGGCGAGCAAGACCTTGCCCGGGAACAGTTCCGCATCGGCGACAACCGTTCCCTGGAGGAAGTGGTCGCCGAACTGCTGGAGATGGGAGAGATCCCCTCGTTCTGTACCGCCTGCTACCGGAGCGGGCGCACAGGCGAGCACTTCATGGAGCTGGCGAAGCCCGGCGAGATCAAACACCGCTGCACTCCCAACGCCATCGCCACTTTGGCCGAGTACCTGGCCGACTACGCGGGGCCGGAGACCCGCCAGGCGGGCGAAGCTGTGATAGCAAGAGAGCTCGAGAGGCTGGACGAATCTGACCGGCGCTTGACCGAGCGCCTGCTCGCTCGGGTGCGGGAAGGTAAGCGCGATGTGTACTGCTGAAGAGAGAACCGCGGACGCAACCGGCGCCCTCGCGACGATGCGCGTCGAGCGCGACCTGCTGG
>JAJFUK010000026.1 GCA_021372435.1 Actinomycetes bacterium | reverse complement strand
GCCGCCGTTGAGGAAGTGCCGCTCCGTGCGATCCAAGGCGATGTCGCAGGTGATCTCGTAGTTGATGGTGCCCAGCCTCTGGGCCACCTCTTCGGCGGTGATGCGGTCGTCTCCGTCCGCGCCGATGAGGGTCACCGGGTCTCCGACCTTCACCCGGCCGTCCGTCCCCACATCCACCCCGAAGGAGTCCATGGAGACGCGGCCCGCCACAGGATAGCGACGCCCGTTGATGAGCACTTCCCCTCGGTTGCTCAGCGCTCTGAAGACGCCGTCGCCGTAGCCGATGGGCACCAAGGCCACATCTGTCGCGGTGGCGGGCCTGAAGGCATGACCGTATCCGACCCCTTCTCCCGGCGACACCCGCTTGACCAAGGCGACCTGCGACTTCCAGGCGAGGGCGGGGCGCAGTCCTTCGGCGATGGGATCCTGTTGCCAGGGCGAGAGGCCGTACACGGCACAGCCGCAGCGGACCATGTCGAGGTGGGAACGTGGGCTGGAGACGGTGGCGGCGCTGTTGGCGGCGTGGGCGATCACCGAGGGCCACTCCCGGCGCACCTGCTCGACGGCCGGCAAGAACCGGCCGAGCTGGAAGTCGATGGAGGCCGGATCCTCCGAGGCGCAGGCGAAATGAGTCATGACTCCCACGAGCTCGATCTCGGGGATCCCTCGGATGGAGTCGAGGAACCCTCCCACCTCCGAGGGGAACAGCCCTTGGCGGTTCATGCCGCTGTCTATCTTGAGGTGCACGCGCGCCCTCAGCCCCGAACCCCTCAGCTCCGGCAGGACGCCTACCATGTGGTCGCTCACCACGGCGAAGTCCACGCCCTGCCGGGCCATCTCCTCGTACTGGTCGAAGCTGTACAGAGGTCCCATGACCAGGATGGCTTCGGTGAACCCCACGTCGCGGAGGGCGACGGCTTCCTCGGCGGTGGCCACCGCGACCCCCTGGGCGCCCGCCGCCACCACGGCGCGGGCCACCGGCAGCGTCCCATGCCCGTACCCGTCGGCCTTGACGGCGACCAGCATGCGGCTGCCGGGGCTGAGGATACCGAGCAGATGAGCCACGTTGTGGCGGACGGCGGCCAGGTCTATGAGTACGCTGCTGCGCGGAGAGGTCTTCATCGGCCCGAAAGCCTAACACACGGCGCGCGAGGCAACCATGCCCGACGCCGGCGCTACATGCCGCCGCGGTCCTTGGTCGACACGACGAGCACGGCGACGTCGTCGGCGAAGTGGCCCCCGCTGGCGGTCTCTATCTCGCTGATGAGCGCGTCGAGCGCGACGCCGTCGGGAGTCGATCCCTTCCAAGCGGCAAGACGCTCTCTGAGCCGGTCCTCGCCGTAACGTTGCGGAGAGCCGGGCGCCACCCGGGCCTCGATCAGGCCGTCGGTGTAGAGAAACAGGCTCCAGGTCTCGGGGAGAGGAAAGCGACGGAGCGGCCGGGGGGTCCCGCTGTCGAAACCGAGTGGGGGGGCGGGCTCGGTCTCCAGAGCGGTGACCCCACCATCGGCGATGAGCAGGGGCGGGAGGTGACCCGCGTTGACGAGCGCCACCTCCGTCTTCGCGACGTCGATCACTCCGGCGACGATGGTGGCGAACACCGCGGCCCCCGCCTTCTCGGCCAGCAGCATCCTGCGCATGCCGTCCACGGCCTCGGGCACGCCCGCCCCCGACAGCACGAGGGCCTTCCAGGTGGAGCGCAGCATGGCTCCCAGCGCGGCTGCGTCCGGCCCGTGGCCGCTGACGTCGCCGATGACGAAGTGAAGCCCGGCCGCGCCCGCCGGAGTGGAGCCGACGAAGTCCCCACCCAGATGCAGACGCTGCTCGCCGGTCCGATAGCGCATGATCACCCTAAGGTGCGGGTGGTCGACGGGGCCCGACGGCCGCAGACTGGCTTCGAGCCGGGCATGCAACCTTTCCGCGGCGGCATTGGAGAGCGCCAAAGCCGCCTGGTCGGCGAAGCGTTCGGCCACGACCAGGAACCCGGGATCGGGCCGGTCTATGGGATGGTCCCACGACAGCACGAGGAGGTTCTGGGGCCCGTGCTCCCCGAAGCGGACGGGCACGTAGAGCACCGAACGGGCGCCGCCTCGGCGGATGACCTCAGGCGTGCACGGCCAGACGCAACAGTCGGGGTCGGAGGTGTCGGGGATGAACGTGGGAGCGTGCGAGAGGAGCTCGGCGGCCGCCGGCATCTCCGTGCTGTGCGGGAACACCCGGCCGGCCCGGAGGCCTTCCAGCGGCGGCCGGTGATCCAACACCCGCAGCCTGTCGCCTTCCACCCGGTAGAGGGCGGCTCCCGTGCAGCCGAAGGTGCCGAGAGCGGCCTCGCACACGGCCCGGGCCAGTTCCTCGGGCGAACCGGTGATGTGGAACGTGGGGGCCAGGGTGACCACCCGCTCGAGCGTCTCGTAGAGCTCGTCCGCCCGGCGTTGGGCCTCGGCCCGCAGGGCGTTCTGCCAGGCCACGGCGGCTTGGTCCCCGAAGCGTTGCATGATCGCCAAGAGGTCTTCCGCCGGTCGCTCGATGGGGTGGGTCCAGCTGAGTGAGAGCAGTCCCATAGACCCGGCCGGGTTGGCGATGGGGATCCGGATGGCCGAGACGATGCCGAGCGACCGCCGCAGCTCCAAGGCGGGTCCTTCTATGCGGACCGAACGGACATCCCGGGAGAACGAGGGCCGGCGTTTGGCCAGGGTGTCCTGGATCTGGGAAAGATCCGCCAACGGCAGCCGTAACCCGGGGCGGATCGTGTCGGAGGGGGGAGTGACGGCGAGCAACTCCAAAGCGTCGCTCTGGATGGCGTAGAGACGGGCTCCGTCGGCCCCGAAGGTCTCGACCGCGGCCCCGCAGATGGCCGCGGCCGCCTCGTCGACACGGCTGCTCTGATAGAACTGCGGGCTGAACTCCAAGACCCGTTCCATCTGTTCCTTGGCGTGAAGGGAGCGGCCGAGCGCCTGCTGGAGGGCGACTTCGCGGCGGGCTACCTGGCGGCGGAAGTAGGCGACGACCAGACCGGCGGCGATCGCGGCTACGCACCACACCACCGCGGAGATGATCGCGTTGGCGGCGGCCGTGGACGTCCCAAAATCGGCAAGCAGGGCGAACGAGGCTATAACGGCGACCAGGGCGGCAGCCAGGCCCAGCAGCGCTCCCCCCACGCTCGCGACCGCGACGGAGAGAAAGACGACCCCGGCGCCGACGGGCTCGAGAGGGTGAACCGTCGCGCCGGCCCGGTGGACCAGCCAGATGACGAGCACCTCGATCAGCACCGCGACGACGAAGATCACCCACCGGTAGCGCCGGAATCGCCTGCTGGACGCCAGAAGGAGGTCGCCCAGGGGCCGCGGGCTCCCTATTTTGGGATCATGGGCCATCAGCCCCAGGCTAGCAAGCCGGGCACGCGCGGGCAAGCGCCCGGAGGCGGCTCAGGCGCGCGGCGAAGGAGTCGCGGACGACCGTCTGGAACCCGGCCGGTTCAGTGCCCGAGGGCGACGGAGGGCGCGGTTTACCGGCCATCGGTTGTGTGCTAGCATCTGCGGGCCGCGCGGACCGGGCCGGAGGTGTCTGGTGTGGTCCACAGCGCCGGATGCGCCCCCATCGTCTAGCGGCCTAGGACATCGCCCTTTCAAGGCGACGGCGGGGATTCGAATTCCCCTGGGGGCATTTCCCAGCGTGGGCGCCTGGGCGCATAGCTCAGTGGGAGAGCACCTGCCTTACAAGCAGGGGGTCGCAGGTTCAAATCCTGCTGTGCCCACTTGCGAGGCGCGAAGGACGTGCGATAATCTCGCAACTTGGTCGCGGGGGCGTAGTTCAGTTGGTTAGAACGCCGGCCTGTCACGTCGGAGGTCGCGGGTTCGAGTCCCGTCGCTCCCGCCTCGAGTGTTCAGCAAGGCGCCGTGGGTAGAGGCCGCGGCGGCGACCGTGGCGGGATAGCTCAGTCGGTAGAGCACATGACTGAAAATCATGGTGTCCCCGGTTCAATTCCGGGTCCCGCCACCTAAAATAGCCTGTAAATATCGGCTATCACGATTGATAGTATGTCGGTTTGTTCCGTCTTGACAGCAACCTTGACAGCAACCCGGCTACGAGTCGGCTCCAAGAACGCTCTCCATGGCCGTTGCGGCCTCCCGGTCGGCCTCCGGCAGCAGGTGTGTGTACGTGTTGGCGGTCAGGGCTATCTGCGAGTGGCCGAGTATCTCCATGACGAGGCGGAGCGAGCACCCCTGCGCGAATAGGAGTGAAGCGCAGGAATGCCTGAGGCCGTGGAAGGTGATAGCGGGCACCTGCACAATGGCAGCCCCGCCGCACTTCTCACAGTGTCCGTCGTGGACCTGCCCCTCGCCACACAGCGGACAACGGGTGAAGCTGCGCTTGAGGAACTTCGGGAACTTTGCGTTGATGTAATCGCCTGATACCGGGCGGCCATCCGGCATTGTGAACACGAAGTCCTGATCCTGCCAATGTGGGCCGGATGCCAGTCGTTGTTCGACTTGCCGGCGACGCTGCTCCTTGAAAGCCTCGACCACGAAGGGAGGGAGGGCAAGGGGGCGACGGCTTGTTCGCGACTTCGGTTCGACTAGGACGAGGCCCTTTCCCTTCTGACGTTGAAGCGCGTGACGTACCCAGAGCCGACGTTCCTCGAGATCGACGTCCTGCCATCGCAGCCCGAGCGTCTCACCCTTGCGAAGCCCCAAGCCCAGGGTCACGGTGTAGAGCGGACCGAGGAGGCGCTCCTCGGTGGCGGCGGCGAGGAATGTCTTCGCCTCTTCCACTGTGAGCGGCTTCACCGGCTCGCGCTTCACGGAAGGGCCGTCTATCAGCATGGCAACGTTACGGGGAATGCGACCGCGCTTCACGGCGGTCTGGAGCGCAGCCCGGAGTACCGCATGAACGTATTGGCGCGTGCGCGGGGAGAGGCCGGCCTCCTGCATCTTGGCGAGCATCCTCTCAACCTGTTCGGGAGTGAGTTTCGACAGGCGGACGGAGCCGAGCGAGGGATCGATGTAGAGGCGAATGCGCGACTCGTAGTCCCGATACGTCGCATAACGCAGTGAGTCTTTCCGTCCTTCGAGCCAGACCGCCATGTACTGTCGCACCGTCAGTCTGTCATCGGCCGGGGTGATGCCTTGCTGCAACTCCGTGAGGGCGCGGTTGACCTTCCCGGCCACCTCCGAGCGGGTCTTCCCGTAGAAGGACTTGCGCCTGCCATCTTCCAGCGTGACGGCACCCGCCCAGCGGCCGTCTGAGCGCTGGTAGATACTGCCCTCGTTGTTTCCGCGCTTCCTGACTTGGCCTCTCATGGTTGGTCCTCCTGGACTGCGCGCCCGCGTGACTCCTGCTCGGCTATAGATTGACGAAGTCCCTCCGCGCCCTCCACCGTCAAAGCCGCGAATCGCGGCTCGGGGCCGCTCGTGACCAACTCGATCACGTCCGAGGCCCAGCCGCGGGCCGCCTTATCGGGATTCCAGCGCAGGTCAAGGTCGTACCGCTCGCGGACGTAGTCGAAGTGCATGCTCACATAGCGCAGCGCTCGCGGTCCGCCCCGCGCGAGTAGTCGGGCCTCCTCTTCGGGCGGCAGTCCCCAAGGGGGCAGTGGTTCAGCTTCGTAGGCCCACTCCAAACCGTATTCAGCGTCGGTCAACTGCTTCTCAGCCCGCCTGAACTTCTGCTGAAAGTCCCATGCGTTATTGAACGCCTCGTGCGGATAAGCTTCGTTCCAGGCCGTCATTCGCTCACGCCACGACCTTTCCGGCGGGAGAATGAGACATACCAGACGCACGAGACGAATGGCCTTGTCGGTGAGCGGCCGACGAGGAAGGACTGCCCGTCGGTCCTTCCAATCCTGCCACAGGATGTCGATCAACCTGTGCAAGGCCTTGCGGGAGATTCTGCCGTCGAACTCCAACCGCACGCGAGGCACCGCCATTCCCGGTCCCATGTTCAGGTTGTGAATCACGCCTACTGCCACCGGGTGCCAGGCTTCCGCGGACGGATCGTCCGCGTCTCTCTGCTTAGCGAGCAAGTCCCGCCATAACTCCCACGTGGGCCGGTACTCCGCGAGCGTCCCATCCTCAAGGTCAGACGGAGATACGGGCACTACGTTTGGCGCGAGGCCTGCTCTTACGAGGTGGCGGCACATTTGGACCGCCCGGTTGACGAGTTTTTGGCCCTGTGTGCTGCAAGGGTCTTCCGGGAGAGGACCCCAGGACTCTATGTAGGTGCGCTCGCCTACAGACGGGTAGTACCCCAACTCCTTCTGCACCAGCCCCCAGAACTGCTTCCCGCGTGGCGTAGTCACTTTTTTGACCTCTTTCAAGGGCGTAGTCAATAGAAGATACTTATAGTGACAGTCTACACCTACACGCAGGTCTCGGTCAAGGAGGTGCACGAATGAAGTGTGTCAGACGTGAGCGTGAAGCCCGCCAGTGGAGCCGGTCGGAACTCGCCCGTCGGGCGGGCATGGCGAACAGCACAATCGGCGCCATCGAGTCAGGACGGCTGAACCCCTACCCGTCCCAACTTCACAAGATTGCCCGCGCCCTAAAGTACTCCGGCGAGCCGGAAACCCTACTGGATGAGGTGGGTGCCGATGGTTCGATCCGCTGATCCCGAAATCAGAATCCGCGGCGTGAGCAGACCAGACAGCCCGATCACCCCGGCGCTCCTACGAATAAACGAGGCGGCCATCATTGGAGGATGTCGGCGCACCACAGCCTTCGAGATGTGCCGCAAGGGCGAGTGGCCCACGGTCGAAACCTTGTACGGTCGCCGCGTGGTGACCGAGGGACTGCTGGAGTGGCTGCGCAGGCTGGAGGAGCAGCAGTGAGCGAAACACGCAGGCTGGCGCGACCTTTCCACTCTGCTGCCTCCGCCGGCACCGGCCGTAGGGTATACGGTCAGACTCCAGCCGCGCCGCTCGCTCTACGCACGGACCCCCCCACAAGCGGGGAGGTCCAAAAAGGAGAGGTGCTTCCATGATACCTCGCGGGCTGCCAAACGCGACGACCAGCCTCCGCCCACCCTGCGCGGCGAACTCCTGGGAAGAGGCCCAGATGGTCACCAACGCCGACTTGCCGCACATGACGCCGGCCGAACTGCTCGTCGCGCGATGCCACACGGAATGCATTGTCGTGGCCGACCCGGGCGCCTTCGTCTGGACGGGGCCGCACACGTGGATCACAGCCGCGACCTGGGGTGCCGAGCGCCTAGCCCGGATAGATGCGCTTCTGACGCCGAAGGTGCCGGCAAGCCCGGGACCGCCCCGTCGGAAGGCCAAGGTGAAAGCGTGGACGTGATCCCCACAATGACCGCCGCTCCGGGCGAGTACGTCATCAGGTGGCCTTTCCCAGAGGCCATGGTGGAGTTCGAGGCCAGTCGTCTGAAGACCTATCCTGACGGTCGGGTACAGGCAAGCGTGAAGGTCTTCGCCACAGTACCCGGCGGAGACAGGGAGAAGTTCCACCACGAGGCCATGAACCTCGCAGCCGGCCAAACTCGGAGTCGTCTGGCGCAGACCCTGGACGGACGTCTCCCTTGGGACAGCATCAACTGGGACCAGGTCATCGAGCGAAGTTGCACGATGATCCTGGAGCGTGAAGAGCAGGGTTCCCCCACCCGGCGGCTTCAGCCGGTCACGAGCGTAGATGTCAAGTATCTATTGGGGAACCTCATCCTCGAGGGTCTGCCGGTCCTCACTTACGCCCCGGGCGGCCATTTCAAGAGTTACGTCGCCCTCTACAAGGCTTTGCTCATTGAAAACGGGCTTCCCTTTCAAGGCAAAGACACCCCGCAGGCACATACCCTCATCCTGGACTGGGAAGTGACCGAGGCAGAAGCCGCGCGGCGTTGCACCAGGCTCGCGAACGGCCTCCAGCAGAAGAATATCGGTCGCGAAATCAGGTTCCCGCTCTACCGGCACTGCATGGGTCCGATCCAAGACGAGGCCTCCGAGATTGCGAAGGTCATCGCCATGCACGACATCACGTTCGTGGTCATCGACAGCGCGGGTCTGGCCTGCGGAGGGGACGTCAGCAGCTCTGAGTTGACCATCCAGTTCTTCAACACGCTGCGCAAGTTGACGGCCTCCACGGGTGCCGCCGCCGATATCCAGACCCACACCACCAAGGCTGATCGGCGCGAGGAGAACCAACAACGTCTTCCCATCGGGAGCATCTACTGGGAGAACCTGAGCCGGATCTGCTGGGAGATCCGCTCAGAGCGCGAGCGGCAAGGGATCTATCAGGTCGGCCTCTTCCCGCGCAAATGCAACATGGGCGACCTTGAGCCGGTAGGACTGCGCATGATCTTCGACCGCGACACCCTTGTCGTCGAAGAGGCGGCCGTGAGCGACGTGAGCACGGAGGTGGGAGTGCTTCAGGCCTTCATACTGGCCGAACTGGAACGCGGACCCGCGAGGGTCGCTGACTTCGTGGAGGCCACCGGTGCCACCGACGGTGCCGTCCGTACTGCGTTGACGCGACTGAAGAAGGAGTGCCGAGTCGACAACCCCGACAGGGGTGTGTGGACACTCGGCAGAGAGGGGGAAGCGACATGAACTTTGTTACATGTAACAACCCTGAAATATTGCACGTGATAAGGACAGGGGGAATGTTTCATTACATTCCCTTTCCTTATAGGTGTAACAAGTAACAAACTCGCAACCTCACCCGGATAGGCCCCTTGGGTATACGGTCAAAAACCGAGCTACCTTCTCTCAGAAAGGAAGTCACCCATGAACACCAGACCACGTTTGACCCCGGAACAGAAGGCCAGCATCCCGCTGGTCTACGCGGAGACAGGCTCCAAACAGAAGACGGCCGAACTGCTGGGCTGCTCACGGGACACCGTGCGCCGTCACCTGGATGGCCTCACCGGTGAGCAATGGGACCTCATCCGGGAGCAACAGCGCAAGTTCATCGCCGAGCGCTCGGTGGAGATCCTCTTCCAGGTTCTCGACCTCATTCCCGAGAAACTCCCCGGTGCCAGCCTTTTCCACCTCATTGGGGCCTACAAGATACTGGCTGAGAAAGCGGAGGTCTTCGGGGGCCTGAACACTTTCAAGGAAGGCTCGTCCGAATTCTCGCCCGAACTCGAGTCTCTCCTGGCTGCGGGTGCGAAACATAGACTCGAGGAGGCCGTCGACCGTGCGCTCGAATCCGGTGACCTGGAGGAACTGCGGGCATTGCGGCCAGGTGCCGACCTTCATCGGTCTTAGAGCGTGCGGTGCGCGAGCGTCGCGCTCTCGGCACTCCATCCTTTTACCTGTCCGGTTCGTCCACTATAGTGGAAGAACCAGGACGCCAGGGGAGGCCGCCATGCATCTGACACATGTCATTCACACCGGACTTGGTAGCAACCATCTGCGACGGCTGAGGGTGAGTCTGCTCTGCGGGGGAAGCATAGTGCTCGCCTTGGTGATGTTGATGGCATCACTGGCTCTTGCAGCCGGCCCCAGCTTCCCTGACGTCTCGAGCAGCAACCCCTACTACCCTGCAATAACCGATCTCTCTTCTCGAGGCATCATCGGCGGATACGCCAACGGCAACTTCGGGCCGAACGACATTGTCAAACGGATGCAGTTCGCGAAGATGATCGTGGGCGCACTCGGCATCACGCCTAACGCCTCGACCGATACCCGTTTTGCCGATCTCGGAACGCCAGACGCGAACGGCTACCCTCACCGGTTCATCCAGACGGCCTATGACTACGGCATAACCACCGGGACGAACACGGCCCAGACCCTCTACTCTCCGACAAACCCCATCCGGCGCGACCAGGTGGTAAGCATGATCGTGCGCGGGGCCAATAGCGTCTTCCCCGGTACGCTTGAAAACCCCCCGCCGGGGACCGTCTCTCTGTTCGCCGGCGTCGGTGATCCCCACGGCCCCAACCTGCGGATAGCCGAGTACAACGGGCTGCTCGGGGGACTGGTGGGCATGGGGTCCGCATGGAGCATCACCGCCAATGCCACCCGAGGCGAGGTGGCTCAGATGCTCTACAACCTCTTGGGCAAGATCACTCCCGGCTCGACCACCACGACCACGACGTCTGCCGGGAGTCCCCTCAAGATCGTGTCGGTGCACTACGACGCGGCGGGAGACGACAACAAGAACCTCAATGACGAGTACGTGGTGTTCCAAGTCCTGCGCTCAGGAAGCCTCGCAGGCTACGCAGTCGAGGACGAGTATGGTTGGCACTACGACTTCCCCAGCCGCACCTTCTCATCCGGTGAGTCCTTCAAGCTTCACACTGGCTCCGGTGTCGATACCCAGACCGATCTCTACTGGAACCAGACCTCCTCCGCTGTCTGGAACAACGACGGGGATACCGTCAAGGTGCTTGACTCTCAGGGTCGCGTACTGACTAGCTACCACTACCAGGACTGAGCACGCGGCCGTGAGAGGGCCATTCGGCAGACAACACCTTCTGGTTGCGGCGGTCCTCCTTGCATTGGTTCTGGTGCTGGTTCCTTTCGGCGCTGCTCGAGCCTTCACCGACGTGGGGTCGACTACGCCCTACGCCGACGCAATAGGCGACTTGTCCAACCGGGGGATGATTTCGGGCTACCCGGACGGGACCTTCAAGCCTTTCGGCAGCATCATGCGTATGCAACTTGCCAAGATGATTGTGCGCACGTTGGCCCTGCCGGTGTCGGAGGCCGACGTCTGCCATTTCGTCGATGTCCCGACCGGTCTGCTCACGAGTGATCCCCTCTACCCCGACCACTATGTGGCTGTCTGTGCGGCCTACGGGATTACCGTTGGCAAGACTCCGGGCATCTTCGCGCCATTCGACCCCGTTAGCCAGCAGCAACTCATCACTATGGTGGTCCGGGCCGCTGACCTAGCCGATCCACCCGCGTACTACGTGCCCCCCTTCGACTCCGGGCAGTTCTTCCCGTTCGAGCACTACACGTATGCGCGGATGGCGGCCTTCCATGGCCTGCTCGAAGGGCTGCGGGGTCTGACCCCTTCCCGTGATTTCAGCGCGCCGGCAACTCGAGGAGAGGCCTGTCTTCTGCTTCACAACCTTCTGACCCTCGACTCCACCCGCCAAGGTGCGGACGCGGTTGTAACCGGCGTGGCGGACGGTGACACCATCTATGTGCAGCTGGGTGCCGAGAACGAGTCTGTGCGTCTCATCGGCCTCGATACACCCGAGATGGGCGAGGACTTCTGCTATGAAGCCAGGGACGCATTGACCAGCCTAGTCGGTGGCAAGGCTGTCCGCTTGGAGACGGATGTGGAGAAGCGCGATCAATACGGGCGACTCCTTGCCTACGTGTGGGTGGGAACCACGCTGGCTAATGCGGAGTTGCTCCGCCTAGGCCTGGCAACTCTCTACACGGTGCCCCCGAACGTGAGGTACACGGACGCCTTGCGGGCGGCTCAGGACGAGGCCCAGGAGGCTGGACGAGGAGTATGGGGAGGAGCCGCTACCTCTCCGCTTCGGATTCTCCAGGTGAACTACGACGCTCCCGGAAACGACAACTTCAACCTGAATGAGGAGTACGTGGTGTTCGAGGTTCTCGTCGCCGGCAGTCTCATTGGATACGCCGTCGAGGATCAGTCCGGGCACCGATACGAGTTCCCAGACCGCATCTTCCAGGGGGGCGAGGTTTTCAAGTTGCACACCGGGGTGGGCACGGATTCTCAGACCGATCTCTATTGGGGAATGACCGGTTCGGCTGTCTGGAACAACGACGGGGACACCGTCAAGATACTCGACCCGGGCGGTCACATTGTGACCAGTCACGGCTACTGACCCGGAGGGGCGAGATGAAGCGGAGTTCGGAAGAAGAATGGTCAAGCGCGGGTGTTTCCGACCGGCCGCCCTACCAGGCGGCGAAGGCCCGCATCCACCAGATTCTTGCCATCACGCATCCGAATGACCGGGCATCCAGGGTATTCGGCTTCTTCATCATCGCTCTGATCATCCTCAACGTCATCGCGGTGATATTGCAGACGGTCAAGTGGCTCAACGACAACTATGGTTCGGCGTTCTACTACTTCGAGTTGGCCTCAGTGGTCGTCTTCTCGGTGGAGTACGTCCTGAGGCTCTGGTCTTGCACGGTCGAGGAGAAGTACGCTCGGCCCATCGTGGGCCGCCTGCGCTACGTAGTCAGCCCCATGGCTCTGGTCGACCTGGCGGCCATTGCCCCCTTCTATCCACTGGCGTTCCTAGGAATCAGGACCGCGGACACCGCCGCCATCCGTGCGCTGCGGCTTTTTCGGCTTATGCGGCTCTTCAAGGCCACTCGCTACTCCCAGTCGTTCTACATCATGGGACGGGTCCTTCGGGCCAAGAAGGAGCAGGTTCTTGTTGCCGTCCTTATGGTGGCGATTCTCCTTGTGCTGCTTTCGAGCGTCATGTACTTCGTCGAGCGAAACATCGACCACGAGGGCGGTGAGTTCTCCAGTATCCCGGCGGCATTGTGGTGGGGGATTAGTACCTTATCGACGGTCGGGTACGGAGACATCTATCCCGTGACCATTGCGGGCAAGATCGTCGGCGCGATCGTCGCTTTGTTGGGGATTGGCCTGTTCGCCATGCCTGCTGGGATACTCGCTTCGGGGTTCGCAGAGGAACTCCGGACGAGACACGAACACACCAAGACCTGTCCCCACTGTGGACGCGAGATCGAGTAGGACAAGGCTAGGTGAGGTAACGACGGCCCTCAGGTTGGAGATGGTGGGCCGGCCGTTGATCACTTCCCTACCGCCGTCATTCAAGACGCTCCTTCAGCCTTCTGACAGCCGCACCCCTGCGGACGGAGGCGACAGTCAGCAGGCGTCGGGGCAGGTTGTCGTGCGGTTGGCCGCAGGCGAAAGCACCGAGTCCTCTAGTTGCCGGCGGCGCGGCTAGAGATGCCAGGTCGATCCGCAGTTATCGCAATGCGCCTCTGTGAGGTTCTCCTTGCGAGAGAGGCCCGTGCCTAGCATGGAGATACCCCCAGTAAGCACTGCCGCGGTTGCCTTGCCTCCGCTGACACCCTTTTTCTGTGTCACCGCTCTGGTTCGCACCGCGCCCTTCGTCTGGCAATGAGGGCAAATCATGGCAGGGTTTATCGGTCCGTGCTGGCTTTCGTGCTGCGCTACCTGCCAGAGAAGGGCCTTCTGCGCCTGCGCTTCTTGCGCGTCAAGTGCAGCCTGCGCCATCTCCGCTCTGTCCTCTGGCGTTAGAACCTCAGGATGGGACTCGGTCTTGCGGAAGCGGAGAAAGTAGTAGACGAGGACAGCCACGACAAAAAACGCGACGATCACAATGCCCACAATCTCTAGGCCCACTACTCCCGCCCTCCCTAGTAGAGCCGTCGCGTCCACCATACCGCCAAGCAAGGGTGTCTGACAACGGTCCTCACCCCACACACAGGGGCGATCGGCGTGGCCTGCAATCAGAGGCCGATAGACGTGGGGGAGTAGCCCGTGCTAGCCCGCTCCCTCTCGTCGCGCTGTAATGATATGGTCAGAACCATCGGAGCAACCGGGAGGGAGGACACATGAAGGTCGAAGGATCCTCTTTCGACGGATCAATCTTGGGCTTCTTGGTCGTTCGGCTGGGAACCGCCCTTTTCACGGGTTGCACACTGGGCCTCGGCCTCCCCTGGTCGCTGGTCTGGTGGCAACGCTGGGTGACTAAGCACACTGTGCTTCAGGGTCATCGGCTCCGCTTCATCGGAACGGGGGGAGGACTCTTCTGGCGCTGGGTGAAGCTGGAGTTCTTCACCATCATAACGGTGGGCATATACGGGCTGTGGGCATGGCGTTACGTTCAGCGGTGGAAGGTCGAGCACACGGAGTTCGCCAACTAGCATCGCCTCTACCTACGCCTAGTCCGTCACCCCGCCCCTGCCAAGGGTGGAACTCCCCGCTGCTACCCAGCCAAATCGCGCCAGAACGCGACGAAAAGGCTACGGAGTACGTCCATCCCTGTCGCGTCGTCGCGCCGTCTTGGACACCTGGGTTGGATGGCGCTTCGGCAGAGCGCATTCGCCGAGTTCGGGCTTGCTGGTGGCGTTAGGCACCGTCTCGCGCGCACACATGCGGCCCCGAAAAAAGCGTGGGAGCAGGATGGATTGCGGACCTCCAGACGCGAGGTCCGAGGGTTCAGAAATGCCAGGTCGAGTTGCAGTTGTCGCAGTGTGCCTGCGTCTCCCACTCCTTCCGGGAGAGGCCCGTGGCGAGGGCAGATAGGCCTCCCGTGAGTACTGCACCCGTCGCCTTGCCCCCGCTTATGCCTTTCTTGCGCTCTACTCCTCTGGTGCGAACCTGGCCTTTCTTTCGGCAGTGAGGGCAGACAAGGACGGGGTTTGTCGGGCCGTATATCAGTTCCCGCTCCTCGAGTTCCCGCTGCGCGGCTTCCTCTGGCGTCGGCGGCTTGACTTTGCGGAAGCGAATGTAGTAGCCGAGGTAGGCAAAGCAGAGAGCGGCTACGATGACAATAAGCACTACTGGTACCAGTGTTCCCATTATTCCCCTCGCTTCTTCAGAGGGTCAGTCCGCTGCTCCACGATACCGCAGGGCGCGGTAGGCCTCCAGTCCCACGATGAGCCGGTGAGAAAGGGCGCAAGCGACCGTTTCCTGCGCGCACATGCGGCCCTCAAGAATGGGCAAACCCGGAACGGCGTGCCGCTCAGACGTGCCGCTCAGACATCCGAGAGCCGACAGCAACGCTGACAGCAACCCACGCGGAAAGCCACGGACTGTGGCGAACGACTGGAGGAACAAATCCCTGTATCTTGAACGCTTATGGACTGCTGCGAATACCCAGAACTCGGACTGAAAATCATGGTGTCCCCGGTTCAATTCCGGGTCCCGCCACCTAGAAGTACGCGCATGCGGCATAACTTTACCGAGCTACACCTTCGGTTAGAGCGCATCTCAGCCAACATTTAGCCAACGCCCACTCGAGATCCCAAAATCGCGTAGTGTTCCTGGCGTCGTCATGATTGGGTAGCCTCGCTACCGACTGAATTCTGGCCCGCCGGCCAGCGGGCACCTGATGGACTTACATCCCGATCATCTCCGCCACCTGTCCCCAGCCCCTCGGACGGACCTCGGACGTCCCGATCAGCACGGTTCATAGGGACGGGTCGTGCGGGCAGCCAGCACCACCGTCCCATGGTGTTCCTTCCCAGGGAGAAGCTTGGAGGGACTGGGAGGGGGTTTCAGCACCGTGCCGGGCTGTGGGGCCGTCTGCGAAATCCAAGCGCTCGCATTCCGGGCGTTCGACAACTGAAAGCCCGGGGTCGTGACCGGCCGGAGAACGTTCAACCAACCAAGTGGTTGACATTTCGCGCGGGAGGCCTAGAATGACTAGCAGGTTGTCCTTGGGGGGACCAACGGTCAACCTAATGGTCCGGCCGCGCATCGATGTTGCCCTCATCAGTTGTCCTTGTTCTTTGTCGTCGCAACTGACTCCATCAGGCGGCAACTATGGCCAAGAGTCGCGTCGCGCGTCAGGCGAAGCAGTTCATTATCCCGACCGGGTCCGCCGTGTCACCCGTGGAAGAGGTTCGTCGCTCACGGACCGGCCTCCCGGTGGGCAAAGAACGCGGCCTTTCTTCTGACTTGTCCCCAGCCGCTCGGCGTATCTTGGATGCGGCCCGGGGCCTTCTCCACGACCGAGGCTATCGGAGCCTCACCTTCGATGCGATCGCGGCCGAATCTGGGATGAACAAGTCCATGATCAGGTACTACTTCGGGAGCAAAGACGGTTTGGTCGCTGCGCTCCTTGATGACCTCACTCACGACAATGCGGTAGGGTTCCTTGAAGTGGCTCGTGCGTCGCAAACAGCCGATGAGAGCCTGACCGCGCACGTTGAAGCCTCCCGACAGCTCGTGGAAGACCCCTATTTCAAGAATCTCTTCGATATCCTTCCCGAAGCGCTGCGGCGTCCTCACCTGCGGGCGAGTGTGGCCTCCCTCTACGAGTGGTATCGGGAGATCGAGTCCTACTGTCTTGGTCAGACCGCGCCTACCGATGATCCCGATCTGCGCGCGCTGGCCAGCCTGTACATCGCGGTTATCGATGGGCTTGCGCTTCAATTGGCCGTGAGCGAGAAGGATGTTGACCTCGACAGGTGTTGGGGCCTGATCGAATCGATGATTCGGGCGCATCTTTCCGTCCGGACGTCGTGATGGCTCTCACAGCCGGCCAAGTCGTTGCTGGCGTCAAGCAGCGGGAAGGAGGTGCCCAGCAATATCGCATCATCGCCGAGAAGACGCCGTTCTAGTCACACCACGAGTACTCAACAGAAGCAACGGATGACGGGGGGAGATATGGTGTCAAGAAAGAGAATCCTCACGGTGCTGTGTGTCTGTCTGCTCACATCGGTCTTGGCGGCTACGGCCGCCTGCGGCGGCGAGGAGACCACCACTACGACGGCGGGGGGCACGACCCAGACCACAGCCGCGACCGAGACTACGGGTGCGACCGCGACCACGGCCGGCCCCACAACCACGGCCGCTCCGGCCGGCGGTCCCATCAAG
>JAJFUK010000024.1 GCA_021372435.1 Actinomycetes bacterium | reverse complement strand
GGGCCCGCCCCGGGCGTGGGCGACTCCCGCGCCGTGGCGCCCGTCTCGGGCGCCCCGGGTTCCGCCGGCTTGGTGCTGCCGTAATACGGAGGCTCCCACACGAACGGTGGCTCCTGCGCGCGGTAGACCCTGCACAGCTGCGAGCGCGTACCCGGCACTCCCAACGCCGGATCGTGGTCGTCACCCGACACCAGCAGATTTGCGTTGGCGCCGTCCCACCCGTAGCCGGGCAGCCCCAGCTCCAGACACCCCTGCCACCATCCATGCGACATCGACACCACGCCGGGAAGGATGCCCGCCGTCACCCTTGCCTGCATGCGGATCCTGCCGGTGACGGTCTCGATCCATATCCAGTCGCCGTCAACGATCCCGCATGCACCCGCCGTCTGGGGATGGATCTCCGCCTGCGGATGAGGGAAGAGCTCTCTTTGAAGCGGCTCGTTGCGATGCTGAGAGTGATAGAAGACCGGCAGGCGCGCGCCGGTCGTCAGCACCAAGGGATACTCCCGGGCCCGCCCCGGGGCCGAGTAAGGGCTTTGAGCGGGCTCCCTATACCCCGGCAACGGGTCGACGCCTCGTTGGAAGGCGATGACGCTGTAGATCTCGAGGCGTCCCGTCGGAGTGGCGAACCCGACAGGGTCACCCGTGACCGGGTCGATCTGCTTGTAGAAGTCGAGAGATGGCGCGGCCTCACCCCGCTCCGCGGCGAAGCCGGCCTGAGCCGCTTCGCCCAGTTCCCGGGCCCGCACACCCGCGGCCCACTCGCGCCACTCCTCCTCAGTCGTCCACGGCCACATCTCAGGGTTCAGCCGGTGGCCGAGCTCGATGTAGAACCTCTCGTCCGTGCGGCGTTCATACAGAGGTTCGATGATCCTGTCCGGCCCCCTCTCGAAAGGCCCGAGGGCGGCGGGCAGCACTATGTCGGCCAGGGAGTTCGTGGGCGTGATGTACAGGTCCATGTCGACGAAGAAATCGAGTGCCAAGAGGCCTTCCCGCACCGTCTTCTGGTCCTCGCACCATCCCCCCAAGGGATTCCCCTGGACCATCACACACGCCTTGATGGGGTAGGGCTCACCGGTCTTCATGGCCCGAAAGGCGCCGATCATGGAGGTAAGGCCGGGCTGCAGCGGGTACTCGCCCAGCGCCGGCCCCTCGGGAAACGGCCCTTCCATGAGCCGGTCGAAGTCGTCGCCGGGAGCGCCCCACGGGGTCATCGTCCTCGGTCCTCCCTCGCGTTTCCAGTCTCCCGCGATCCAGCGCCACGAGGGCGTGCCCACCTCTCCCCCGGGACGGTTGATGTTGCCGGTAAGGGCCGCCAGGCTAAACTGCGCGCGCAGGATATCGAAGGTGTTGGTGTGACCGCCCTCCAGCCCCTGGATGCCGAAGCTCCCCACGTCCAGGCAGGCGCTCGGACCGGCAGCATAGAGGCGGGCGGCTTCGCGGATCTTCTCGGGCGGCCCCGACCAGCAGACCTCCGCGGCCTTTTCGGTCGGATAGGCCGCCGCCCGTTCCCGCAGGAGCTGCAGCACCGTCTTCGCCTCTCGCCCGTTCACCCGGAAGGTACCGAAGAGCTCCGGGCGGACCCCGTCTTCACCGGCCGTGCGTGGCGACCCTGTGAGTGAATCCCACACCACAAGCGGCCGGCGGTTGCGACGGTCGGCCACCGAGTCGGGATAAAGCAAGAAGTCGCGTCCCTCGCCGCCCGCCCGGATATCGGCCTCCTTGACCAGGCCGAGCGTATCGGTGAACACCAAGGCGGGAGCGTTCGTCCACGTAGCGACGAAGTCCGTGTCGTAGAGCCCTTCTTCGAGGATGACATGGATCCAGCTCAGCATGAGGGCCGCGTCGGACCCCGGCCGCACCGGCAGGTAGACATCGGCCTTGTGGGCCAGGGGATGCTCGTAACGGGGGTCGACCACGATCACCTTGGATCCCCGCTCGACGATGTTGTCCATCACCCGGCCGGTGAGAAAGGCCGGGTGTGCCCAGGGCTCGTTCCTACCCCAGTAGACCTGGCAGGCCGAGTGGGCATAGTCCCCCCGAAGATGATGGCCCACCGAAAGCGTGGTGCTGGCAGACATCGGACCCCGACATACGTGGCTGGGACCGATGGTGTTCGGCGAGCCGAGCGAGTTCTTCAGCCGCAGGTGCTGGGGGACTGTGAAGCGCCCCGTCCCTTGGCCGATGGCGATCGCGTGGGCGCCGTACTGCGTCCGGATCTCCATGAGCCTGGCCGTGACCCGTTCCAACGCTTCATCCCAGCCTATCCTGACCCATCCGGGGTCAGGGTCGCCCTTAGGGCGAGTGCGCATAAGCGGGTGATCGAGGCGCTCCGGGTGGTATAGGTTGTGGAGCGTCGCCAATCCCTTGGCGCAGAGCGCGCCCTGATTGATGTAGTGGGGATCGCCTTCGAGTTTGACGACCTTCCCGTCGCGGACAAAGACGAGCATGCCGCACTGGACGTGGCATTCGTGACAGCGCCCCGGGACGACTCGGACCTCGTCGTCCGTCGTCCGGCCGGACCCCGTCTCCCGGCCCACGGTCGACCGCGATGCATCCATGACTACCCCTCTTTGCGGGAGGTCCCCGGCGCACGGCCGGTCTCCGACGATGATACCTGAGCGGCGCTCCTCCTGCTCCCGCCGACCAACCGCCGCTCGAGCATGCTATCGTTTGCCGACCGACCGGTAGGTAGGCTTGCCGGCAAAGGCGTGCCGATGAGGGGCAGACCGAGTGCTGACGCTCATCGGCCTTCACGAAGCAACAAGGGAAGTCGTGTAGATGAAGATCGCAGCCTTCGTGGGCAGGATCGTTGAACGCCATGCGCCGGCGATACTGGTCGTCGTACTGATCTTGATCGGTCTTGCCTCGTGGAGTGTCGGTAAGACCTCCATCGTCACGACCCAGGATGCCTTCATCTCGCCTGACAGCGAAGCGTTTCTAGGCTACCAAGCCTATGAGGAGGCGTTTGGCGGCGACTCCATGATGATACTCATCCCGGGTACCCCTTTGGAGCTGGCCACGCCGGAGGCCCTCCGGGGGTTCACAGAATTGGAAGCACGACTGAGCGCCGAGCCGAGGATCGCGTCCATCGTCAGCCCGCTCACCCTGCTCGCCCCGGCTGCCGCTCAGGGCGGTGTCGATCTCGATGATCCCGGCTCTCTCCTCCAGGCCGCGCTGGAGGACGAGTCTCTGCGGACCCAGTTGGAACGGTTCTTCCCCAAGAACCATGCCCTGGTCGTGGTGCGTCTGGCCGGTGGTCTCATTCCCGACGAGCAGGTGGAAGTGGCCCAGTTCATCCGCGAGACCGTGGCGGCGAACCCCCTCGGCGCCGACGCCATCGTGGCGGGAACGCCTCTACTCGCCGCCGATGTCAAGTCGGCCATCACCTCCGATCTCGTCCGGACCGGGGTCATCGCCGTCATCCTCATGGTGCTTATCCTCTTCGTGGTGTTCCCCGTCCGCTGGCGATTGCTGTCGCTTCCCATGGTGCTGGTCGGCGTGTTGTGGACGTTCGGCCTGATCGCTGCTATCGATATCCCGCTCACTCTGGTGACCTTGGGCTGCCTTCCGGTGTTAATCGGCCTCGGGGTCGATTTCGCCGTCCAGTTCCACAACCGCTATGAAGAGGAGATGTATCGGGGCGAGACACGTGCCGAGGCGATCGTCGAGTCCATCTCGCACATCAGCCCGGCGGTGGGCGCGGCCGTCATCGCCATGGTGCTGGGCTTCATCACCCTTCTCATGTCGGCCATCCCCGCGGTGAGGGACTTCGGAGTGGTGCTGGCGATCGGGGCCGCAGTGCTCTACGCGACGGCGCTCTTCGTTCTCAACGCCATTCTCTATCGGTTCGACCGTCAACCCCGGACGACCGCCGCGCCCGTCTCCGGGGCGCCCGTCTCCGCCGCCCCGGCTCCCCAGGAAGGGCCTGATGGCGGGGCGGCCGCGCCCGCGGCTCCTCATCCCTCCGGATCACGTCCCGCCCGCCCCGGTCTCCCCTCCGCCTGGAGGTCCACCGTGACTCGTATCCGCAGCCTTCTCGGCCGGGATTGGCTCCGTATCGGGGCGACTCTCCCTAGGGTCGCCGGATGGTCACGGCGCCACGCGCTCTGGGTGGTTTCAGCGGCAGTAGTCGTAGCCGTCGTGGGTTTCGTCGCCGACCGGGACCTCACCGTCCAGACCGAAGTGGAGAAACTGATTCCCACCAACACGCCCGGCGTCGTGGCTCTCGAGGAAGCACGGAGTGTGGTCGGTGGCAGCATCCAGCTTCCTTTTCTCATCCACGCCCAGGATGTAACGGCGCCTTCGGTCGTGCACTGGATGGCCGACTTCCAGGCGCGCGTCTTGGGAGCTCATCCTGAACTGGTCGGCGTCAACAGCCTGACCGAGACTCTCGGCGTCAAGCCGGGTGACAAAATCCCATCGCCCCAGGCGATCACCGCGGCGCTGGCAGAGCTTCCCACACCGATCCGTGATGCCTTGATCACACCCGACAGAGCCAATGCCTCCATGGCGTTCACGGTGACCGAGATGCCCATCGCCGGCCTCAATCAGCTGATCGACGATCTGATGGCGGAGGCGAACGTACCTGCTGGGGTCACCCTCACCCCGGGCGGCACCGTGACCTTGGCCGCCCGGGCCGTCGAAGCGACCACCAAGAACCGAGGGCTGCTCACCGGGCTCGGGATCATCGTGGTGCTGCTGGGCCTGCTTGCCATCTACAGGAACTGGCGACGGGCGCTGATCGCCGTCATCCCCATCGTGCTCGTGACCGGTTGGTCTTCGGCCCTCATGTGGGTCGCGGGAGTGGATCTCAACCCCCTCACGGCTGTTCTCGGCTCTCTTGTCATAGCGATCGGTACGGAATTCACGGTGTTGCTCCTTAGCCGCTACTGGGAGGAACGCTCGAAGGGCGTCGACCACGACCTGGCCATGGGGGAGGCTGTGGCAAAGGTCGGCCGGGCCATCACGGCCTCCGCGCTCACGGTCGCCGCCGGGTTCGGAGCGCTCATCTTTTCGTCATTCCCAGCGTTGCGTGACTTCGGCATCGTGACCGTCATAGACGTGCTCTTCGCCCTGATCGTGACGGTGACCGTCGTGCCGTCGCTCGTGCACTGGCTGGATCGTGGCAGAATCCGGCCCGCCGGCGATGAGGGGTGATCGGCGCAGATCCCCCCGGACGGATCATCGGAGCGCCGCTGATACGGGCGCCGGGTGTCTGTCAGGCCTTGACATGTTTTGCAACATGGGATATCAGACACGTCTAGCAGGCCGCAGGGGTCGAACAACAGCCGCTCCCCGCGGGGATCCCTTGTCCTTTGCGGATGCGGGGCTCCGTGGCCGATTCAGGAGGTGATGCCGTCATGAAGGTGCTGCTGATCCAACCTCCGGTCGGCCATCAGATCGGATATGACCGCCTCGCGCGCGTCGAGCCGCTCGGCCTTGAGAATCTGGCCGGCGCACTGTCGGGTCATGAGGTAAGGCTCGCCGACCTGAGATTCCACGACGATCTGGATAGGTTGTTGCGCACCTTCGCCCCGGATGTCTGCGGGCTCAGCTGCTCTTTCACCATGGGAGTCAAGAAGACCATCGAATGCGCGCGCCGGATCAAGCGTCTGAAGCCCGACACCATAGTCCTGGTCGGTGGTGTACATCCCAGCATCGCTCCAACGGACTTTCGGGATGAGGCCGTCGACATCTTGGCCAAAGGCGAGGGCGAGTCGCTGTTGACCGAGCTACTGACGGCGCTCGAGCACGGCCGGGACCCCGAATCCGTCCGCGGACTGTACCTCAACTCCGACGGCCACCAGGTCTTCACCGGTCGTCGTCCGCTTATCGAGGACCTCGACAGCCTGCCGTTCCCGCGGAGGGACCTCAGCGCCGTCCCGGCCAAAACCTATCACTTCAACTTCTGGCGGCCTCTGTCCTTGGTCGAGACAGGCCGGGGCTGCCCTTATCGCTGTGAGTTCTGCTCAGTGTGGCGCTTCTACCAGCACACCAACCGTCACAAGTCGGCGGAGAGGGTGGTCGAGGAGATAGCGCAGGCTCCCGGACGCTTCATCCTGTTCACCGACGACAACTTTCTGGACGACATGCCCAGGACCCGGCGGATCGCCGAACTTCTGTCGGACAAGGGGATAGAGAAGCGGTATTCGCTGCAGGCACGCGCGGATGCAATCGCCGCCAACCCCGGCCTGATAGACGCTTGGTACGACGTGGGGCTTCGCCACATCTTCGTCGGTTTCGAGGCCGCGAGTGACCAGCGTTTGGCGGAACTGCACAAGGAGACCACTCTTCAGACGACCGACGAGGCCATGGCGGTGCTGCTACGCCACCCCGACTTGTCGGTCACCGGCTCGTTCATCGTCGACCCGGGGTTCACGGCAGAGGACTTCGAGCACCTCAGACGATA
>JAJFUK010000193.1 GCA_021372435.1 Actinomycetes bacterium | reverse complement strand
ACTCACTTGCGACAATTCGATCATATATTAGCACCCGGCGCGGATACGTCAAGCCCCGTTTGCATTCCGAGGCAAAAACCGTTGCGCTCGGAGCCATCGATGGCACTGAACAGGTAGAGAGCACGATGCGCCCGCATTTTGCCCGGGGATGGGTCGAGGATATGCTATAATGGGGCGTAGATCAGAAAGGATAGACGAATGAAGACGATGGGTCTGACAAAGGCTATGGTGCGTTTCCCGGCGGTTCTGGCTGTCTCGCTCGTTCTCGCGTTGCCTGTCCAGGCTGCCACCGGGAACTGGCAGCGCAAGGACGTGGATTGGCAGGCGGGCGCCGGCAGGCGGATCAAAGGCATTCGCTACCCCCAGGACAAGCCCTTGCCGGCCCGGACGAAGAAGTCAGCCGGCGATAGTGCCCTCACGAAGAGCAGAATATCCGCTGCGGCAGTTGGCGAGGAAATGCTCGTGGAGTCGCCGCCCGTGGACGGTTTCGTGCCCTGGATCGCGGTCTCCGTTACCAAGGCACGGGCAGCCGACCTGGAACTGGAGGCCGAGGTGGAGACATCGATCACGGGAAGCTACCCCACCGGCGTGAAGCCACAGACGGACTATATTATCGGTCTCTTTGACACAGGCGCCAGCGCGCATGTGATGGGTTACGCCGACGCCACGCGGGCGGGGGTCTACAAGGGCTTGGTCTCGTCCAGCGAGACAATCGTCAGCGGCGTCACCGGTTCGGTGGTCGTCTCAGTGACCTATCCTTTGGCGGTCTTCATCGACGGCCTCGACGTTATCGCGGCCGATACCCTCGTGCTCGACCAATCCGGGATGATGGGCCAAAGCAACGTGGCCATCGTGGCTGGCCAGGACCCGGGGGACCTCCCTGATCTCCCCACGGCGATCGGAACACCCCTGAGCGTCTACTACACCACCGAGATCCGCAACGACCGCCCGACGACCGTCGAGCGAGACGGCAAGACGTTCACCGGACCCGAGATTGCGCTGTATGAAGCGGGCGACCCGGAGGCCCCGAGCTACACCAATGTCATCCCGCTGGAACTGCGTCCCCTCGGGGGCGTCAGTGTTCAGTACGTGCCCACCCTGGACCTTGGCGGCGGTTTGGGTGATCTCGAAGACATCCTTGGAGGCAGCTTTGGCTCCGACTTCCCGCCTGCCAGCCCGTCGGTGATCATGGGCAACTCCTCTCAGAGCCTCTTCTTCGTACACAGCGTCGATCTCTACGAGGGCGACAAGAGCGCGATCGACAAAAGCCGCTTCATGCTGGACACCGGCGCCCAGGTCTCGGTGGTTGGGTCACGGATCGCGGCAAGGCTGCAACTGGACCCGGCGGCCCCTGAGTTCGAGGTCGAGATCGAAGGCGTCACGGGCGAGGTGACCATGGCCCCCGGCTACTACGTCGATTCGCTGGAAATCCCGGCCTTGGGCGGGTGGTTCCGCGCCACGCAGGTCCCGGTCGTTTTCCTGGACATCTCGTCGCCCGAGGGCGGCACGCTCGACGGGATTGTCGGTATGAACCTGTTCGTGGACTTCAACCTGATCGTCCGCGGCGGCGGGTTCTTCACGGAGGCGGATCCGACGCTCGAACTGCAACGTATCGAATCGGCCTCCGAGTAGAGCACAGAAGCAGCCTGCGGCTGCGGAACAACTCACACTGCGTGCTCCGACTCCGTTCATCGGATTGCGAACTTGGCCTCGTGCGGCCGGATCTCCGACTTGCTGCTTCGTAGCATATGCCGGCTGACTCTCGCTGACGAGGCCTACCTGTTTCTTCTTGTGGCTGACGGCCGCATCCTGGTAAAATGAACAGATATCCTGAAGGTTGGTATGTGAATTCAGCGAAACCTGAACGGGTGACATCGCAACAACGGGGTCGTGTAGGCTGAATGCAGATCGTAGCAGTAGCGAACCAGAAGGGGGGCTGCGGCAAGACCACGACGGCCATCAACTTGGCGGCTGCCCTGGCCAAGCTCGGGCACCGCGTGCTGCTCGTCGATTTTGACCCACAGGGCCATACCACCCTGGGATTGGGCTACGACCCGAACAGCTTCGCCAAGAGCGTCTACCACGTGGTGGCGGATTACCTCCCGATTTCCGAGGTCGCGGTGGGCACCCGAGAGAGCCGGCTCCACCTGCTGCCCAGCAACATCCTGCTGGCAGGGGGGGAACTGTCGCTTCGCAACCTACCTGGGAAGGAACTGATCCTGGGCGAGCAGTTGCGAGCGGTTTCTCGCGACTACGAGATCTGCGTGATCGACTGCTCTCCCTCGCTGGGGTTGCTCATGCTCAATGCGCTGGTGGCCAGCATGGGCGTCATCATCCCCGTCCAGGCCCATTTTTACGCCCTTGACGGTCTCAAGCGG
>JAJFUK010000192.1 GCA_021372435.1 Actinomycetes bacterium | reverse complement strand
GCCCCCCGGGACCTTTTTGGCCACCAAGCCGACCGAGTTCTTGAGCGACATGGTGAAATGCCCCCCAAACCGGTGCGTCTTGAGGCAGCACGTCTGGATCACGACGTCCGCCTCGAGCACGACCTTCGACAGGTAGAAGCCCCGCAGCCAATGGGTCCCGCCCCGCTCGATATGAGCCCAACGGTCCGCGGGCTCGTCGTCCAGGACCACCACCTTGAAGCCCAACCGCTCCCCGAGCGTGAAGATCCCCAGTCTCTTCAGGACCTCGCGGGTATCTCCCATGCCGCTCCGCTCGGCCAGGGTGATCTCGCGCGCTCCGGCCTCCTGGAGCAGCGTGACTACGGCCCTGAGGGTGTCCGGATGGGTCGAGGCCGGAAAGGGATCGGCGCTGTTGAAGTTGGCCTTGAGAGTTACGCTCTTCCCAGAGAGGTCGCCCAGGCCGGCACCCAGGCCGGCGTGCTCGAACAGGCTCCTGACGGCCGCGTCTCTGTCGGAGGAGCCGGTCAAGAAGATCTGCGAAGTGCCTTCAGGACTCATGGGGCCACGCTCCCTTCCTGTCATGGAGCCACGCTTCCTTCGTGCGACGCCACGCTGAGCGCGCGCTGCGACTAGAGATACCCAGCACGCGGTCCGGGTAGTCACCACCGGGCGGACGGCTCCTGACGGGGTGAATCCTGGTCACGTCGGGGCGGGGCGTGAGATGCGCTTGGCGTGAGTCTTGGCACCGGACATGCCTCGATCTATGCCGTGAGGTCGTCCTCCGTGAGTCCGGCATCGTTCATGATCGCAGCGAGAACCCTCGGATGGATGATCTTGCCTGGATGAACGGGGAGGGTCACACGCCGGCCGAGATCATCGCGTAGGATCCGATGGCTGCCTCGCTGTCTGACCACCTGGAACCCACGCTTCTCGAGCACCCGCTGCACCTCCCTCGCAGTCAAGCGGGGGAGAGGGGGGCTCATCGTGCCACTTCGACTGTGATCAGACTGATCGCCTCGACCTGGGGGATATCCTCGCCCAGGGCCAGCCGGTCCTCTACATGCAGCCCAACGGCCTCTCTCAGGTTCGCAAGGGCCTCCTCGTAGGTGCGGCCTTGTGTGTAGCAACCCTGCAGTTCGGGGCATCTGGCCCAGTAGCCGGCAGCGTCGTGGCCGATGATCGCGGAGAAGTGATACTGCACCTGCGCCTCCAGGTGGCTAAGAATGTCGGCGTCAAGCATACACCTGCTCCTTTCGGTGAAGAGTGCTCACCCTGCTACTGCACGCCCTCGTGCCGGGCCGGCTTCATGACCGGCCCGGAGTCTCACAGGTCCCCCGGGCGTAGGCCGCTGTGCTTGGTGATGCGTCCCAGCATCCGGGGCCCGATGTCCTCGGAGTCGTGAAAGGCGAAGACGAGTGATGGCCGGCCTGGTCTGGTGAGGGTGCGGTGCGAACCTGACCGTGGTTCGACGCTTCAACCGATTCGGAGCAACGCGGCCAGGACGATCTTGGCCTGGGTACTCGGCCGGTCGGGTCGGTCATGCGGCCAGGAAGGAGATGTTCAGGAGCTCGCGGCCGCCCTCATCGTTCTCGAGACGATCAGTAATGACGCGTAGGGCAAGAGCCTGCACATGAGTGACGGCCTCGTCCCGAGTCACGCCGTATGCCAGGACCCCGGGGAGCTCGACCACCTCTGCGATCCAGCGCCCGTCGGTCTCCTCTTCGAGTTCGATCCTGAAGACCACCGGCATGCATGCCTCCTAAGACATCATAGCTACAGGGCACCACGTAGCCTGTGCACCACGTAGCCTCTCTTCAGGTGACCGCGCCCCACTGTTCGTCCAAGAGGCTACAACGCTGTGCCCGGCGCAAAGGTGGGACTTTGGTTGGAGTCTGGCAAGAGCCGACGTCGGGCGGCAGCCTGTAAACGCCCCATCGCTACCACTACCTCCCGGAATAACTGCAAGACGGCAGTATCCAAGTATTATGATGCGAGGAGCCTTGGGTGGCCCTTTTCCGTTGGGGGATTGACGACGCCGAATTCAGGTCGAGAACCGGGAGCCTCGACCAACACCGCGCCTGCGAACTTGCGGCGCGCGCAGGCCGCGGCGCCGCCGCCTCCCCTGCTGCCGGTCCCTGCGGCTGGTACGGCACGGTGGCCGAGTTCTTCGCGCTGGACCAAGCCACGCTGCTGGCCTCGCTCTCGTCCCGGCATCTGCAGGTCATGGGTGCCCCGCCCAGCGGCGACCAAGCTGAGGCCTGGCGCGGTGAGTACGAGATCCTTGGCGCGGCGCTCCGCGAGATCGCCGGGTCGGCGGCGCGCGCCGGGGAGTGGGGCGTCGTGTTCGAATACGAGCTTCCCCACGAGCGGGGGCACCGGCCCGACGTGGTGATCCTCACCAGGGCGCAGGTGCTGGTCCTAGAGTTCAAGGAGACAGCGACCCTCCTTGAGGCGCACGTAGATCAGGTAGCTCATGCGGAAGCCATGGAGAAGCAGGGCTTCCGCCTGTATCTGACGCATGAGCTGGAGCCGGCGCGGGGGCACGTGCGGGAGACGAGCGCGGGGTGCACGTCTCAGTGCCGGTTGTGCTGTTTTGTCCATACGACCAAGGTTGTAACATGGTGAAGCGGCCGGGCATCTTCGGCTGGCGCGGAACGTACCGATCGGTGCTGTAACCTTGCCCGACTGGAGGGTTAGCCAGTGACTGAATTCGATCCAGGTCTTCGGAAGAGCCAAGTCATCGCGGCCGCCGAACTTCAGCGCCTCTTCAAATGCAGCGGGCAAGGTGGTATGCGACGGTCGCATCGTACGAACACCTTGGTCCTGATCTCCAGGACATCCGGCGCGACCTACTTCGATCGGTGGGAAGGAGATGTCTTTCACTACACCGGCATGGGACTGGTGGGGGATCAGAATCTCGATCGAACACAGAACAGGACCCTGGCTGAGTCCGACACGAATGGGGTGGCGGTGTTCCTGTTCGAGAACCCCCGGCCCAATGAGTACGTGTTTGCCGGTCGGGTCATGTTAGCAAACGGGCCATATCCCGAGATGCAGCGCGACAAGGATGGCAACGAGCGGCGCGTATGGGTGTTCCCGCTTCGGGCGCGCCGTGCAGGGGAAGGGCTTGATGGCTGAGGTTCTACCTCTCCGCGAAGGTCAGATCATTAGTGGTTCGCTCTTCAGCGAGCCCATGCGTGTGGAGACCTTCCAGAAGAACGGTGCCGGTGCCTGGGTGGCGGGCCTGGTCGGGGTGCAATCGGAGCGGTTTCGCAGGGTCACTCTGACTGCGCGCGACCTGGAGGATCTAACTATCCTGGACACGCAGCCTACCTATGATGGAGACGGCCAGCTTCTTCGCCTTGGTCTGCAGGCCTACTCTCTGGGCATTGCCTATGAATTCGATCCGTACTTCGGCCTTTCCGTCTCTCGAGTTGACCCATTGCCGCACCAGCTAGAAGCGGTCTACGACTACTTGCTCAAGTTGCCCCGTGTTCGATTCTTGCTGGCTGATGACGCGGGGGCTGGTAAGACCATCATGGCGGGATTGCTCATCCGTGAGCTTGAGCTCCGGGGCCTCGCAGAGCGCATCCTCATCGTGTGCCCGGCCAACCTCGCGTTCCAATGGCAGCGGGAGCTGAAAGAGAAGTTCGACTCCAAGTTCTTCGTGCTCAAGGGCGGGGATATTCGCGACCAGTTTGGTGTCAACCAATGGTTGGAGCAGAAACGGGTCATAACCTCACTGGATCTTGCCAAGCGCCACGAGATACTCCCGGGTCTGCGCCAGGTCCACTGGGACGTGGTAATCGTCGACGAAGCCCACCGCATGTCAGCGGCCGATGAGTCTCACAAGAGCCTCCGCTACAAGCTGGGTGAGCTCCTCCGGGACACGTCGGACCATATCCTCTTGCTGACGGCCACTCCGCACAAGGGCGACCCAGTTAACTTCAACCTATTCCTCCAGTTGCTTGACGCGGATGCCTACGCCGATGTGCGCTCCATCCGCGAGGCCATCGAGCGACGACGCGCTCCCTTCTATCTACGGCGGACTAAGGAGGCGATGGTCTATTTTCCTGAGCGCCGTCCCGATGGGACGTGGGCGGCGGAGAAGATCTTCACCAAGCGGATCCCGCATACGGTGACCTTTCAGATAGATGGGCGCGAGTTCGCTCTCTACTGTGACGTCACGCGCTTTGTCAAACGACAGAGCGCCCAGGCCGCTGCGCAGGGCGACAATCCCCGCGCCCGTGCCGTGGGCTTCCTGATGTCGCTCTATCAGCGTCGTCTGTCGTCGAGCACCTATGCCATGCGCCGTTCCCTTGAGAACCGGGCTAGGCGCCTGGAAGAGGGTTTGAAGCGCGCACAGGAGCTGGTGCGGTTAGCCCCGCCCGAGCTGCCGGACCCTGAAGAATTGGAGGAGATGGAGGAATCCGAGCGCGAGCAGCTTGAGCGGACTCTCGAAGCCATCACGCTGGCTGGCAGTGAGGAGCAAATCAGGGAAGAAGTAGAGGAGCTCACTGCGCTTGCCGAGCAGGCCCAGGCTGTGGAGGATTCTGCGGTGGAGGCCAAGCTCTCCAAGCTGAGAGAAGTTCTGCAAGAGCAGGGGTTCTTTGAGCGCCCGGAGCAACGTCTGCTCATCTTCACTGAGTTCAAAGATACCCTCGACTATCTGGTGGACCGTCTCGAGTCTTGGGGCTTCCGCGTCGGCTTCATTCACGGCGGGATGAGGCCGGGATCACGGGACGATCCCGGCACTCGACTGTATGCAGAGCAGCAATTCCGGGAGGGCGCAATCCAGATCCTTGTCGCCACCGAGGCGGCGGGGGAAGGCATTAACCTCCAGGTCTGCAATATCCTTTTCAACTATGACATCCCCTGGAACCCCAATCGTCTCGAGCAGCGCATGGGCCGCATCCATCGCTATGGGCAGCGCAAGGACTGTCTCATATTCAATTTCGTTGCTACCAACACCGTCGAGGGACGGGTGCTCCAGCGCCTGTTGGAGAGGCTTCAAGAGATTCGCGACGCCCTCGACGATGACGCCGTCTTTAACGTGGTTGGGGAGGTGCTGCCGGCCAGTCACATGGAGCGGGTGTTGCGTGATTACTATGCTGGTCGTCTTGGTGACGCTGACCTCGAGGACCGTTTGCTCAAGAACATCGACGAAGCCGAGTTCCGGGCCATTTGCGAGAACGCTCTAGAGGGACTCGCGTCCAAGAAACTGAACCTGGAGATGCTGGTTGAGCGGCGGGCGCGAGCGCAAGAACGCAGAGTGGTGCCCGAGACTATCGCTCGGTTCATTCAAGCTGCTGTCGAATACGTTCCTCTGTCGTTGAAGCCAGTTCCTCGGCTTCTGTATGCGTTCGAACCCGGCCCTACCCCGCCAGTTCTGCGCCGCTACGAGCGTGAGTCTACGTGGCGGTTGCCAGCCTTGGCGAGCAGGTACCCGCGTTGCTCAACTGATCGCGAAACTGCAGAGAAAGAGAATCTGGAGTGGGTTACTCCCGGGCATCCGCTGTTTGAAGCCATCCGTAGGCATATGCACGAGAAGGCTCTACCCGCTTTTCGAACTGGGGCCTCTTTCTATTCTCTGAGACACGAAGAACCAGCCCGTATCGACTTCTATCGGGCCCAGGTGGTGGATGGGCTGGGACATGTCATCCATGAGCGTCTATTTGCTGTGCAGCTGAGTGAAGCAGCAGCTCCAGCAGTTGTCGACCCTGGCATACTGGGAGACTTTGTCTCGGCGGCTCCATCGACCTTGCCGCCGGCAGTGGCGGCAGTTCCTGAGGCCACGGGGTGGCTGCATGAGCATGTTCTCATGCCCTTTTTGGACGAGACCCGTGCGGACCGTCAGGCCGAGATCGCGCGTGTGGCTGAGCATGTGGAGCTGTCCCTCACTGAGCTTCTCCAGAGAGCCGACCAGGAGATCGGCCGAGCGCAGGAGGCGGTGGAACGAGGGGAACAAGGTGCCGAAGGTCGTCTGGCGCAAGCGGAGGCTCGACACGCGGAGCTGTGGAACAGGCGCGAACGGCGGCGCAGGGAGCTGGAACAGGAGCGGGCCTTGTCGCTCCAAGGCGTCGAGCGCATTGCCAGCGTGCTTGTTCTGCCTCATCCAGAGCGTGAGACCCCAGAGGTGCGGCGGCTCCGGCCCAATCCCGAGACCGAGGCTGCAGCGATGCAGGTAGTGATGGACTACGAGCGAGCCCAGGGTCGGCAGGTCTACGACGTCCACGAGAAGAATCTCGGCTATGACGTGACCAGCCTAGATGTTAACTCAGGCGAGCTGCGGCTGATAGAAGTGAAGGGGCTGGCCGCTGCAACGGGCTCCATCTTGCTGACGCCTAACGAGCGCCGGGTGGCAGAAGACCGCCGTGATTGCTACTGGCTCTATGTGGTGACGAACTGTGCTATCGAACCAACACTTCAGGAGCCGATCAAAGACCCGGCTCGGTTCGCGTGGCAGGAGGTAACGAAGGTGGCGCACTACTGCATGACGGTGGAAGAGCTGGCGCGCCATGGCTAGTTGAGAGAAGATGGAGCGAGTAGCTACGGAACCCACGGAAGGGCAGCGGGGATGAGCACCAGAGAGAAGAAGGAGCCACTGCGGTTCTCAAGTCTTCGGCTGAAAAACTGGAAGAACTTCGCAGACATTGACGTGGCTCTTCAGAATCGTGTGTTCCTTGTCGGTCCGAACGCCTCGGGCAAGTCGAATTTCCTGGATGCGTTCCGGTTTCTCCGTGATCTGACATCGCCCAGCGGGGGCTTTCAGGAGGCGATTCGGCGGCGTGGAGGCGTCAGTGCCATTCGGTGTTTGGCTGCCCGCCGGTACCCGGACATCGAGATACAAGTGGACATCGAGTCGTGCCAGCCGGAAACGCGTTGGCGGTACGAGCTTGCTTTCAATCAGGACAAGCAGCGTCGGCCGAGTATCCGCAGCGAGAAGGTTGTGCGTGACGAGGAGGTCCTGGTGCAGCGGCCAAACAAGGATGATCAGGAGGACCCTGCGCGGCTGACGCAGACATACCTCGAACAGGTAAACGTCAATCGGCCCTTCCGACAGCTCGTATCGTTCTTTCAGTCCATCCAGTACCTGCATATCGTCCCGCAGCTTGTTCGGGAGCCAGACCGGTCGGTCGGACGACTCCATGACCCGTTTGGGGGCGACTTCCTTGAGCAAATTGCCAAGACGCCCACAAGGACGCGAGTGGCGCGGCTAGCCCGCATACAGCGCGCACTCCAGGTGGCTGTTCCTCAGCTGGCCGCGATCGAACTTAAGCGGGACGAGCGCGGCTCCCCTCATCTGCGTGGCAAGTATCAGCACTGGCGTCCGCAGGGTGCTTGGCAAACCGAGGAGCAATTCTCGGACGGTACTCTGCGCCTTCTTGGGCTGTTGTGGGTGGTCATGGAAGGAGATGGCCCAGTACTTCTCGAGGAGCCTGAGCTCTCGCTTCACTCTGAGGTGGTGCGCTACCTTCCTCAGATGTTCGCGCGCGTTCAACGTCGGACAGGGCGACAGATTATTCTGAGTACCCACTCGCCAGATCTGCTGCGGGATGAGGGCATCGGGCTTGACGAAGTGTTGCTGCTCTTCCCAAGAGATGAAGGCACCGACGTGAGGCCGGCGGCCCAATTCGCCGAGATTCAGGAGCTCCTGGAGGGCGGTCTGACGCTTGCTGACGTAGTTGGCCCACAGACACGGCCGGATGGTGCGGAGCAGTTGAGCCTGTTCGGAAGTCTGTGACTGTGATACGCGGACTCCCCATTTCGGCGGCAGTCGAGGGCATCGTTGATGAGGCCGTGGTTCGCCGTCTGATCACCCACGTAGGTGGAGTCCCAGGGACGGTGTATGGCAGGAACGGCAAGAGCTATCTCCAAAGGAAGATCCAGGGCTACAACAGCGCTGCTCGTCGCACGCCGTGGATTGTGCTGGTCGACCTGGATCACGAGGTTGATTGTGCGCCATTGTTGTGCAAGAAATGGGTGCCGGCCAAGGCTTCTCTGCTCTGTTTCCGAGTTGCTGTGCGCGAAGTAGAAGCCTGGCTGCTCGCTGATGCTAGGGGCATTGCCGAATTCCTAGGCATTGCGGCTTCGCGAGTGCCACGCGACCCGGAGGCACTTGAGGATCCCAAGTTGGCGATGATCCAGCTGGCCCAGGCGTCGCCTCGTCGAGCAGTTGTCCAAGATATGGTGCCACGACCCCAGGGTGGCCGCGAGGTGGGGCCCGCATACGCATCCCAGTTGATCGAATTCGCTTCGGAAAAGTGGCGACCCGACGTAGCAAGTCAGCACGCCGATAGCTTGCGACGCGCAATTCGATGCCTAAGGAGCCTCTCGGAGCAATGTGGTGATCCCCAAGGACTGTAAGCGTCTCGCCGAAGTTGACTTCCCGATTGCTGAGGTCTCGCGCCATGCCGCGCGGGAGAAGTCCATCCGGCATGGGCATCCCAGCACCCTACATCTGTGGTGGGCGCGCCGGCCATTGGCCTCGAGCCGGGCGGTACTCCTTGCGCTTCTGTGGCCGGACCCTTGTGATCCTCTGTGCCCGGCCAGCTTCAAGGAAAAGGCACGCGAGCTTCTTCCCAAAATCGCTGGCTGCGACCCCGGCACGAGTGATGCCGATCTTCGGCGGGCGCTGTTGCGGTTCATCGCAGACTTTTCCAACTGGGACCAGGCTGCGGCTCCCCACTATCTCGAGGTAGCACGAGCACTAGTAAAGGCAGCGTATCCGGAGGAAACGCCGCTGGTTGTGGATCCTTTTGCTGGCGGCGGCTCGATTCCTCTGGAGGCTCTACGGGTTGGTTGTGAGGCGTTTGCAAGTGATCTCAATCCGGTGGCCTGCCTCATCCTGAAGGTGTTGCTCGAAGACATACCCCGCTACGGCCCGACGCTGGCCGATGACGTCCGTCGGGTCGGAGCCGAAATTAAGCGGCAGGCAGAGCAGGAACTTGCAGATCTCTATCCCCGGGACCCGGATGGTGCGACGCCGATCGCATACCTCTGGGCAAGGACGGTGCAGTGCGAGGCTCCTAACTGTGGAGCAGAAATCCCGCTTATGCGGTCGTTTTGGCTGTGCAAGAAGGCGAGGCGGAAGCGGGCTCTCAGGCTTCACATAGAACCATCTGGCGACGGGCCGCCGCAGATTGGGTTTGAGATCTTCACACCCAAGAACGATAGGGAGGTCGCTGCTGGGACGGTAAAGGGTGCCAGGGCTACGTGTCCGGCTTGTGGCGCCGTACTACCGCCCGAACGTGTCAGGGCTCAGCTGGCTGCCATGCGGGGTGGGGCGGATGTTCTCTTTGATGACCAGGGACGACGTACAGGTGGAGCGCGCCTTCTCGCGGTGGTGACGCTGAGGCCGGGGCAACAGGGCCGCCACTACCGGCTGCCCAATGAGACGGACTACCTGGCTGTATGGAGGGCGCAGCAGCGACTAGCGGCGATTCTGGACGAGTGGGAACGGGGTGGGAGGCAAGGGCTCTGCCCGGTGCCGGATGAGCCGCTGAACCCAATCAGACCCTCGCCCAACGCGCGGGGCCTTTCTGCGGTAACACGCTACGCAGTGTCTGACTTCGGTGAGCTCTTCACCTTCAGGCAGAAAGTAGCGCTCGCGTCGTTTGTCCGCTTGCATATTTCGGCCCCAACTGACCACCGAAATCGGACCAAACTGACCGGCAATATCGGCGGTAACTGACCACCCGTATCGGACCTGTCTGACCAGCCGTATCGGGGACAACTGACCAGGACTGAGACCGGGGTCGCGCTGGATAACACACAGAAGCCTGCCGAGACGTGTCCTTTGCCCGTAGCCTTGGCGGAAACGACCAAGGATGACAGGGAGGGGAACAAGCGGTGGCAGGCAGGAGGTTATCCATGCGCAAGATCAAAGAGATTCTGAGACTCAACGAGCTGGGCCTCCCCAGGCGGGAGATCGGTCGCTCCCTGGCCATCTCCCCCAACACGGTGGCGGACGTCGTGCGCCGGGCCGAGGCAGCCGGACTTACCTGGCCGGCGGCCGAGGAGATGGATGAGGCCGCCCTCGATGCCCGCCTCTATCCGCCGCCGGCGCCATCCGTGGTCAAGCGCCCGGAGCCTGATCCGGAGAAGATGCACCGGGAACTGGCCCGCAAAGGGGTCACCCTGCAATTGCTCTGGCTGGAGTACAAGGCCGAGCATCCGGGCGGTCTCGGCTACACCCAGTTCTGCGAACGCTACCGAAGGTGGCGCAAGACAGCCGACGTGGTTCTCCGCCAGGAGCACAAGGCCGGGGAGAAGCTCTTCGTCGATTTTGCCGGCCAGACGGTGCCGGTCATCAATCGTCGCACCGGGGAGGTCGGCCTGGCCCACATCTTCGTGGCCGTTCTCGGCTGCTCTAACTACCTCTACGCCGAAGCCACCTGGGGAGAGGATCTCAGAAGCTGGCTCGATGCCCACGTCCACTGTTTCACCACGCTGGGTGGGGTGCCCCGGGCCTTGGTCATCGACAACTTACGCAGTGGCGTCAGTTCCCCCGACTACTACGAGCCCGACCTCAACCCCGCCTATGCCGAGCTCGCCCGCCACTTCGGCTGCTGCGTACTCCCCGCTCGCCCGCGGCGCCCGAGGGACAAAGCTTGGGCATCTGACTACTCCTTGTCGAGCGCATCCGGCAGGAAACCCTTGCCGGTCATGCGATTTCCTCCTGGCGTGCGGCCTCTCTCCCTGCTCGTTTGCGGCTGCGATAGGCCGCGAACAGACAAGCCTG
>JAJFUK010000180.1 GCA_021372435.1 Actinomycetes bacterium | reverse complement strand
GCCGCCCCGCCCCCCCCCCCCGCCACAGTGACGCCCGGCCGATCATGAGGGCCTAGGCGTCGACGTGTCTACTTATAGAGGTCTTTGTCCCAGCCGGGGATGTTCCATCCCGTGTAGCCCTGCTTGTCGACCGCGTACTCGAGCGTACCCGGGATGAGCACCGAGGCCTTCGGCGAGATGTGCCCCGGGGTTATGAAATCGTAGACGACCCGTTCGGTGGTGACCATCGAGAACGTGTCATCTTCGGCCACGAAGGTATCGTAGCCCGCGCGGAGCGCCTGATGGAGCGTAGCGTCCTTGCGCAACGTGGCCAAGTCTTCCACCGTCCGGAACCAGATCTCCTCCACCCCCGCGTAGTGACCCACGTTGCCGAACTCGAAGAGGGTGCGCTTGAAGACGGCGGGATCCATCGGCACATGCTTGTCGATGACCAGCTTGCGGATCAGACCCCGCGGTGCGATCTCCAGCATCTGCCTGCCGTGCTTCCGCCACCGGGCGTTGAACTCATCATACGAGAGGTCCGGCTGCTTGCGGAGCCAGTGCAGCAACTTCACCCCGCCTGCGTAGAAGCCCGGTTCCTCGTAGAGCGTCTCCCAGTCCAACAGTTCGACGGCGAAGTTGTCGGAGCCGAATTTGTGGGGCTGCATCCGGTTCGGGTAGTCCTGGTCTTTGAAGGGCAGCCCGATGGCCTCATAGTCGTCGACCACGTGGTCGGCCATGTTGTCCCAGTCCATGGGCGACAACGGGTAGATCAGCATGTCGTTGTCGATCCCGTCGATCGAGAAGTGCTGTACATAGCGGCGGAAGCTGTCCATCACCGAGGGGGTCTGAAGCATCAAGGACACGTGGATGATGCCCCACTCGTAGAAGTAGCGTTGCCGCGTCATGTCGGGCCTGCGCTGGGCGGCGAGCATGAATTTGAGCATGACTGCCTCCTTGTCTCTTGCCGGCCGGATCGTGATCCTGCCGGCGCCACTCTCCGTCAGAGGATCTGGTACACGTCGTATGTGACGCCCATGGCTTCCTGTTTTCCCACACTCACCGAGATGATGTTGTTAAGCCAGCTGTACGGGTTGTCTTTGACGGCCGTCTCGAACATCGGCTGTCCACGCAGGTAGTACTCCGAGGGGTCCACGTCTTCGCCGCCGTGTAGCCGGGCCCAGACTTCCGGCGCCATGTCGATGATACCCCGGTAGCTCACGTATATGACATGACCGTCATGGGTACGATACGCATCACGGACGTCACCCTCCGCCACGCCCCCTGGGCGGATGATGAACCAGTCGCCCGTGCCGGGCAGGATGTCGCCTTTGAGCTTCGGCCCCTCGAACCATCCCTCCTTCACCCTCACGATGGTGCGCATGCCCCGGAAAGTCTCGCCGACCTCGTAGAAGCCCTCTACCTCGATCCTGGCTCTGTAAAGGAACTCGGACCTCAGTTGCATCCGAGGGAGCTCCATGTTCTCCTCCTTTGCTTCGAGTCATCGATACGCCGCTGTAGGGCGGCCGCGGCCGTCGAGTCCGCCCCGGACGGCACGGCTTCACATTCTGAATCGAGTGCTCAGATGGACGTCGCGCCGCCATCTACCCGGATGTCGGTGCCCGTCACCCAACTGGATTCGTCGGAAGCCAGATACACGGCCGCGTAGCCGACATCCAGCGGCCGCCCGAGCCGCTTGATCAAAAACCCCCTGAGCACCATCTCCTCGAAACCGGGCTCCGTCTCGAGACGATGCTTGGTATGCGTGGTCACGATAAGGGCAGGCGAGATGCAGTTGGCCCGAATGTTGTATGGAGCGCCTTCGGCCGCGAGCTGCCTGGTCATGGCCAGCACTCCCCCTTTCGTGGCGCAGTGAGCGGTGGCGCCCGCTCCCGGCAGCGACACGTACGAGTTGGCAGAGGCCATGTTGATGATCGAGCCGTGGCCGCTCTCTACGAGGTACGGCCAAGCCGCCTTGACACCCAGGAAGACGATGTCGAGCTCCCCCGTGATCGTCCGCCGCCAGTGCTTCTCGTAGTCCATCTCCGCGATGGGAGCGAACTCCACGATCGCCGCCGAGTTGACGAGGATATCGATGCCGCCGAACTTCTGGGCCGCGAAGGCCATGAGGGCCTCGTTGGCGGCGGGATCAGTGAGATCGGCCAGAAAGGTCTCGTACGACAGTCCCTCGCCTTTGATGAGGGCTTCGGTCTCCGCGGCGTGGCCCGGGTCACGGTTGCAGCCCACCAGGTGAGCACCTTCCCGGGCCATCGCCAGCGCGCACCCCTGGCCGATCCCGAGACCTCCGGAGCCCGTCACCACGGCCACCTTGCCCTTCAGTCTGTCACCCATGACAACACCCCTTTAGTAGAGACGGTTGTTCGATCGGAGACAAGAACCGTAACAACTATTCCTCCTTCCCCGGCGTTCGTGATCGGCCCGTTTCTTGCGCTCGTGCTCCATGGCCGTCTGGACGGCCGCCGGCCGGCGGACTCCCCTCAGCAGCGCAGACCTACCGTCCGGCCGAAGCGTGAACGACCGAAGGCATGTTCTTCGACCAAGAGATCCCCAGAGGCTCCAGCAGGCTTCGTAGGGCGTCACCGACGAGCCCGTCGATCGTCGAAGCAGGCAATCCGTAGACGAGCACCGCGAGATCGAGGCGGGCACCGTCCTGCAACGACAGACGCCCATCCCCCTCCCCCCGGCAGGCAGCACCGGACCGTGTCGACGTCAGATTGCAGAACCAGCGTCTATCGCCCGCCTGGACCAGGCACTTCAGATGACCGATGACCGACGCGCCTCCGACCAGACAAGCTGAGGCCACGTCTTCCAACAGGGCCTTAAGGAACATCTCGGCATCCAACTCCTGCTGCGCCGGCTGCAGGACCACCCGGGCGCCGTACGGCTCCAGGAGCCTCGGCGTCGAGGCCGGGGTCTCTCCCCGCCCGCGGGAGGGCAGGGTGAAGTCGTGAAGTCCGTCGCTCACGCCCGTACTTCCTCCGGGATCAGTCCGGCCGCGAGAACCGCCAGGGTTGCGTCATCGGTGGCATCGACCGCAAACACCGGGATCCCCGGTGCCAGGAGTTCCACGGCCTTTTTCGCGGCTTCGACCTCCGCGCCGGTCGCTTCGTCCACCTTGGTGACGACAATAAGGTCGGCTCCGCGTATCTGCGCCTCGATAAGGGGGGTGAGGACCTCGCGCAGCGCCACGAAGCGGGTCGAGTCGACCACGGTGACCGTCTGGATGCCGGTGACGCTCTTGACCGGATAGTGATGCAGGGCTTCCAACACCCCCCCAGGCGTAGCCACGCCCGACGCTTCTATGATGACCAGACCGGGCTGGTAACGCTCCTCCAGGTTCCGGAGCGTGCGCACGAGATCAGGACCGATCTGGCAGCAGATGCACCCGGCGGTAAGCTCCCTCACCTCCAGATCGCCCATCCGCAGCGCTTCACCGTCGATGCCGACTTCGCCGATCTCGTTCACGATGACGCAAATCCTAGAACCCGACGCCGCCGCGCGTCTGGCCAGGGACAGGATCAGCGTGGTCTTGCCGGAACCTAGGAAACCGGCGAACAAGAGAACATCCATCGAATTCCAAGGTCTACAGGTCAGGCGGGAACTGGGGAAGGCCGGCAAAAAGCGGGTTCTCCTTCGCTTCCGGGATGCCGGCGGCCCGCATAGCCGCGGCCTTGTAACGGCCCCAGTCGGCCAACTGGATGATCGACAGCTTCTGGGCTTCCAAGGAACCTTCAGCATGGATGGTGAGGACGTCCTCGTAGCAGGAGGTCAGGTCACGCACCAGCTTGGCCATACGCAGCCGGTTCTCGGTGGACGTCCGCGCGCTCCCCGCGAAGTACTTCTCCATGAGATCGTGCGTCTCAGGGTTGAGGTAGTCCTTATGGGACGGAGCGGTCACGATGATGCCTCCGCCGATGTCCTGGATGTACTTGGTCGCCTGATGCCAGTTGTCGGCGAAGTAGAACTTGCAGATGTTGGCGATCATGGGGTTCGGGTAGACCAGATCGGAGCCCGGCTCGCTTACACAGTGCTCCACGGCCGCCTTGCCCAGCGTCTCCACGGCCTCCGTGTACATGACCAGCCAGGTGAGCTTGTCCCGGACGTGGGCCTTCTTCTCGACGCCGTTGTACTCGGCCATCAAGGCGGCCGCCCCTGTGAACAGCTCCAGTTCCATGGCCTTGTAGGTCTCGGCGCTCAAGCGATGGAAGTTGGCGAACATGTAGGCCACCTGACCGGCGAACTCCCACTCGCCCTTGAGGAAGACCCTCTCGTTAGGCACGAAGACGTTGTCGAAGATGATGGTGGCGTCGTTTATGTAGACGGCCTTCGAGATGGGATGGTCGAAGAGGTCCGCCTCTTCGCCGATCTCCGGCTGAGCGCAGATCATGGTGATCCCCGGCGTGTTGAGGGGTATGCCGAAGGCCACCGCATAGGCGGCGTCGTCCTCCTGCATCGCCCGGCAGGGAGCGACGAGGATCTCGTTGCAGGCCGGCGCCTGGCTGATGTGGGTCTTCGCCCCCCTCACGATGATGCCGTCCGGCCGCTCCTCGACGATACGCACGTAGAAGTCCTTGTGCTGCACCTGCTGCGAGGGACGGAGGTTGCGGTCGCCCTTGATGTCGGTGAGGCCCATGGCGAACGATAAATCGTTCTTCTGAAGGTGCTGCCGGTAGGCCTCGACATTGGCGGCATAGCTGGTGCCGTACTTCTTGTCTACGCGGGGAGCGACCACGGTCACGGCGTTCAGGCCGTCTTTCGCCACGAACTTGGCCCCGGAGGGCTTGCCGAAGCACACCCGGGCCCACAACTTGACCACTTCCCGCAAACGGAGCAGGTCCTCGCTCGTGCGCTGGGGCTGCAGGGCGAAGCTCACCCTCTCGCCGTCTTGGTCGATGTCGGTCAGCAGGTCCTGATACCGGGGGTCGTTGTTCATGATGTAGTCCATCGCCACCCAGTCGTTCGTGATCTTGCACACGGGGTGGGCGGTGACATCGGGCACCATTTCGCCGTCGAAATAGACGACCCTGCCGTCTCTCAGGCTCTCGATGTATTGCTGGGGGGTCTTAATGGCCACCGGATCCTCCTCCTGGTCGCGGCCGGTACATGGTCGGATAAAGCCTAGATGGAACGCCGGCCCTACGTATGCCGGCAGGTGCCGGTCCCCGTCGGGAAAGACCGGGCCCGCCCGCCCGCCCGTCCGTGCGTGGTCCCGCGGGCCGTGGAACCGGACTCAGAACGTGTCTAGATCGACGTATTCCGGCGGCAGCGGACGGCCGGAGTGATTGCCGTGGCGACCGGCATACGGCTCGTGGAAGCTCGTCGGCTCGTCGGGTTTGGGGGCGTTCTCCGGCTGAGCCCCTTGGATCGCGCTGCCCTGGATCACCGGCTCGTCAACCCACCCCTTCTCGTACGAGCTGCGGATGAGCAGATGGGCGCGGTAGTCCCAGAACTTCCACTGCCCGTCTTCTTTCACGAAGATGTGGTTGTACTTGATCACCTGCCAGATCGGGATGACGCCCTTCACCGGGTCCAGGAACGTGTTCAAGCCGATGTGGAACCACATCCCCTTGGCCGTCTTCATATCGGGCTGGATCTGGATGATGGGCGTCGTGAGCTCGTGGATGGCGCAGTTGCCCTCGTAGTTGTAGAGCTTGCCGAGCATGTCGACGAACACCCTGCGCGCGCCCTCCAGACCGTGGAACACGCCGCTTTCGACGATCTCGACCTTGACCCCAGGCGTCTTCTGGGCGAAGAGTTCATCTACGATCTTGTCCCAGTAGTGTCCCAGACAGAGGTGGTTGTAGCGCCCGTGAAGATTCGATATCTCCACCCAATCGCGGGCGATCTGGGCATTCCGCTCGGTCTTGGCCAGACGCCGCTCGGTCTCTTCGAGTCTCTTGAGCAGCTCTTCGTAGCCGGGTTGTTCCGCCATGTGTCTCTCCTTGTGTCAGATAGCCTTCGCCGTGTGATAGCCCGACCGGATGGCGTGTACGATCATGCCCGCTTCCTTGCCGTCGCCGATCAGATACAGCTCGGGCACCTTGCCCTCGAGGGCCCTGTACAGCTCGTCGTTGGGAAGAAGCGGCGCCGTGGGCATGACGGTATCGGCCTCGATCTCGTGCTTGATCCCCTGTTCGTCTTCGTAGGAAAGGCCGTGACCCGTGACTTTGATCTTCTGGGCTTTGGTGATGATCCTCACGCCTTTGCGGTCGAACCAGTCCATGGCCAAGCCCAGACGGAAGTCGATCACCCCTTCGCCGACCTTGTCGGTGGGCTCGACGATCGTGACGACCCGGCCGCGTTTGACCAGGAATTCAGCCACCTCCAGTCCGTGCAGACCGGCCCCGATCACTACGACCTTCTTGCCCATCGGAAGGTACAGATGGGTCGCCAACCCGAGCATGCGCGACCCGAACAGCCGCAGCCAAGGCTTGACCTGCTTATGCAACTCGGGAGTGGTGACCACCTTACTCTTTTCGCCTTCCACCTCGGGAGCATTCAGGATGCCACCAGTGGCCAGGATGACGACGTCCGGCTTGCTCGCCTGGATGTTCTCGGCCGTCGCTTCTTTGCCGAGTTCGACCTTCACTCCCAGCTCTTTCAGCTGCCGCTTGAACCAGTTGAGGAGACCGGGCAGGTCTTCCAGCTCAAGACCCTTGATGAGCCCGGCCAACGGCACCAGTCCCCCGAGCCTCGTGCTCTTCTCGACCAGGGTCACCTCGTGGCCGCGCAGGGCCGAGGCCCGCGCGGCCTCCATGCCGGCAGGCCCGCCGCCTACGACCAGGACCTTCTTCTTGGTGGCGGCCGTGCCGAGATTCTGATAACCGTAGCCAAGCGCGGCGTTGCCGCGACACTTACGCAGGAAAGATTCGGTCTGGTCGAGACAGGTGCCGCACCGGGTGCATAGGCGGATATCCTCCGGCCGGCCGGCGGCCAGCTTGTTCGGCAGGTCCGGGTCGCAGATGAGGGGGCGGTTCATGCCGATGAAATCGGCCCGGTCACCTTCCAAGGCCCTCTCGCCCAACTCGGGAGTCATGTAGCCGATGAGGATGATGGGCACTCCAAGCAACTTCTTGTACTCCTCGGCCATCAGCCTCATGGCCGCCCGCCCGTTGCCTTTCCAGTAGTACTGGGGCGGCATGCTGTCGACGGGGACCTGAGCCTCGGGATAGAACATGTAGTCGGGCAGAAAACCGGGGACATGCAGGCCCAACCAGTGGCTGCGGACCATCACCGCGTCCGCGCCCGCTTCGACCGCCCATTTCATGTTCTCTGTGGCCAGATCGTGCGTGAGGCACTTGTCGTCGTCCACACCGATGCAGTAGCCGCTCTCGAACCCGTTTAGACAGACGACGACGGGATAGTCCACTCCGCAACGTTCCTTGATGCCGGTGATTATGTCGAGCATGAACTTGGCCCGCTTCTTCTGCGTGCCTCCGTACTCGTCGTCCCGCCGGTTCCAGAACGGCGAGAGGAAATTGTGCACGATGTGGCTGCTCGCCATGTTGAGGTCGACCCCGTCGAACCCGGCCTTCTGGGCGCGCTCGGCGGCATCGATGTACTTCTGGGTGATCTCCTGTATCTCGGGGACGCTGAGCGGTCGAGGTACATCACGGTGGAAGTCGCCCGGCTTGGGGATATTGACTGGGGAAGCGGCGATGGGCGGCCCCTCATAGGTGGCCGGATGGTTGTCGAACAGGGGGTTCTGCCACGGTCCGTCGTGCTCCATCTGCATGAAGGTCGGGCACCCGTAACCGTGGATCAGGTCGACGAGTTGCTTCATCCCAGGGATGTACTTGTCGTCGTCCATCCGATAGCGGAAGTGCCAGCGACACCCTTGCGGATAGTCCAGGGTCGGAGCCTCGACCGAGACGATCCCCACCCCTCCGCGGGCCAAGGCATCGTAGAAACCGAGCGTGTTCTCGTTCATCTCGAGTTCGGTCTCATGGAAGGTATGCATGCCCGCGGCCGACTTGTAGATGCGGTTGCGCGTCTTGACTTTGCCGATCTGCCCAGGCTCGAGCAGCTTGGCGTACTTCGTGGGGTCGCTCATATCACCGTCTTCCTTTGCGCAGCGTTTGTCACACAGGCTCGAACGCCCCTATCTCCTTCAGGTAGTCGAGCATCTTCAGATACAGTTCGTCCCGTTTCCTAAGGATCTCTACCTCGCTCCTACCCTGGTAGTCGTATATGCCGCGTCCGCTCTTGGCGCCGTACGCCCCCTGTCTCACTCGATCTTCGACGAAAGAGTAGACCTTGCCGACGTTCTGCTGGTAGGCGAGCAGCATATCCAGACCTTGGAAATCGAAGGTCTGCATGACCCCGACGATGGGGAGACGGATGCCGAGCGAGGTCTTCACCGCGACATCGATCTCTTCGGGCTCCACCAGGCCCTCTTCGACCATGTCCATGGCCGTCTCGCCGATGGCCCGCTGGATGCGGTTGACGATGAAACCCGAACCGAACTTCTTCATGACCACCGGGCTCTTGCCGCAGGCCTTCATCAACGCGACGGTGACCTCCATGGTCGAAGGAGTGGTCTCGGGACCCGGAACCACCTCGACCAGAGGGATGATGTGCGCCGGCGTGAAGAAATGGGCGCATGCACTCCGGGTCTGGAGTCCAGTAGGCAGCAGCTCGAAGATGTTGAGGCTGGAGGTGTTGCTCGCGAAGATGGTCCGCTCCGGACAGACGGTCTCCAGTTCACCATAGAGCTGCTTCTTGGCCTCCTTGTTCTCGGCGATGGTCTCCAGGACGAAGTCGGCGTCTTTGCCGGCCTCTTCCAGGCTCTGGGTGGGCTCGATACGGGCGACGGCTTCCTCCGCGACATCCGGGGTGGCCGCGCCGTGCGCGATGAGGGTGGCGAAATTGGCCCTCACCATCGTCATCGCCTTTTCCAGTGTCTCCGCCTTCCGCGAGTACATCGCCACCGCGTATCCGGCGGCCGCGAAGGTCTGGGCCACCCCCGGACCCATGGTGCCGGCTCCGAATACCGCTACTTTCTTGATGTCTTCGACTTTCACCGACAGCCTCTTTTCGTCTTACTACTCGATCCACAATGAAGGCGCAGCGGCCGGGTCCGCACTGGACGGCATGACGGGCTTTCTCAGTCGCGCTCGTGGCCCCGCCAGCAGGCTGCTGAAAAACGGCGCTGCGCCGTCAGGGCGCGATGGCTACGGGCGAGAGAAGAACGCAGGAAGCGCGAACAGCAGCGCTATTTGCGCGACCGACGACGCCCTATCGCGCCGGCCGGTGTGTCTTGGCGGCCGTGGCTTCGTTTTTCGGCAGCCTCCTAGTGCTCCGTTCCGAAAATACCTTGTGGTTTCCTGGCCTTGGTCAGCACCTCATCCGCAGGCTTGGTCCACACGAACGGACGGGCGCGCTGGTTGTAGCCGTCGATGTAGGTCTGGATGGCCTGGGTGAGCTCGGAGAC
>JAJFUK010000156.1 GCA_021372435.1 Actinomycetes bacterium | reverse complement strand
GGCCCGCATCCAAGGCTTCCTAGCCCCTTTTCGGGCCTCAAATCCCATAGGCACACGGCGCCTTCGCGCTGAATCGCTGCTTTCCCCTGCTCAAACGCACTTTTCATCGCCCTATGGGCGAGGTCAGCTGCGGAACGCCGGATCGAGGAGCAACTTGAAAGGTTCGGCCAGCTCGTGCTTCACGGACCCGGTGTCGGAGACGATCAGCTTCTCGAAGAGGCCTGATTGAAGAGTCGGATAGCCGGGTCCGCATCGATGAGCACGACGTCCTGCGTGGAGCTTTACGGGTCATACAGGCGACCAAGGCAGAAGAAGTGGTGACATCTGGCCCCGATGCGGTTTCGGGATTCATGGTGCCGAGCTTAGCGCCACAATTACCGCAGAAGATGCCTTCCTTGAGGTAGTGGTTGGTGAAGGCTTGCTGTTTCTCGGCAACATACCGGTGGCCGATGAGGGCAAGCCGTAGCGGACCAAACAACCTTCTACCCACCAGCGGCTTGTGGCGTGTCTTGGAAAGCGACGTGTTCATAGCTGCTCTGTCCCGTGTAGCAGGCGCCCGGCCTGGCCACGAGCTGTGCTAACAGGCGATGCATAATTGTTTCCGTCACAGAGTAATTGTATATTTATCCCGAATATGTCTCTCTATAAATATAGGCGTGCCACCGCTCTATCTGCGCATTCAAGCGTTCTATCTACGTCTTCATCAGTATGAGCGGCGCTGATTAGCCAGCGTCCGCCAAAAAGAATAAGTATATTCTCATTGGCTAGACAGAGACGAAACTTATGAGACATCTGTGTTTCGGCTGGTGTGACATCCTTCATACTCCAGACTACTTCTTTATCAGTAAAATGAACGGTGAGAATACCCCTAACGCTGTTTATTAAAGCTTTTACTCCGTGGCGCTTGATGATCTCTGCCAATCCCCCAACAAGCTTGGCTTGCACGTCATCTATTCTACGGTATATGGCACCGTCATCTCGTTGCAGGATCTCCATCGTGGCCAACGCTGCAGATACCCCAAGAGGGTAACCGTTGAATGTACCGGCACCCACTACCTTGGATCCCAGCAACAGATCCATCACATCGCTTCGACCAGCCAGCACTGCCAATGGGAGACCACCCGACACCGCCTTGCCATAGATGGCCAGATCCGGGGTTATGCCCAAGAGTTCCTGGGCCCCTCCCAGCGCGACACGAAAACCAGTGACTACTTCATCGAAACAAAGAAGTATGCCGTACTTTTCACACAGTGCCTGGACGCGCTCTAGGTAGCCGGGCTTGGGGCATATGACCCCACTAGCCTGAATGGTCTCAACGAGAATCACTGCAACCTCGTGACCCCTCCTGTCAAGCACTTGTTCGAGCGTTTCAATATCATTGTATGGCAGGTAGAAGCACTGCTCGAAGGCGGAAGGATCTCGCCCGGCCGTTCCCAGGGAATCGCCTTCTCCTTCGTATGGGAAAGGGTTGTCCGCCGGGTTGTCATGAACCAGTCCTCCAAGGACATTGTCCAACCAGCCATGGTAGCTTCCCTCAAAACGTATGAAGTACCGGCGCCCCGTATATGCCCTAGCCAATCTTATGGCCAGTTGCACTGCCTCAGTTCCGGATAGCAGGAATCTGACTTTCTCCGCGCATGGAATAGTCTGCACGAGTTTCTCGGCGAGATCGACTTCCATAGGCGTCTGCGAAGCTCCCGAAACTGAGTAGAGCAGCTTGTCTAGTTGGGCCTTCATAGCGTCAATGAATTCGGGGTTGCTCTGTCCAAGTATCCCTGGCCCTGCGGCGATCATGTAGTCTATGTACTCGTTACCATCAACATCCCACAGGTGAGACCCCTGCCCCCGTTCGATGAATGTAGGTCTGATGTTGATGGGCATGCGAAGGTTGCTTTGTGGCCCAGGCATTACCTTCATGGCCCGCGCTTGATATTCCCTGGTTCTGGTGTCAGCTATCATGTGCCGTGTCCTTTCGATAGGGTTCATGTCACCTGGAAGGCGGTCTTTCGGCCCGCCACCAACTCCCCAAATGCAACGTCAGAGGCGCGCCCAAACTAGAGCCGGTGTTCTTGCCACACTGCTTGGACCGAGGCCATGGAGTTCGGTTCTACCCAGCTTTGAAGGGGCGTCAGGCATTCTCGGCGTCTCGCCGTGAACCTGGTGTAGCGGAGCCCTCCGCGTCTGCTTCAGCGCCTCCGGCAGAAACAAGATCCGGCGTGGCTGCCATGTCACGCAGGAAGAGGTCGAGGATTCTCCCGGAAAAGCCCTCTGACACGAACTCATCAATCCCCATCAGTCTTGTCACGTCCTCAGCCCAGAAGAGAAGCATCATCTGGTAGGCACCAATCCGAGAATCCATGTCTGGACGGATTGTTCCCTGGCGCTTGCCCTCCTCCACCAAACCCGCCAGGGTGTCGAGCGTCACAAGCTGTCTCTGGCTGGAGACTTCACGAAGGCCGGTATCGCCGGGCGCAGTGAGGATTTCGAACGTCGGCAGAACGAAGCCGTCGAACTCACCTGAGATGAGCATTGAATGGGTCTCGCCGAGCCTGCGTAAGCGTTCAAGTACGTTCAGCTCGGTCGGTAGACTCAGATGCGTGTCGATTCGATCGCACATCAGGTCAAAGGCCGCGAGCAGCATGTCCTGCCGACTGGAGAAGTGCGCATAGAGCGAGGGCGGCTCCATGCCGACTTCCCTGGCAATACGGGAAACTGTGGTTCCCTGGAGGCCGTGGCGCGCGATCAATCGCAACGTGGCATCGGCGATTTCAGCCTGCCGCTCGCTACTAGTGCGACTGACCCACTGCTTCTTTCTTGCGTCCTTGCGTGAAAGCTGTGCTGGTATGGTGCTTTCGTTTTCTTTTTCCACGTCCGTCCGACCTCCCACCAGACGTGCCGCCCTATGCAAGGCCCCGTCTGTCGTTTTGGGCACGCTTGACTCTCCCATCGGGAACGCTGGACCGTCATCGGCCGCTATCGTCGTCGTGCCGCTCCCAGCAACATCAACACGTCTTCGGCAACCTTGGATGCGGATAGGCGGTACTTCTCAAGCAGAGCTTCGTCCGCTCCGCTCTCTCCAAAAACGTCCGGTATGCCCAAACGCTTGACAGTGACGGGAAATCTATCTGCAAGAGTCTCTGCGACGGCCCCACCAAGTCCTCCGACGACTGTGCCCTCTTCTATCGTGATGACGAAGCCTGTGGCTCTTGCGGCCTCGATGATTGCATCCGAGTCGAACGGCTTGATCGTGGGCAGGTGCAACACCAGGGCGTTGACGCCCTGCTGGGAAAGGATTTCCGCCGCCTCTACGACTCGACCGGTCTGGACACCTGTGGTCACGAGCGATACGTCTTTGCCGTCCCGAACGACGACCCCTCTGCCGAACTCGAATCGGTAGGTGGAGTCAAAAAGTAGGGGAGAGGTTTCCCGCGTGATTCGCAGGTAGACGGGGCCATCGATCTCAACCGCAGTCTGAATCGCCTGCCGTGTTTCCATCTCGTCCGCCGGCGCTATTACTGCCATGTTGGCCATCGCCCGCATGATCGACACATCATCGAACATCAGATGGGTCTTACCCGTCTTCCCGGCTAGGAGCCCCGCGTAGCCCCCAGCGATCTTGACGTTTAGCTTGGGCTGAGCGATAAGAACGCGGATGGAGTCGAGCGCCCGGGCCACTGCGAAGCAGGCAAACGTGCTCACGAAAGGAATGAAGCCGACGGTCGCGAAGCCAGCGGCCACGGCGAGCATGTTCTGTTCCGCGATCCCCATCTGGAAGAACCTCTGTGGGCAGGAGGCCTCGAAGATATCGGCCCGGGTGGAAACGCCTACATCCCCGTCCAGCATGACGATGCGGGGATCCTTCTCGGCCATCTCGGCCACGCTTTCTCCGAAGGCCACTCTCAGCGGTTTGCGGGCCGGAAGGCTCATCCGCGATCCTCCTCCCTAACACTCACCGGGTCCTTCAGTTCTTCGAGCGCGGCCGCAACTTCCTCATCGTCGGGGACTCGGCTGTGCCAGAGGTAGTTGCCTTCCATGAAGGAAACCCCCTTGCCCTTCACCGTGTGAGCGATCACGATGACCGGCCTACCCCCGGGCTCCCGCGCCGCCTCGAGAACGTCGATCACGGCGGCCATGTCATGGCCATCGGTCTCGAGCACCTTCCATCCGAAGGCGGCCCACCGGTCCTTCAGTTCACTTCCTAGGTAGGGGGGTAGACGGTCCGTTCCATCTGCGCCACGCCATCCGAACTGCTGGAGTCCGTTGTGATCCACGATGGCGATGAGGTTGTCGAGGGCATAGCGCTGCGCCACATGGGCTCCTTCCCAGACGATGCCCTCGTTGCATTCACCGTCGCCCAGCATCACCCAGGTCTTGAACGTCTTGGCTGCCAGCCTGGCTCCCAGCGCGATCCCGATGCCCGCCGAAAAACCAAGGCCCAGCGAGCCACTCGACATGTCGACTCCGGGAGTCACCGTCATGTCCGGATGCCCCTGAAGTCTGGAATCGATGGCGTCGAAGGTCGAAAGCTCCTCGACCGAGAAGTAGCCACGCAAGGCGAGGATTGTGTACAGGGCGATCGAGGCATGCCCTTTAGAGAGGATGAACCGGTCCCTATCGGGCCAGTCGGGCTCCTGCGGTCGGATGTTCAAGATCCGGAAATAGAGCGCAGTGAGGATGTCAAAGGCGGACAGGGGCCCGCCCAGGTGACCGCCGTTGGCGTGCACTACCGTTTGTACGATAAGACGCCGTCCCTGTCGAGCGATGGCTTCGAGCTCGCTGATACTGAGCGAACATGCTTTCATTTGTTCGCCACCTATTGCTGCGTTGCCTCATAAGAGCCGGGGACCACAGGCGGCGAAAAGGCCGTGACCAGCTCCAACGACTCTGGGCCGTAGGAGGCGGTAGCGTGGCGCAGACCACTGGGTACGTAGACGCAGGTTCCTGGTTCCAGCGGCACGGAACCTTCTGACGTGCGCAGCTCCCCGTGTCCGCTTACTACGTAGATGACTTCCTCTTCAGCATCATGAACGTGCCCGGGCGGCGCCGACCCAGGCGGGAATATGGAGAGCCCCACCGTGAGGTTCTGCACGTCGCCGATGCCCGGCCCCATACAGAGCAGCCAGTCGCGGCCGGGCAACTGAAACACTTCAGCCGATTCTCGTGTAGTCCAACTGATGAGCATCGATCCCACCTCCGTTTCCAGCAAGGCCGGGCTGACCTTCAAGTCCGGTCGCCGAGTAGTTGGCCACTACCACCACAATGGCCGGGTCGTGCATGCGCCCTCACAACTCATCGATGTACTATCGATGTACTCGGCGGCCGCTTGCACCATGTAGTACACGGCCGTTGCGCCGCCGTCCTGAACGCCCATGCTTCTCTCCTGAAACACCCTGGCCTTGCCGAACTTGGCAACCATGCCAACGGTAGCTTTCATCCCGTCCTCGCAGGCCTGCACCGCTGCCCACATCGCCGTCCGCTCATTGCTGCCCTTGACCCGCTCGGCTTTCAGCGCCGTCACAGCCGGTACAAGAGCATCCAGCAGGGTCTTATCGCCAACGGAAGCTTTGCCCCTGTTCTTGATGCCCTCGATCGCTGCCTCACCGATGGCGACCCAGTCGTCGATCGCTGCGGAAGTCTTACCCATCACAGCTCTTCCGCCACCTAGAAGCCCCGATGCCATGACGGTCGCAAACGTAGAGGGATTCGCCCGATTGACCGCCATGCCGCACTGCGCGAGCAGCCGACCAAGATCGGCCTCTTCCGTGGACTCGGCAAACCTGAATAGGGCCTTCGCCATCAGCTCGACCGTTATGCCCAGGTCGCCGTCACCGACTTTGGCGTCCAAACCCCCTATCTCCTCGCGATGTTGGACAAGACCGGCCGCTACTTTCCGTAGCAGCCCGCGTACAGCATCGCCGTCAAGCGCCACAGGGTTCATCTTCTGCTCCACTGCAGCAAGAAGGGGGAAAACGCCGCAGCATCGAGCAACTCTATGAGCTCTTCATCAAGCTTGAAGAGCGAGATAGAAGCCCCCGCCATCTCCATGGAAGTGGCGTACTCGCCGACGAAAGCGCGATGGATTTCAATGCTGTGGTCCCGCAAGACATCGTGGGCCTTGCTGAAGAGGATGAAAAGCTCTTCGGGCGGGGTGGCGCCAAGACCGTTCATGAGCACCGCCACCTTGTCGCCGGACTTGAAAGGCAGGTCGGCGATGATCCTCTGGGTCGCGATGGTGGCGACTTCATCGGCCGTCTTGATCTTGGTGCGTTCGATCCCGGGCTCCCCATGGATCCCCATGCCGAGTTCCATCTCATCGTCACTGATGGTGAACGTGGGCTTCCCTACGGCGGGAATGATGCACGGAGTAAGGGAGAAACCCATGGTGCAAGTATTCACGATGGCCCGTTCGGTTATCGCCTTGACCTCGTCGAGGTCGGCCTTGGTGTCGGCCTTGGCTCCAGCGATCTTGTAGGAGAAGAAGATTCCGGCTACCCCGCGGCGATGCTGCATCTCCAGGCGTGGAGCCGAAGCTACGTCGTCCCTAGCAATGCAGGTCTGCACACGGATGCCTTCGACCTCCGCCATCTCCGCGGCCATGTCGAAGTTCATGATGTCGCCCTGGTAGTTCCCATAAAGGTAGAGCACGCCGGCACCACCGTCGACCTCCTTGGTGGCAGCCAGCATGTCCTCCGCACTGGGCGAAGAAAACACATTCCCGACACTGACCCCATCGAGCAGACCCGGGCCGACATAGCCGAGAAAAAGGGGTATATGGCCCGATCCACCCCCCGTGCAGATGCCGACCTTGCCCTTGATTGGCGCGTCCGCCCGCACCAGGGCGCGCCGGCTCTCCCGACATAGCCGTAGGTGGAACGGATATGCCTTCAGTATGCCGGCAAGAGTATCGTCGACAACCTCGTAGGGATCGTTGATCAGCTTCTTCATGCCGTTCTCCCTCTTACTAGCCGGCATCCGGCCAGCGGACGGTCTGCCTCTATTGAGCGGTGTACCCTCCGTCGACCACGAGTTCGGATCCCGTGGCGAATTTGGACTCATCCGAGGCCAAGTACAGGACTGCGTAGGCTATGTCCTCTGGCTCTCCTAGATGCCCCACTGGGTGGAGGCTGTTGATGATGTCCGCCATTTCTTTCTTCTTCAGCAACGGCTCTAAGAGTCCGGTGTGGACACACCCCGGATGGATGGAGTTGACCCGGATGTCGTAATCCCGTCCCGCCTTCGAGCACTCCAGGGCAGCGGCTTTCGTGAGCAACCTCACCCCGCCCTTGCTCGCGTTGTATGCCGCGGCCCACAGTTGGCCCACGATCCCTCCAGCCGACGAGATGTTGATAATCGAACCACCGCCGGTCCGCTTCATGGCGCCGATCGCGTACTTCACCCCGAGGAACACGCCGTCCAGGTTCACGCTCATCACCCAGCGCCACTCTTCCAGTGTGGTCTCCTCGATATCCTTGTTGACGGTGACACCAGCGTTGTTCACGAGCACGTCCACTCGGCCGAACTGTTCGACGGTGGCGGCCATCACGCGCTGCCAGTCAGATTCGCTGGCCACGTCATGTTTCATGAAGACAGAAGTGCCTCCCTGCTCGACGATTTCTCTGGCGATCCTGTGGCCGTCCACCTCGTTGATGTCGGAAATGACGACCTTGGCTCCCTCTTGGGCCAGCAGCCGGGCCGAAGCCTCACCCATGCCGCTGGCTGCGCCGGTGACGATGGCTACCTTGTCTTTGACCCGGTTCATGAGTAGACGCCTTTGTACTCGTAGGGAGCCATGGCGTTCGCCACCCGGTATTCAGCCGCAGTCATGGGCTCCCGGCCGAGCAGCCGGGCCAGAGCCACGTGCTGCTCCACGGCCTCTTTGCAGGAGACGATCTTGTCTTCCTTGTGCGGCACGACGTGGATGGCGTCCTCTTTGCCCACCCGCACGTTGCAGCCGAGCAGGATGGCTAGAGTCGAGAGATACGAGGAGGCCCTACCGGCCTGGCACACGGTGATGAACGGCTTGTCAGAGGGGTCCACGTCTCTGATGCGCCGGATGATGCCCACCAGTGTCTCGGCCATGCCCAGTGGGTCATACATGGGCGCGCCGCCCGGCGTTCCGATGCACACTCCCCAGCAGAACGGAGACTTGACGATGCCCGGTTTGATGATCCACCGGTAGGTGTTGTCAATATCGCCTGCGTTGTATATGGCCAGAGTCACCTTCTTGCCGCAGGCCTGGATCACCTCGGCGGTGGCCCGGCAGCTCTGAGGCGGCAGACAGAAGAGGGCATCGCCGATGAAGTCGGCCATGCAATTGACCGCCGCATTCTCCAGGTAGTCCTCGACGAGCGGCTGCATCATCGTCTCGAAGTCGGGACCCGTGTTGACCTCGCCCTCGATATAGATGGTGTCGCCGAAACGCTCCCTGAGAGCGTTGACCACCTGGAGCGTCATCGTGCGGTCGGAGGATGGGTTGCCCTCCTGGTCGCGCACATGGATATGCACTCCACAGGCGCCCGCCTCGACCGATTCGATGCATTCCTTGATGATCTCCTCAGGGGTGTAGGGCTGGTAGGGGTTCTGGTCGCGCTTCACGAAGGCGCCCACGGGGGCCACAGTGATGCCGATCTTGTCCGGTATGTCCCATCTCTCGTGATAGGACATGTCCATGATGGTGTTTTCCGCGAAGGGGATGAACATGTAGGGAGGCACGTCTTTGTACTTGGAAAAGTCGATCTGGTGCATTTGGCCTCTTCTCCTTTCCACAGGGTCAGTCCTCGCCTCGCCCCAATCTGGAGACCCCGATGTACTCGGCTTGGACTGCGTCGTTCCTTGCTAACTCCGCGGTCGCTCCCCGGTAGACGATCTCCCCTCGGTGCATGACGTAGGCGTAGTCGCTGACACCCAAAGCCAGTGAGACGTTCTGCTCCACGACTAGAACCGACAATCCCATCTCCTTGAGCCTCAGAACGATTCGGCCCACCTCTTCCACGATTCGGGGAGCGAGGCCTTCGGAGGGCTCGTCCAACAGAATCAGCTTCGGATTAGCAAGCAGGGCACGAGCTATAGCCAGCATCTGTTGCTCACCCCCACTGAGCTGGTTGCCTCTGTGCTTCGCCCGTTCTCGCAGGATCGGGAAGTACTCGTAGATGTCTTCCAGGGAGAACCCCTTCCCCCGCATGCCCATAGTGAGGTTCTCTCTCACGCTGAGCGAGGCGAAGATTTGGCGGCCTTGCGGCACAAGAGCCAGCCCCAGGCGGGCGATGCGGAAGTGCTTCTGACGAGTGATGTCTTGGCCCTCAAAGGTGATGGAGCCGGCTCGGGCAGGTGTCAGCCCCATGATCGAGCGCACAGTGGTGGTCTTGCCCATGCCGTTGCGTCCAAGCAAGGTGACTATCTTGCCCTCTTCCACGCTCAACGAGACCTTCCTCAAGATCTGAGTCTGGCCGTAGTACGTATCGACGCCCGCGAGCTCAAGCACGGTACGCCTCCGAGCCGAAGTAAATCTCCCTCACCTTGTCGTTTCTCTGGATCTGCTCGGCGGTGCCCTCCGCGAAAATCGTTCCGTAATAGAGCACCAGGATGCGATCCGCCACCCCGAAGACAAGATCCATGTCATGGGCTACAAGGAGAATGGCCACATTCTCGTAGGTCGGCAACCGCAGCATCTTGCCGAGGCCGGCGGACTCTTCGGTCGAGAGGCCGGCGCTCGGTTCGTCCAGTAGGAGGACTTTGGGCCGGGAGGCAAGCGCCAGCGTGAGCTCGAGGCGTCGCTGCTGTCCATAGGAGATCTCTGAGGGAAGACAGTCGCGCGCCTGCCACAGGTCGATCGAGTCGAGCAGCTCTTTCGCCGCGGCGTTCACCGGCTTGAAGGAGGTGATGCTGCGCAGCATGTGGTAGCTCGACTTTTGGACCCCGAGCAGGGCCAGGAGAACATTGTGCAGGATGCTCAGCTCAGGGAAGAGGCTAGTGATTTGGAAGCTACGGCCCATCCCCAGCGCGATCCTGCGATGCACCGGGAGCTTGGTAATGTCCTGGCCGGCAAGGCAGACGCGGCCGGATACGGAGGGGAGAAGACCCGATATCACGTTCAGCGCTGTGGTCTTGCCGGCCCCGTTGGGCCCGATTAGACCCACCTTCTCTCCGACCGCAACCGTGAAACTGATCCCGTGGAGCACGGTGAGACCGCCATAGGCCTGGGTCACATTGTCGATTCTGAGCATCTCGGCCATCGGAATCCCTAACCGTCCGAAGACGTGACTTCCGACGTCGCTTCGTCTCGTTCCCCGTTGCCGGCGTCGTTGCGGCTGGCCCCCCTAAACAGAGTGGCAACCCTCTGGTAGGTATCCCCGCCAGGTTTCCCGCGCATGTCTTGACCGCCTCCATTGCCTCCGTTCGTCTCATATCGGCAGACCCGCTTCCACCACTTTGTAAAGCGGGGATAGATCCCGTCCTTGGCAAGGAACACGGCCGCGATGAACAAACAACCCAGGATCAGCGGCCACCGTTGCGTCGTGTACAGGCTTACGAAGTACTGCAGGAACAGGATCGCCGCGCTGCCGACCACACCCCCCCACAGGGTGCCTACGCCGCCGATGATCACCATCATGATTACCAGACCGGAGTAATCCAGACCCACGTCGCTGGGCGCGATGTTGTTCCGGTAGTACACGTAGAGGACGCCGGCCACGCCGGCGAAGAACCCGCTCAAGATGAAGGCTATGAACCGCCTGGCCCACGTGTTATATCCGAGTGACTTGGCCCTGATCTCGTTGTCCCGGATGCCCATAAGGCTATACCCGAACGGGGACTTGATGATCTTATAGAGCAGGATGGCTGCGATCACGACCGCCACCAGCGTGAAGTAGTAGTAGCTCCTTTCGTTGAAGTGAACGGCAAAGCCCAGATCCGGGTATGAGATGCCCGTAAGGCCGTTCGACCCGCCCGTGTACTTGGACGTGGTGTATACGGCCACGTAGATCAGTTGGCCAAAGGCGAACGTGATTAGCATGAAGTAGATCTCTTTGGAGCGCAGTCCGAGCACGCCGAAGAGGGCGGCTGTTATGACCGCCACCCCCACAGCACAAGGAGCCACGATCCAGAAGCTGGTGATTCCCACCTTGACGACCAGAATGGCGACGGTGTACGCGGCAACACCGAACAGACCCGCCTGCCCAAAACACCACAAACCCGAGTACCCGAACACCAGGTCGAGGCTCATCGCCAGGAGAGCGAAGATGATGATCTTCGTGAAGAGACTCACATAGTCAGTACGCAGGAACAAAGGAAGTGTCAGTAGGAAGACGAGGATGATGGCTGCCGGAGTGAAGTACGCCACCCGGCTCCCGAGACGCGTGGGGAGCGCCCGGCGAGCCGGGGAGGAGACCCCTGAAGGACGCTTCGCGCTCATTTCCTACCGAGCAATCCGCTGGGCCGGAACATGATCACGAGGGCCATGAGTAGGTACATGATGTACAGTGCCAGTGGGGGGTAGAACGTCTTGGCGAGAGACTCGAACACGCCTATGATGAGTGCTCCTGCCAGAGCTCCCTGGATCGAGCCCACGCCGCCGATGATACAGACGGCGATTGCCAAAAAGACGTAGTTCCCACCCGTGAAATAGGAGATCCCCCCGATGACACCGGTGCCAAGAACGCCCGCCAGACCTGACAGACAGGAGGCCACGAAGAAAGCCGCGATGTTCACTGCCATCAGGTTGATGCCCATGGCATTCACCATCTCGGGCTTCTCCATACCCGCGCGTACTATCGCTCCCACTCGAGTGCGCTCCTGGACCCAGTAGAGAAATCCGCACAGGAGGAACCCGACTGCGATGATCATGATGCGGTAGTAGCTGAAGTTGTACGGGCCGACGGGGACCGAGTTGGTCAGTACCTCGGGGATGGGCATGGCCTTCGGTATGGGTCCATAGAACCACAGGTGCAAATTAGTGATGATATAGATGAAACCGAAGCAGACGAGTATCTGAGACAGCTGCTTGGCGTAGAGCGTACGGAGAAAGCCCCGCTCTATGACCAGTCCCGCGACACCCGCGGCGAGGATGCCGACCACCAGGGCAAGCCAGAAGCTGCCGGTGGTTTTCATGATCTCGATACCCGCGTACCCAGCCAGCATGAACAGCATGCCGTGTGCCAGGTTGATGATGTTCATGAGTCCGAATACTATGGAGACTCCTGCGGACAGTAAGAAGAGGACCATCCCGTAGGAGATGCCGGACAGAATCGAATAGACGGCGCTCACCAGGGATTCACGCCTTCCGGGAGGTTCTCGTGCCCATGTGATGCACCCAGCCCCGGGAGAAAGACTGCGTGCCACGGGTCTCGTCATGAGCCTCTCCTCCGAGGAGGCGGACTCGACTCCGGCTGATAACCCGTAGCACGCTATCTCCGTTTTGTCACAACGTTAGCTGCTTCTGCTTGCCCTGGTGACTTCAGCAAACTACTTGACGATTGTGAGCACCGGCTTGCCGGCCGCGTCGTGTGCTTCCTGCACTCTGACGGTCTTGATCGTTTCGGGCTCCAGCTGCTCGCTGACCTTCATTATGACGATCCTGCCTGCAGCGATGTTGTTCTCCGGGACCGGAAATGAGACTGGGCCGCAGATGGTGTCGACGCTGACTCCCTTGAGAGCAGCCTGCAGCGCCGCCGGTGTGGTGTCACCGCCTGCGGCCTCCAGGGCCGCCAGGACGTACTGCATCGACGCGTAGCCGCAGCCCGCGAAGACGCCCGGCTTCATGCCCTGTTTGGCTTCATAGGCCTTGACAAAGTCGACGTTACCCGGCGTATTCAGCAGGTACGTGTACAGCGTACCTGCCACGCAACCTGCGGCGGAGGGCAGGTCTTTGAGGGCCTTCGGGTCGGCCGTGAGACCACCGTCCTCGGGTTGGATCATGGGATACTTCAAGCCGGATTCCTGGTACTGCGGGAACCCGGAGAGCCCGTCTGTGCCTGGCCACCAGGTGGCCACGGCATCGACCTTCGGCATACTGGCGAAGAACGGCAGGAAGTCGGTCGTGCCGGGGGCGTAGTAGGTCTCGTAGGGTACCGTTCCGCCTAGGTTCCTGAAGGCCGTGAGGAAGCCGCCCAGGAAGGTCTTACCGGCATCCATATCGGCACCCAAGCCGGCGAGCGACCTGTACCCCAGGTCTTTGTAGGCGTAGTCCGCCACCGCAAACCCGTACATCATCCCGCAACCATGGGGCATGAAGTTCCACTTGTAGCCGCCCCCTGCGACCACCTCTTCGGTGGGAGCCAGCTCGATGCGAGGCAGTCCCTTCTCTTCCATGTAACCGGTGATCGCTAGGTCGCCCATGCCATTGACTGGACCCAAGACTATGCACACCTTATCGGTCTCGACCAGTTTCTTGGCCTTGTCCATGGCCACGGCACCGTCGGTGGCGGCGTCCTCGATCACCAACTGGATGGGACGGCCGGCCACCTGGCCGCCAGCCATCTCAACACACAGCTCCATGCCCTTCTGATTGTCCGTGCCCGTCCAGGCGAGGAATCCTGTTAGATCGAGCAGCACGCCAATCTTGATCGGTTCAGCCGTGGCCGGGCTGCCGGCCGTCGTTTCGGTGCTCGGAGCCGCCGTCGTTTCGGTGCTTGGAGCCGCTGTGGTCACAGTGGGAGCTGCGGTGGTGGTGGTCTCCTCCCCTCCACACGCTGCCAGCGACACAATCAGAAGGGACATGACGGTCGCGATCAGCATTAGTTTGCACAGACCCGATCTTCTCATCTCTCACCTCTCCCTTGTCGCGATGCCCCGGGCGTAAGTTCCTAACGTACGTAAGTTAGAGCCCTAACTCATGTTAGGACATAGAGAATGCCTTGTCAAGAACTATCCTGCCCGACCGGAACCGGTGAACGAGCGAGCAGCTCGGGGTGCCTGAAACCAAGCTGAAGACCAACCCTTCGTGCGACGGTACCCCATGAAGCTGCGATGGCGCCGGAGAACCACGTCCGGCCCTAGACATCGGGCCATAGCATGAGCCATTCATTCAGCCATGAACTTGTCCAAGTCCACATCCGCGAACTGGGCTCGCTCAAAACGCTCCTTCAAGGCAAACGGAACAGTGCAATCGAAGATGGTCTTGCAGGAGATGCCCCTGTCGCGCAGCATGGGGTTGTAGTTGGCGGTGGCGCTGGGATCCCCCGGATGACAGCGCACCCCCGGAATGCAGACGGTGTCCACATCTCCCTGGTAGCGGGTGGTCATGGCCCACAAAACATCGTTCGTATCGTAGAGATTCACGTCTTCGTCGACCAAGATGACGTGTTTCAGCTCGGAGAAGGCGGTGAAGGCCGTTAGGGCCGCCTGGCGCTGACGGCCCTCGTCCATGGGATGCCTTTTCTTCACCTGCAGTATGGCGAGATACTTCCCGCCTCCCGCAGAGTGGCAGTACACGTTCTGAAGGAAGCCGGGCATGGCGTCGTGGATGAGCCTGTAGATACTGGCTTCGGTGGGGAGACCGGTAAGAGTGACATGTTCCTCTCCCGGTCCTATGAGCATCTGGAAGATCGGGTCAGTTCGGTGGGTGATGGCAGTCACGTGAAAGACCGGCTGGTGAGCGTGGGCTCTACCTTCATAGCCCGGGAACTCGGGCATGGCCCACCCGCCCCCGTTGACGGCGTCTTCGTCCGCGTACTCGCCGGGCCTGAATTCTCCCTCCAGCACGATCTCAGCGCTGGCGATAGCCAGTGCAGGTTGCGACACGCAGTCCACCAGTTCCACTGGTCGCTGCCGCAGAGCCCCGGCAATCGTCAACTCGTCGAAACCTAGCGGCGTCGTAGGGGCCTCGAAAGAAGTGGCCACGTGCACGGCGGGATCCAAGCCGATGTTTATGGAGGCGGCGAACGGCTTGCCTTCCGCCTCGGCCTTTCGACGGAAGCAGTCGATGTGCCGGCCAGGGGTGAACTCCACCGTCATGGTGTCAGGCCCTTGGAGACACATGCGATGGAACGTCACGTCGGATTGGCCATTCTCAGGGTCCTCCCCGCGCACGATGGCCATGTTCAGAAAAGCCCCGCAATCCTTTTTGGTGCTGACCACGGCCGGCAGGAACTTGCGAATGTCGAACGGCGGTTTGATGACCACTTCCTGACAGTGAGCTTTGGCCCCTGCCCGCAGCCGTGCTGGAGGAACCGGATGTTCCAATGCGGCGAGAAGGTCGAACATCAGCCTTTCCTTCGTGCTGCCCAAGAGAAGGGCGGTCCGCTCCCGGCTGGCAAGTACGCCGACCACCACCGGCAAGTCGTGACCCTTGACATTCGTGAAGAGCATGGCTGGCCCGATCTTGGTGGGCGGGGCCGTCGGTGTACCCGAGCCCACTCGCCTATATACGCCGGCTAACTCGAGATAGGGGTCGACCTCCACGGCGGTTGATGTCAGCTGACCCGGGACGGCTTCAAGAAACTCAAGAGCCGTGCGGAGGTCGATGATTTGCGCGGCATCCATCAGTACCACCTCCATGCCTTGCAGACGAGCGAATTGTCAGAGGCGTGATCGAAGAAGGCCCCGGCGTCGTGCTTGGCCGGAAGCTCTTCTACCCGCGCAATCGGTCTGTATGCGGCGACTGGATCCATGTGAAAGGCTGCCGGGTCCGCCACCATGGTGCTCTGGCCCAGGGAATGGCCCGGGGTCTCATCGAGCCAGATTCCCCCGAAGATCTCTCGATTATCAATAAAGTTCAGCTTATGTAGCTGCGAATCGAGTGAAGGGTCCCGGTAGCTGTGATATTCGGACTGCATAGAATCCCGCCCCGCTCGGTAATCCTTCTCCTGAACGACGACAACGGCATCGGGGCGGTCGACAAGTGCACAGTAGCTGGCAAAGCGGCCAAGCTCAGCCGAACAACGGCTCCACAACAGCTTGTATCCTTTCAAGGCCACGGTGCCACAGCCCAAGAAACACAGCCTCGTCTTCTGCATACTCTCTCTTCGGCACGGTTACCTAACTTGTACTAGTTAGGTCCGCCAGCTATTCTATACTACAGTGCAAGCGCGTCAAGGGACTGACCTGAGCAAGACTGTGTTCATGAGGAGTTGGGTTACACCGGAGCTCAATCGAGCGAGTGTTCCAAGACACCATGTGACGCCCTGGCGAGGCACTGAAGACAGCTGTGCTTGCCAGGTGCCAGGTAACTCAGAGGCGAGAAGGGAAGACGGCATTGGATGATTCGACAAGCAAGCAGGGTGCTCCTCGCAAGTCCGTGCGAACCAGGCACGAAACTGCGTCGGCCGGCAAGGCTCCTCGCATTCGCCTGAGCAGCCCTGAGAGGCAAGCCCAGATCGCGGACGCTGCATTGCGCCTGATTGCGAGCCACGGGCTGCAGGAAGCGACTGTGTCCCGCATCGCCCAGGAAGTCGGCATGGAGGCCCCCTCGCTCTATGCTCACTTCCCCAGCCGGCAGGATATGCTGTTGGCCGCCGTCAACGCGCTGTTCGAGAGGGTCTCCAGGCACCTGTCCCTCTGGAGCGAAGCTCAGGACGCGCTTGAAGGTCTGCGGATCCTAGGCGAGACCCACGCTACCTTCATCACCAACGAGTTCTACGGCTTCGTCATACCCATCTTCGAGTTTATGACGGCTCCCCGTGACTCTGGGCTGAGCGAGGCGGTAGGTCGTCGACAGCGAGACACTCTAGATACGCTTGTCGCGTATGTGGAAGAGGGGAAGCGCCAGGGTGTCATACGGAAGGACACGGACTCGCGGACGGCCGCCTATGAGATGATGCTTCTTTTCTGGGCGGAAGACGTGACCCAACTCATGGGGATCGATGAGTTCGTGTCGGAAGGCATCTCCAGGAAGATCCTGGACCTGTTCCTCCGCGACATGGAGGATTCGGAGCGATCCACCTCATGCGCAGAGTCGAGTACAGAGGCAACTCTTCGGCCAGCGGCAACCGTCCTTGGAAACGCTGAGACGCTCCGCGAAGGCAAGCTCTGACAAAAGGTCGGTAAGGGGAGGGCAAAGCACATGAGCGCGGCACCTGGTGTTCCCAAGGCTGCAATGACAGCCATCAACGATTTCTTGGATAATTGCGTTCGCGTTGAACCAGGGCAGGAGATTCTGCTTCTTGCCCATGTTGATGGTCTCTATGGTGGAGACAACGTGGTTGACCAGGATGCGATAGGCTGGATCCAATCAGGCATCGCGGCTCGGGGTGCCAATCCATCCGTTCTCTGGATAGATGAACCGATGAAGCCGCACGCCTGGCGTATACCACCCGCCGCGAAGGCTGCGATTCGAGCCAGCGACATACTCATCCTCAACTCCCTGGACCTTGAACTCGAGGAAAATGTCGAGATGAAAGATCTGGCCTTCCGGGATCACATACCACATGTACGCAATTTTGCCACCACGGCTCCCCTGCTCTGCACCGCGTGGGCGCGCACTCCTTACGAACTCGTGAGCCAGATCCGTCATGAAGCCTCCCTACCTTTCGTGCCCGGGTTTTCCTGGGAGATGTGGGACGACCGGGGCACCCAGATGACGGGCGTGGTCCTGCCGCCGGGGGGCGCGGACCAAGGTGTTGCCGCTGAATCAACCCGGGTGTTCTTTCCCGCCTATGATGTTTGGCGGCACGAATACGGTGGGTACTACCGGCCCTGGCCGGAATGGGTCTTCCCCCCCATCTCGATGGGAGATGTGAACGGCACCTGTGTTTTCGACTGCATGCTCAGTTACTGGTCCCGTTTCATAGGAATCTCTCCCTACTTCAGCTCCCCGATCAAGCTCGTGGTCGAGGACAGCCGGATCGTCGGGATCGAGGGTGGCGAAGAGGCCGAGGCTCTAAAGCGGTTCTTGGTCAAAATGAAGGAGATCCTCGGAGACGGTGTCTATCGTTTCGACCACCTGCACGGTGGGGTTCATCCGCAAGCGAGCGTCTCTCCCTACCAGTGCCCAAACATTCTTCATCGTCGCATGATCGAGCACGCCCACACGTGCAACATCCATGTGCATGTCGGCGCACCCGATTGGACGCCTTCATACAACTACTGGATGCACTGCACGGGGGACCTGAGGACGGCTTCCCTTCGTGTGGGGGACAATCTCGTCTGGGACAGGGGGTACCTGACCGCGCTGGACAGTCCGGCGGTCAAGGCAGTTGCGACCAAGTACCCGGACCGGCCGGGACTCCAGCCCGAGCCCAGGTCGTGGTAGGGGCGGATCTCCGCCGAAATGACCTCGAGCTGAAAGCGACGCGAGACAATAGAGATAGAGAGAGGGAGAGACCATGCTAGCTTTCACCAACGCGCATCTTATCGACGGAACCGGCGCGGCACCCGTGGCCGGAGCGACGGTGCTGGTGAAGGGAAAGATGATTGCGGCGGCGGCAAGAAATGTGCCGGTGCCCGATGACGCCACGGTCATCGACCTGAAGGGCAAGACCCTCCTTCCGGGACTGATGGACAGCCATGCACATTTCGGTGATCGCGAAGATCGTCCCGGTCTCAACAACGCAACGGAGTCGTTCAACTACGCACCAGTGCGCGACGCCACGCTGGCCTGGGGCGTCACAACGATCAGGAGTTGCGGGGACTGGCTTAAGGACGCGTTAGAGACCCGCGACATGATCGAGCACGGCCTACTCCGCGGTCCGCGCATGATCTGCTGTGGAAAGCAATTCGGGAAGATAGACGGCCACCCCGCGACGACCGTCTGGCGAAGCGACCCAGACACTATGAAGAACGCGGGCTCCTATCCGGAGACCGCGGAGGAGGCCAGACAATGTGTTCGTGAGCTGGCGGCGGCCGGCGTCAACTATCTCAAGGTCACCGTGGCCGTGTCCGGGCTGTCAGTCTACCCCGGGACCCTGGAGCCCCTGACCGACGACGTCATGGAAGCCATCGTCGACGAGGGCCACAAGCACGGTCTGTGGGTGATGTGCCACATAGACCGCGCGTCCGATGCGATTAGGCTCATCAACTACGGGGCGGACGAGATCGATCACTTGATCGCGGTAGGTCTCGCGGAACTTCCAGAGGAAGCCACGTACGACCGGTTGTTCCAGCTGATGGTGGACAAGGGTACCTGGTTCACGCCCACCATCATCCTCGCGCGCACTTGCGACCGCCTCATGGTCGAGAAGGGAGTTCCCACGACCGTCGATGGGTACTTCATCCCTCACTATAGGAAGGCCTACGAGGCAGGCGTACATATGGGCTGTGGATGCGATTCTGGGGCCCCTGGTATCGCGTGGGGGCGTTCCCTGCACGCAGAGCTGAGGGAGTATGTGTATGGCCTAGGGATGCCGCCGCTCGAAGCCATCAAGTGTGCTACTCACAATAACGCGACAATACTCGGCATCGATCACAAAGTGGGCACCATCAAAGAGGGGCTTCTAGCGGACATCCTGATAGTTGACGGCGACCCTGCTGAGAACATCGGCGACACGAAGAATATCTGCATGGTCCTAAAAGAAGGATCGATTGTCGTGGACAAGATGCTGTCCTAGGACCATAGAGGTCGGGCTCGGTCCCCAGACGGAGGAGAAGGACCTCAGCCAACGCTGAATCCAGGCTTCTCTGAGAATCCCTCGACCACAAGTCGTCCATCGATGTTCATAAGGGTGCCGATGGCGTCGGCGATGTCCTGGGGCTTCGGCAATACCCGCCGCTCCAGATGCCCAGCGGGGATGGGAAGATCCGCGGCTGCGACCCTCTTCACCGGTGCGAGTAGAGGCCGGGAGACCGCTTCCATAATGCGCAACGCAATCTCGGCGGTCACACCGCACCGTGAGACGTCCTCATCCACGACCACGACTCGCCCGGTCTTGTCCACCGATTCAACTATCGTGTCGAGGTCGAGCGGCTCCAGAGTCCTGACGTCTACCACTTCGGTGCTGACGCCGTACCTCGTCAATTGGTTCGCCACGTCTAGGGCCATTCTAACCATGTACGAAGTCGCGACGACAGTAACATCCGCCCCCTCTCTTTTGATGTCGGCCGATCCCAGCGGAACGACATATTCGTCCTCGGGCACTTCGCCCCTTACATCTAGCAGGAGCTTGTGGAACAAGAAGACCACGGGGTTGTTGTCCCTTATGGCCGTCTTAAGCAGGCCCTTTGCGTCATAGGGCGCCGACGGCAGTGCGATTCTCAAACCTGGGCGGTGCCATAGGAAACCTTCCGGGCACTGCGAGTGCATAGGCCCACTGCTGCTGTAGCCTCCTATCGCCGTCTTGATGACCATGGGAACCTTAGTCTTGCCACCATTGGAGAACCGATGTGTCGCAGCCTGGTTCAAGGTCTCATCGGCGGCGCAGAACAGAAAGTCTGAAAACATAATGTCAGCGATGGGTCGATATCCTGCTAGAGCCGCTCCTACAGCGGCGCCGACGATGGCGGCTTCACTGATAGCGGTGTCACGGATCCTGGCGCGGCCGAACCGTTGTACGAGACCTCGGTGAGTGTCCCATTGCTCGCGACAGACGGACTCGCCCAGAATGAATACTGATTCGTCCCGCTCCATCTCTTCGTGCAGCGCTTCGTTGATAGCCTGCCTGTATGTAATCTCTCTCAACTTGCGGTCCTTTGTTTAGCTGGCGTAGAGAGCAGTATCGAGGAGGCTCGGGTCCGGGAGCGGACTCTCGGCGGCGAATCTCTCCGCGTCTTGCACTTCGGCTAGTGCTTCCTCGTCTATACGGTCGAGGTCTTCACGAGTGAGGATCTTCTCCTCCAGCAGCCGCCTGGCACACAGGTCGATTGGGTCCCTCTGCTTCCAGCGCTTGACTTCCACTGGGTCGCGCAGGCCGTCCAGGCAGTAGTCAGCGACACCTTCGACCTGAGGCCTGTAGCGGCACGTCTTGAACTCGATGAAGCTCGGTCCCTGACCCGATCGTGCCCGCTCGACCGCGGTGTGAACCGCCGAGTACACCGCCGCCACGTCCTGACCATCCTCGATCGTCGACGGGATATCGTAGCCGAAGGCCAGATCCGCAACATTCTCTTTCGGGTAGGCAGCCTCTACCGGCACCCACATGCTCATTCCATTGTTCGAGCATAACCATACGACCGGAAGGTTCCAGTTCGCGCTCATGAGAAGCGCGGTGTGCACGCTTCCCTCTCCCATGGCTCCGTCCCCAAGGAAGCAGAGCACCGCCTGGCCCTTCCCTCTGAACTGGGCCGCTAGAGCCGTGCCGGCGGCCAAGGTGGACTCGCCGCCTACGGTGCCCCCCATGCCGAACATCCCAAGCTCCGGAGCGCAGGTATTGATGAAGCCGATGCCGTTGCAAGAACCCGTCGCTTTGCCGAAATGCTCCGCCACGAAAGCCCGCATGGGAAGTCCTTTGCAGATGGCCTCGCACACGCCGTGGCCCCGATGCGTGTACCAGACGTAGTCGTCCGGCCTGAGAAAGGTGCACGCGCCCGCGCCGATGGCTTCTTGCCCCTGCTGGCTGTGAAAGAAGGGACCGGCCAACCTACCACTGTAGTAGGCATCCACCAGGAATTCATCCAGCCTTCGTACTCTCACCATGTTGGTGTAGAGTCTGACAAGCTGCGGCCCGGTCGGCCGAATCGTAGCGCTCTTGGATACTGCCACGTCTAACCCGTTCCTTTGCTTAAGACGCGTGTCCATTTGCTTCGGAGAGCTGGGACTCCATTGGCAATGCAGCGTTTCCAAGCCTCCAAGTAGTCACCCGGGAATCTCCCGTTCACAGAGTTCGTTCGCCTTGTTCGAGATTGACGATAGACTAACACGCGTTCGGTTGTGGGTCAAAACACATTGGCATCGGAGTGGCAGCTGAGGCTCCTGGGATGCTCAAGGAACGAGGAGAGTTTGACCCCATCGAGATCCTCCACCTCGCGCGGGCCTGCGGGGTGAGGGCATCGCCATCTTCAGCGCCCGACAGGCCGCCTTGTTGCCGCCTCGGCTCGGTCGTGCCGCCCGTTGTAGCACCGCGGCCTTCCGCTGACCGCCCCCGCTGCTTGGTGCCGGGTCGTCCACGAGCGGCTCCGCCAGCTGGCCCGGTAGTCAAGGAGGTCTGTGGCGGCGGTCCTCGAACCCCGCACGCGGCTCAGACTTGACATTATATATCGTCATGTGTTATATAGCGCACATGAGATCTATGCGCGAACCGACCTATTACATTCTTGCGTCCCTGATGAAGGGACCGCGTCACGGTTGGGGGATCATCCGGGAGGCGAGAGAGCTCTCTCAAGGACGCGTCCGCCTGACGGCCGGCACCCTCTACGGGGCTCTCGATCGCCTTCAGAGGGAGGGGCTCGTCGAGGAGGACCACGAGCAGATCGTCAACGGTCGCTGCAGACGATATTACCGTCTGACTTCGGCAGGGCGGTGCCTGCTTGAGGAGGAGGCCGCCCGCCTTGCCGCTGCCGCGCAGGTCGTACAGGAGCGGTCCTCAGCAGCCCGACCGTCGGAGACTGTGGAGGCCGTGTCGTGAGGGATCCGATCCTGCGTTTGTGTCTCCGTGCGTTCCCCGCGGAGATCCGGGAGCGCGACGGGCGCACGATCATCGACCTGGCCCGCGACTTGTCCGAGGAAGGCCGCCTGTCGGTTCTCCGTGAAGCAGGCGGCCTGGTCCTGGGAGGAATCCGGGCCCGCGGCAAGAACCTGTGGCTCGACGTAGCCGGAGCGCCATGGCGTCCGGCGCGGGAACGTCTGGTCTTCCCGCTGGGTGTGGCGATGCTCTGTCTGATGGCGGCTTTCGCGGTCTCTGTGGTCCAGCCCGAGTTCCGGCCGGTATATCCCGGCCCCATCCCGCCCGGACGGGTGGCATGGGCGGTCCTTGGTGTCGCCGGGGCAGTGGCGGTAGTCATCGGCGCCGTGCGGGGCCGCCGTCGTCTTGCAGTCTCCGGCTCGCTCCTGCTTCTCGTGCTCATGATCGTGTCCGTGCTCGCTGAGCTTGTCGGTTACGCAGCGATCTGGCCGGGCAGCATCTCCCATGTCGCGGTGGACGTATTCGTGCTTTGGTTGCCGGCGGCTGTGCTACTCCCCATCTGCGCTCTCGTGGTAGGAGACGGAAGCATGTCGAGAAGACCCGGGGCAATACCGGCTGCGTGTGTGGCCGTCGCAGGTTCGGCGATTCTTGGTCTGGTGCCCGCCGTCATACCCGCGGCGTGGGCTTCTATCCCCTGGTGGTCGGATGCTTTGGGGGGAGCGTTCATCTACGTGCCTCTGCTGGCCGTTGCCGCTACGGTTGTCGTCGCGGCCATCCGGAGGGACCCGGTGGCGAAGACAAGCGCCGCCCTGCTGGTCGGGGCAGGCTGCTTTCCCATCGTGTGGCTGCTGCCCATGGTCACGATCCATATCATGCCTGATTCCTGGTTCACCTCGAGCTTGTGGTTCCTGTGCTATGCACCGGGCGTGGTCATCGTTTGCCTGGTCATGTGGGCACTCCTTCGCCGCCGTCGGATGAGAAGCCCGCGGGTAGCGTAGGACGTCCGCGACCGGCTGTGCCGGCACAGAAAGACGGCCGTTTGACGATTTGAAGGCCCTTGCCGGTGGGGCACACACCGGCCCGCCAGGCGCATCCCTATCGGCGAGAGAGGATGGGCGGGCGCATGGGTTCGGAGGAACAGGCTGACGCTACGCGCGGCGGCTCGCCCGCTCTTCCGCGAGGCGCCGTAGGGGCTCTCTTCTCACTAAGCCTGACACGGCCTCTCGCCTCGCGTCGGCTCCATCGTATATCCTGGTCTCCGGGCCGGCGTTGGCGCGAGAGGAGGTGAGGCGGCGTGATCATGCGGCTGGGGACCTGAAGTGACAGTGGTGAGTGCACGGGTTGCACAGAACCGTTCCGTTGTTGCAGCAGACATGCCGTCGGCGCGGGCGGCGCCGCTCTCCCGGTGATCAAGTAGCCCCTCTTCGCCGGGCGGTCGGCTGCGCAGGCGCTTGGCAGCCGGCGGGCGAACGCGCTGGAGGACACTTGAAGCCCGAAATGCCTTCCCCTATGATCCATTTCCACAAAAGGGCGCCCCGGGTCATCTACTTGGACAACGCCGCCACCAGCCGGCCGAAGCCGCCGGAGGTACCCGCAGCCATGGCCCGCTTCCTGGAGGAGGTGGGCGCCAACCCCGGCCGCTCCGGCCATCGCCTTTCGATTGAGGCGGCGCGCGTCGTCTACCGAGCGCGGGAGGCAGTGGCGGAGCTGCTGGGAGTCGCAGACCCGTTGCGCGTTATCTTCTGTGCCAACGCTACCTACGCGCTCAACCTGGCCCTGCGTGGCCTTGTCCGTCCCGGCCGGCACGTGGTAACGACCGGCATGGAGCACAACTCGGTCATGAGACCCCTGCGGGCCCTGGAGGCCGCCGGCACCGGCCTCACGGTGGTGGACTGTTCAGCGCAGGGAGTACTTGACCCTGCCGCCGTGGAGCGGGCGCTCCGTCCGGAGACCATCATGATCGTCATGACTCACGCCTCAAACGTCGTGGGCACCCTCATGCCGGTGAAGGAAGTGGCGGAGATCGCACGCGCGCACGGCCTCCTGCTTCTCGTGGACGCCGCCCAGTCGGCAGGGGCTCTGCCCATGGACTTTGAAAGCTCGGGCGCTGATCTCCTGGCCTTCACCGGTCATAAGGCCCTCTATGGTCCTACCGGTACCGGAGGTCTTCTCATCGGCAGGCGGGTCGATTTGGCCGGCTTCGAGCCGCTTACCCGTGGCGGAACGGGCAGCGACTCAGACGCGGAGCTGCAGCCGGAGTTCCTCCCCGATAAGTTCGAGAGCGGTACCATGAACGCCGTCGGCCTGGCCGGACTAGAGGCGGGAGTGCGCTGGCTGCGTGAACAAGGGGTGGAGGAAATACGGAGCCGGGAACACCGCCTCACCGCCCGTCTTCTCGAAGGTCTGAGCGAGATTCGCGGAGTCGGGGTCAAGGGGACAGGGGACGCCTCCAAACAGCTGCCGGTGGTCTCGTTTACGATAGCGGGGCTTGATCCGGGTGAGATCGGCCTTCGTCTGGACAACGAGTTCGGTATCGCGGCACGGGTGGGTCTGCACTGCAGTCCCGCCACGCACCAGACCCTGGGCACCTTCCCCACCGGTGCTGTGCGGCTTTCGTTGGGCGCGTTCAACAGCGCGTCCGAGGTCGATCACACCCTGCGCGCGGTGCAGGAACTGGCGCGCGACGCGGACAACGGGGCGTGTCGCACATGACGTGGGGAGACAAGGCGAGGTGCCCCGTGACCCGCCGCTGGATTGAGGCCTCGTGACTCTGTGCCGGAGTATCGGGGGATGAGCGCGACTACTTACAGGCACAGACTCTACCTGGTGCTCTCCGCTTCGCACGCGATCAAGGGCGAGAGCGCGCTTCTGCGGGCGGGAATCCCTTGCGCGCTGATTCCTGCACCTCGGGCTGCCAGTTCCCAGTGTGGCGTCTGTTTGCAGGTTGGTTTTGAGACCCGCGAGGAAGCCGGAGACGTGCTGCAAAAGGCCGGTGTGCAGGTAGCGGGCACCGTCGACATCCCTGCGGACAGTGGAAGGGCCGGTATCTGATCCCGGCAAGACGTCCTTTGCGCCGCGCCGGTAGCGGAGACCACCGACAGGGATCCCCGGGCAAAGAGTCACCAATAAGGGCCATCGTGGAAAGGAGAGGCAGATGCTTGGACAGAACGCGGCCGTGGGAACTCAGGAGGGACCGGGACCTGATTCAACAGTAGTTGCCGGCCCGATCGTAATCGGCGTCTCGGCTGACACGATGGGACGGGGAGACGACGACCTAGGGCAGGTGCTTCTGCGGAACTACCTGCACACTCTGACGGAAGTCGTTCCTAAGCCGGATACTCTCGTCTTTTTCAACAGCGGCGTGAAGTTGGCCGCCTGGGAGTCGCCTGCGCTGGACGACATTCAAACCCTGGCCGGCCAGGGAGTGCAGATACTCCTGTGCGGGACATGCCTCAGCCATTTCGATCTGAAGGAACAAGCGGCAGTGGGAGAGATCTCCAACATGTACGCCATCTCCGAGACCCTGCTTCGCGCCGGGAAGGTGATCAACCTCTAGGCCGCCGACACGGCAGTCGTCTTCATCATGGACGGCCGGCGGGGGGTTCGTGCGGTCCAACCGGCCGGCTTGTTATGCTTCTCTGCGACCGGGTAGCGCAGGCCGGTCGCAGCAACGGAGAATATGGGCGTGACCACCGACATCGTCGCTACCATCGTGGCGGGCATCCTCCTGGCCGTCGCCGCGTTCGGCACGATCTATCCGATACTGCCGGGCAGTCCGGTCGCCCTGGTGACGCTGATCGCCTGGGGCTGGATTCTTGGCTCTACTGCCTCATGGACCGCCGCCGGCATCGGGGCGGCGCTGGCCTGCGCCGGCTGGTCGTTCAGCGTGGTGTTGACGGGGCGCAGGCTCAAGCGGCGGAAGATCCCGCGAGGGTCTCTCACCGTAGGGGCGTTGGCCGGCATAGTGGGGATGTTCGTCATCCCGGTGGCCGGCCTCTTCGTAGGCTTCGCGGGAGGTCTGTTCGTGAGCGAGTATGTCCGGCAGAGAGACGCCCGGGCCGCGGGCAGATCCAGTCTCGAGGTGTTGAAGGCCGCGGGGCTGGGGATGGTGGTCGAGTTCCTGATGGTGTCTCTTGCCGCCTCGGTCTGGGCGATCGGGGTGATCGTGCATTTTGTGACGGCGTAGACGACGGCCGGGGCATTTGTGCCGGCGCGCAGCGGGCGGAAACCCGCGGCGCGCCGGGCCTGCCGGGAGGTCAACCTACCGGCGCGGCGACCGGGGCACCCTGTTCCGGTTCACGCTCAAGTACTCGCGAGATCGTCACAGGGTGCCCCGGTCGTCTGGGTCCCTAATCTATGTGTTTACCGCGCGGCGTGTAGTGGGTGTGCAGAAGCTCGTGAGCCCTGTGTCCGCACGGGCCATCGGTGAGGAACTCCTGGTAGGTCCGCACTATGGCCGGGTTCTCAAACGATTTCCGCACGCTCAGGGTCCTCTCCTCGCCGTAGATGGCGTTGGCGCGGGCGGCTCGTATCTCTGCGCTGGTGGGAACGGGCTGGCCGCCGCCACCCAGGCAGCCGCCGGGGCAGGCCATGAACTCGATGAAATGGCACCCGCTGAAGTGCCCGCCGGCTTTGATGTCTTCCATGACCTTGTGGGCGTTGGCCGTTCCATGAGCGATGGCCACCTTCAGCGTGACGCCTCTCAGCCAATCCCAGTCCGGTACGAGATGGGCCAGTAGCTCGGGCACCGGTCCGACCTCCTGGATGGGTATCTCGGCGTAGCGGACTCCTTCGAAACCCCGGACCGGCATGATCTCGCCGTGTTCGTAGATGGACTCCAGCTTCTTGCCGGTCACCAACTCGAGCACGGTCCGGAGGGCCGACTCCATGACGCCGCCGGTGACCCCGAAGATCAGTCCCGATCCGGTGGCGCCGCCGAACGGGTCGTCGAAGTCCGACTTGGGTAGCGACGGCACGTCCAGCCCGGCTTGGCGGAACATGCGGCCCAGCTCGCGGGTGGTGACTCCGAAATCGACGTCTTTGTAGCCGCTGGAGCGCATCTCCGGCCGGTCGCACTCGAACTTCTTAGCCGTGCAGGGCATGACGGCCACACTTACGATCTTGGCCGGATCCACGCCGAGCTTCTGGGCATAGAAGGTCTTGATCAGGGCCCCGAACATCTGCTGGGGGCTCTTGGCGCTGGAAAGGTTGGGGATGTACCCGGGATAGAAGTGTTCGCAGTACTTGACCCAGCCCGGCGAGCAACTGGTGAACTGGGGAAGCGCCACCGTGGTGTCGCCTGCGACCAGGGCCTTGTAGAGACGGAGGATGAGCTCGGTACCCTCTTCGATGATGGTGAGGTCGGCGGCGAAGTTGGTGTCGAACACGTGGTTGAAGCCCATCCGCTTGAGACCGGTGTTCATCTGGTAGGTGACCGTGGTGCCGGGCGGAAGGCCGAACATCTCGCCCATAGCCGCCCGGGGGGAGGGAGCGGTCTGGATGACCACGTGTTTGTCGGGGTCGTCGAGGGCCTTCCACACCTCGTCGGAGGCGTTCTTGGCGTAGAGGGCCGCGGTCGGGCAGCGGTTGATGCACTGTCCGCAATTGATGCAGACCACGTCGTTGAGCGGCTTGTGCAGGAAGGTCGAGATGAAGACGTCTTTGGAGCGCTTCGTGGCCTCCAGAACGCCCACCTCCTGCACGTCGATACAGGTCCGGACGCACCGGCGGCAGCGGACGCATTTGTTCATGTCGCGCACGACCGAGAAGCTCGAATCGTCCACCGGCATGGGCCTCTCGCAATGGCCGAAGCGGAAGGAGTCGATGCCGTACTCCTCGGCCAGCGCCTGCAGCTCGCAGCTTCCGTTGCGCCTGCAGGAGTAGCAGTCGCCGCAGTGCTCCGAGAGCAGAAGGTCGAGCACATGGCGCCGCGCGATGCGGACCGCCTTGGAGTAGGTGTTGACCTTGATAGGCGTGGTGATGGGGTAGGCGCACGCCGCCTGAAGGGTCCGCTGCCCTTCGATCTCCACTACGCACATGCGGCAGATGCCCGCCACCTCGAGGTCGGCGTGATAGCACAGCGTGGGGATATGGACGCCCAGACTCTTGGCCGCTTGGAGGATCGTCGAGCCCAAAGGCACCTTGGTCTCGATCCCGTCGATGGTGATGGGGACCGTGGCGCCGATCGCTTCCGGAGACACCGGCTCCGGGACCAGGTCGGGCTGGAACAGTTGGCTGAGCGGGGCGCGGCGGGTGGGGAGGGCTGATTTATCGGGCATGGATCTCATCTCCGAAGTGCTCGAGTATCGACATGAACGCCACCGAGCTGGTCTGGCCGAGTCCGCATTTGGAGGCGACCTGCATGGTGTTGGCCAGCCCCTTGAGTTCTTCCAGGTAGTCTGCGGTGCACGTCCCGTCGCGGAGCATCTCCGCGCCTTCCAGCAGCTTGCCGTTGCCCAACCGGCAGGGAGTGCACTGGCCGCACGACTCGTCGACGAAGAAGTGGAGCAGGTTGTGGGCCAGGGCCAGCATGTCCCGGTCGGGTCCGACCACGATCACCGAGCCGCCGGTGGGGATGTCCTCGAAGGCAAGACGCCGCTCGAAGTCCTTCTCGGGGACGCATCGTCCCGAGGCTCCGCCGATCTGCACCGCCTTGGCGTTCTCGCCGCCTACCTCCTTGAGCAACTGTGCGACCGTGATCCCGAACGGGAACTCGTAGACGCCGGGGCGCGCGCAGTCACCGGAGACGCTGAACAGCTTATGGCCTGTGGAGTTCTCAGTCCCGATGCTCTTGAACCACTCCACGCCTTTGGAGAGGATGCAGGGCACCCAGGCCAGGGTCTCGACGTTGTTGACCACCGACGGACGGTTCAAGAATCCCGATACCACCGGGAACGGGGGCCGGTTGCGCGGCTCGCCCCGGAAACCCTCGAGGGATTCGATGAGGGCGGTCTCCTCGCCGCAGACGTATGCGCCCGCGCCCATGGCCACCATGATGTTGAAGTTGAAGCCCTCGATGCCGCCGATGTCTTGACCGAGCAGCCCCGCCTCCTTCCGGCGCCGGATCACCTCGTTGAGGTGCGGCCTCAGGTAGCCGTACTCGGCGCGGAGGTAGATGAGACCGAGCGAGGCGCCGATGGCCCGGGCCCCGATGGTCATGCCCTCCATGACCAGGTCGGCGTGGTCGCTGAGGATGAGGCGGTCTTTGAAGGTCCCGGGCTCACCTTCGTCGGCGTTGCACATGAGGTACTTGGGCGTGCGCTTCTCGGCGGCCGCCAGGTTCCACTTGATGCCGGTCGGGAAACCGGCGCCGCCGCGTCCTTTGAGCTTGGAGTCGCGGACCATGTCGATGATGTCGACCCGCGACATCGCGAGCGCCTTCGCCAAGCCGTCTCCCGCGGGGATGATGGAAAAAGTCAGTTCGTTCGCGGCGCCTTTGATATCGGCGACTTCCAGGCCGGCAGGCCTGGTATCGACCGACCGGCCGGCCGCCTCGTCCTCGACCACCCGGCGGTAGTCGGCGACGATCTCGCTCGCTCTGGCCGGCGTGAGGTGGGCATAGACCTCCTCGTTGACCAAGAGCGCGGGACCCTGGTCGCACATGCCCATGCAGTTCGCCCATTCCAGGCTGAAGGCCCCGTCGGCCGACGTCTCGCCGAAACCGATGCCGAGGTCGCGCTGCAACTGCGCCGCCACTTCTTCCTTGCCCGCCAGCTCGCAGGAATAGGTGCGGCACAAGCGGAAGACGAAGCGGCCCTGGGTCTCGGGTTGGAGAAAGGCGTAGAAGGTCGACACCGCGTCGACCTCCACCGGATGCATACCGAGGATGTCGGCGACCACCTGCATAGCTTCGCCGTCGATGCCGCGGTACTTCTCCTTGATGTTCCTAAGGACGGGTATGAGCGACGCGCGGCTGAAGTTGGTCAGCTCGGCGATCGCCGTCACCTCCTCGCGGAGCTTCTCCAGGTCGACGGTCGTCATAGCGCCTCTCCCCGCTCCTCGAGCAGCCAACGTACCTTCTCGACCAGAGTAGCCGGATCGACCGGCTTCTCCAGGAACTCATCGACAGGGACCATCTCTTCGTCCATGCCGATCTGAAGCCCGAGGGCCCGGTTGACGCTGGTGAGCATCAGGATGGGGAGGGTGAATCCGTCGCGCCGGGCCTTGCGGGCGAACCGCAGACCGTCGTCGGGCTCCGCCATCATAACGTCGAGGATGAGCAGGTCGGGCTCACTCTCCGCGAGCTTGATCAGGCCCTCCTCCAGGCTGGGAGCACTCTCGACGGAGTACCCCTCTCTCTCCAGGACGATCCGGCTGGCCTCCACCATATCCGGGTCGTCGTCCACGATCAGGATCTTGAACACCACAGTACTCCCTCACTCGAACAGCAATCCCTCGATGGCCGGCCCGCAGGGGTGTGCCGCGCGGCGCCATCGGACAGTCTGAATAGTATCTCAGCTACTCGGCGGCGGATAGAGGGGAGGGGTCCGCGGATGTCGAAGCGGCAAGAGCCGGGGTCGCCTCCGGCTTCGCGTCGCGAAGGGTGACGGTGAAGATGCTGCCTGAGCCCCGCTCGCTCTTCACGGTGGCGTCTCCATCGTAGAGCTGGGCCAGCTTGCGCACGGTGGAGAGCCCCAACCCGCTGCCCATGATCTTGTAGGTGTCCTCGTTCTTGATGCGCACGAACTCGGAGAAGAGCTTGGCGGCCTCTTCGGGAGTGAGCCCTATACCGGTGTCGGCCACCTGGATCTTGACGCCGTCGTCCGTCCGTTCCAGAGCCACGGTGACGCTGCCGCCCTCGCGGTTGTACTTGACGGCGTTGGAGACGAGGTTGTTGAGGATGATCTCGAGTTCGCTCGGATCGGCCGGCATCATCACCGGCTCGGGAGCGCGCAGGGTGATGCTGATGTCGCGCTCGGCGGCCTCGGCCGCGAAGAGTTCGATCGTCCTCCGGGCTACATCCCGCACGTCCACGTTGGAGAACTGCCGCGCCTTCTGCCCGGACTCGATGCGGGTCAGGTCGAGGAGGTCGAAGATGAGCTTGCGCATGCCGTCCAGACGGATGAGGCTGCGGTCGATCATCTGCCTGCGCTCAGGGGGTTCGTCGCTCTGGAGGATCTTAAGGTATCCCTCGATGGCGTTCAGGGGAGCCTTGAGCTCGTGGGACAACACCGAGATGAAGTTGAAGCGTACCTGGCGTTGCTCCTCGGCCAGCCTGCGGGCCTCCCGGCTGAGGATGAGCTGCTCGGTCGCCTTTCGGATCGTGTAGCGGAGCTCCTCCGGGGAGAACGGCTTGGCGAGGAAGTCGTAGGCGCCCAGCTTGGTGGCCTGCACAGCGGTCTCGAAAGTGGCATAGGCGGTCACCATGATGGAGGTGAGCGTACGCCCCTGCGCGCCCAGTTCGGTCAGCACATCGAGCCCGCTCATGCCCGGGAGCTTCAGGTCCAGGAGCAGGAGGTCGTATTCCGCTCCCTCCGCCAGACTCGCGAGGAAGGCCTCGCCGTTGGCGAAATGAGAGCAGTTGTAGGTGACCTCCACGCCTACGTCCCGGACGTGCACCTGGTACTTCGCCAAGATGCGGCGCACGGCCAGGCTGAGGGGTATCTCGTCATCGACCATGGCGACCTTGAGGGTCTGCGCCGCGCCGGCCATCTAGGAGTCTCCGGCGCTATTCACGGCGCGTCTCTTCGTGGCGCGGCAACGTGATCGTGAAAGTGGTGCCCGTGGGGCCCGCGGCTCGGTCGGCATTGGATTCCGCCGAGATCTGGCCCTTGTGCATCTTGACGATGCCGTGGCTGACGGCCAAGCCCAGACCGGTACCCATGCCTACGGCCTTCGTGCTGAAGAAGGGGCTGAAGAGCTTGGCCATGTTCTCCTCGGTTATACCGTAGCCGGTGTCGGCCACCTTGATAGTCACGGTGTCGGGGTCGTCGCTCAGAGTGATGGTGAGGTCGCCCCCCTCGGGCATGGCCTGCTGGGCGTTCGTATACAGATTGGTGAGCACCTGGATGATCTGGTCGGGGTCGATGTCGGCTATTGGGTCGGAGAGTTCGTTGCGGACCGTCACCCGGATGTGGTCGTACGAGGGCGCGGTCCGGATGGTCTTGTCGACCAGCTCGGCGATGTTCGTGGGTTGGCGGAGCACCCGGCTCTGTCGCGCGAAGTTGAGCAGACCGGAGATGATGCGCTTGCAGCGGTTGCCCTGGTCGACGATGGTCTCCAGATCGGTCTTGATCTGGAGATCGTCCCCACACTCCTCGAGCAGGAGGTTGGCGTGTAGGAGGAGGGTGCCGAGGGGATTGTTGACTTCGTGGGCGATGCCGGCGGCCAACTGGCCCATACTGGCCAAGCGGCCGGACCGCTCGAGGGCCTCCTTGGCCTCCTCCAGAGAACGATGGGATATCTCGAGTTCCTTGTAGGCGTCCCGAAGTTGCTCGATGGCGTGGGGCAGGCACATCTCCGAATCGGCCAGTCCCGCATAGACCGCCCGGGCGTGGTCGAGACACCCGTCGTATCCGCAGGCCCCGCAGTTGAGCATGTCCTCCGGTTTGAACTTGCCCATCCGGTGAAGGATCTCCTGCAGCTCCTCCTCGGTGGCGGAATCGCCCAGAGTCTGCTCATCGGCCACGTATTCCCGGGACAGATCGAGGCCTCGGTACCGCTCCTTGGCTCCGGCGACCTGGGCTTCTTGCTCCTCAGAGTATCGGGCCAGGCGGTTCTTGGCATAGGTGCTCACCCGGGTGCGCCGTTGGAGCATGGCCTCGTTGCTGGTCATGCCTGCTCCCGCGTAGCAGCCTTGACAGGCCAGCACATCGAGAAGACGGGTGTCGGCCTGAGACAGGTCGAACTCGCTGATGGTCTCGACGAACTCGCCCCTTCCTTCGGCGACCACCACTTCTCCCGTGAGCAGATCCTCGGCCATCTCGGCCGTCTGCAGCAGACCTCCCGAGATGGGGAACACCATGCCCAGCCCGGCGTAGGGCGGATCGAAATCGTCGTCAGCGGAGAAGGCCTCCGGTTTGATGCCTCGCCTACGGAACATGTCCCGCAACTCGGCGTAGGTGAGGACCGCCTCGACCTCTATATGCGTGGTGTCGATAGAGGCCCGCTTCTTGGCCACGCAGGGACCCATGAAGACCACCTTGATATCCGGTCCGAGATCGTGGCGAAGGACCCGCGCCATGGCCACCATAGGCGACACCACCGGGGCCAGGTGGGGTATCAGGCGGGGATGATACTTCCGTACGTAGGACACCACGGCCGGGCAGGGCGTGGCTATGTAGCGGCTCTCCGGGTTCTCTTCCACCAGCCGCCGGTATTCGTAGGCGACGAGATCGGCCCCTAGGGCGACCTCGTGGACGGAGTCGAAACCCAGGGCCCGGATCATCGCTACCAGCCTGCCGGGCGGGATATCGGTGAACTCCGCGGGGAAACTCGGAGCGACGATGGCGGCCACATGGGCTCCGGACTGCAGCACCTCGAATGCCCGCTCGGTATCGTCGCGGACCTGCTTGGCATTCTGACTACAGACCCGCAGGCAGTTGCCGCAGCCGATGCAGCGGGGCTGGATAACCCGGGCCTGTCCGTCGACCACCTGGATCGCCTTGGCCGGGCACTCCCGCACGCAGGCGTAGCACATCCGGCACTTGTCGGTGACGATGGTGATGAGGGGGTTGTCCCAGGTAGGCATCAGTCCTCCAGGGAGGCATCGGGGGCATCCACATCAGGCACGGCCGGGGCCTTCGATGAGGAGGCTGAAGACGGGGGAGCCGCGGCCGGCGCCGCGGCGGCCGGAGGGGCCGCCGCGGCGCCGAGCAGGTCGCGTATCGTGTCCAACAACCGGGCGGGATCGAGCGGCTTGTCGAAGTAGGCGTCGGCGTGCATGTGGGCCCGGTCCTCGTCGGTGCGGGGCCGGAAATCGAGGCCGAGAGCGCTCGACACCGACGTGGCGATGATGACGGGGACGTCCGCATAGCGTTCGTCCTCCTTGATGGTGCGGGCGAAGAAGAAGCCGGAGTCGAGGCTGGTCATCATCAGATCGGTGATGACCAGGTCGGGCTTCTCCTCCTGCATCCGCGCGAGGGCCTGCTTGGGTTCGGCGGCCGTGACGACGCGATAACCGGCCCTCTCGAGGATCAAGCGGTTGATCTCGAGAAAGTCGTAATCGTCGTCGACGATCAAGATCAGTGGAGACTGTGCCGTAGCCATGCCGCCTTCACAATAACACGGGCCCTGTCCACGCTCGCCTTCTCACGGCGTCGTGTCCTCTGTGTCCTCTCGTCCAGCCCAGCCTGATCGGTGTCGCTTCATCTTGGCTCGTGTTCCTAGACCCTGTCTTTCTCGGCGTACTCGGTGTGTAATAGATGATGGGACTTGTCGCCCAGAGGCTGCCCCAGGAACTCCTCATACAGCTGGAGGACCGCCGGGTTCTCATGTGACTTGCGCAGCTCCCGGCTTTCGTCCTCGGCGTAGATGGCGCGGATACGGGCTTCGCGCACGGCATCGGAAGTCAGCCGCGGCTGTCCGCCTCCGCCGATGCACCCGCCCGGACAGGTCATGACCTCGACGAACTGGTAGTTCCCCTGCCCACTACGGATACGGTCGATCACCTTTTGCGCGTTCGCCAGGCCGTGGGCCACGGCGACATTGAGGGTGACGCCCTTGAGGAACTCCCACTCCGGCACGGTCTCCTCGATGGTGATGGAAGCCTCTTTGACACCGTCGAGACCTTCGATGGGGGCCACGTGTAGGTCGGGGAAAGGTAGAGACTTCCCGGTCACGATCTCGTAAGCGGTCCGCAGGGCGGCCTCCATGACGCCGCCTGTGTTGGCGAAGATATCGGCCGCTCCGGTGGAGATGCCCAGAGGAGCGTCCTGCTTCTCATCGGGCAGGTTCACGAAGTCGATGCCGGCCTGCTTGATCATGCGGGCCAACTCGCGCGTGGTGAGGACGTAGTCGACGTCCGGGATCCCGTCCCGCGCCATCTCGGGGCGCTCGCACTCGAACTTCTTGGCCGTGCACGGCATGACCGAGACCACCACGATGTCCTCGCGCCTGAGTCCCTGAGTCTGGGCGTAATAGGTCTTGGCGACGGCTCCGAACATCTGCTGAGGAGACTTGCAGGTGGATAGATTGGCGGTCATGTCGGGATTGAAGTGCTCCATGTAGTTGATCCAACCGGGGGAACAGCTGGTGAACATGGGCAGTGCCGTCGGCTGCTTGTCGACCAGGGCCTTCTTGAGACGCATGAGGAGCTCGGTCCCTTCCTCCATGATCGTGAGGTCGGCCGCGAAGTTCGTGTCGAACACTCCGTCGAACCCCAGACGCCTGAGAGCCGCGACCATCTTGCCGGTGACCCGGGTCCCGGGCTCGTAGCCGAACTCTTCGCCCAAGGCGGCCCGTATCGCCGGCGCGGTCTGCACGATCACGTGTTTCCTCGGATCGTCGAGCGCCGCCCATACCAGGTCGATGGCGGAACGTTCGGTGATGGCCCCTACCGGGCAGACCGCGGCACACTGGCCGCACTGCACACACACCACGTCGCTCAGGTTACTTGCGAAGGCCGGCCCGATGACCGTCGTGAAGCCCCGGCCCTGCGGGAACAGCGCGCCCACTCCCTGGATCTCGTTGCAGGCGGTCACGCATCTCCGGCAGGACACACATTTGCCGGTGTCTCTGACGAGCGCCGGGGTGGAGGTGTCGATGATCTTGCGGGTGCGTTCTCCCGGATAGGTGATCTCATCGACGCCCATGGCATAGGCCAATCTGCGCAGTTCGCAGTCGCCGCTGCGGACGCAGGCGTAGCAGTCCCCGTCGTGCTCGGAAAGAAGCAACTCGAGGACGGCCCGCCGCGCGCGGCGGGCCCGCGTGCTGTTGGTCTTGACCACCATGCCTTCGGAGACCGGCTGGGTGCACGAGGCGACCAGGGTCTTGGCTCCCTCGATCTCGACCAGGCAGATACGGCAGGCGCCGATGGCCTGCACGCCTTCCAGGTAGCAGAGGGTGGGTACGTTGGCGCCGGCCTGCCGGCAGGCATCCAGGACCGAAGCGCCCTCAGGCACCTCGACTTTGACGTTGTCTACAGTCAGGGTCGGCATTATCTCACCTCTCCTCGTGCCTCAGCGGTGGTCGGCCCGGCGCCCGCCATGACGGTCTCCATCGGGATCTTGCCGTAGTCGCACCGCAGGCAGCGCGCGGCTTCGGCGCACGCCGTCTCTATGCTCCAAGACAGCTCGACCTCGTCGAAAGTGCAGACCCGGGCTTCGGGGTCGAGACAGACGACGCCTGCCCGCGGAGTGGGCGCCGGTTCGGCATCAGGGTTGAAGTACGTGTCGACGGCGATCTCACGCCGCCAGAAGGCGTGGTTGGCTCCGGTCAGGTACTCGTCGATGGCTGCCGCGGCCTTCTCGCCCGCGGCTACCGCCTCGACTACCGAGGCCGGGCCGGTGGCCGCGTCACCGCCTGCGAAGATCCACTCCACGTTGGTGGCGCCGGTGGCCGGATCGACCTTCAGCCATCCGTTCCTAGTCTCGACCAGCATGCCGCCTACCAGAGACTGCGCGTCGAGGGTCTGGCCGATGGCCGCTATCACTTGGTCGCACGGTACGGTGAAGTCCGGATTACGACCGGCTACCGGACGACGCCGGCCGCTCCTGTCGTAATCTCCCAAAGCCATCTGCGCGCAGAGGACGCCGGTGATCTTGCCGTCGGCGTCGCGGATGATCTCCTTCGGGGCGGTCAGCGGCAGCAGGGTGATCCCCTCTTCGTCGGCGGCCAGCACTTCTTCCGTCCAGGCGGGCATCTGCTCGCGCTGGCGGCGATACAGGATGTTCACATGCTTGGCGCCGAGCCGAAGCGCGGTCCGGGCGGCGTCGATGGCGGAGTTGCCGCCTCCGACGACGGCCACCTCCTCGCCCACGGCGGCGGTGCCGTGCACGTTGTACTCCCGGAGGAAGGTGAGGGCCTCGATGACTCCTCCGCCTTCTTCGCCGGGGATGCCCAGCCCTATGCCGTTCGGCGCTCCCACTCCAAGGAACACCGCTTCGTAGCCTTGCCACCGCAGGTCCTGCAGGGTGAAGTCGTGGCCGAGCTCCTTGCCGGTCTCGATCTTCACGCCCATCTGCCGGATCATGCCGATCTCGCGGCCCACCTCCTCCCGAGGCAGACGGTAGGCCGGGATGGCCTGCACCAGCATGCCGCCGGGGCTGGGCTCCTTCTCGAAGATGGTGGGCTTGTAACCCAGCCGCGCGAGGAAGTAGGCGCAGGAGAGTCCGGCCGGACCGCTCCCGATGATGGCCACCTTGCGGGCCGCGTTCTCCGCGTTCTCGCGGATCTCCGGCACCTGGACCTCGGTCTCCTGCTCGGTCATGAAGCGCTTCAGACTGCGGATGGCCACGGCCTCGTCCAGCGTACGGCGCTGGCACTTGCTCTCGCAGGGATGGAAGCACACCCGGCCGCAGATGCTGGCCAGCGGGTTCCGCTCCCGGTGGAGCTTGAGGGCCTCATCGAAGCGCCGTTCACCGATGAGGCTGACGAAGCCGGGTACGTTCACTCTTGCCGGGCACGCGTTGATGCACCTTGCCGTGAACATGGTGGAGCACACGCCGGCTTCGCAATAGTGCTCCTTGATGTGGGCCTCGTATTCGTGGCGGAAGTGGCGGATGGTCGAGAGCACCGGGTTGGGCGCCGTCTGGCCCAGTCCGCACAAGGCGGTGTCTTTGATCATATTGCCCAGATCGATGAGTCTCTCGATATCGCCTTCTTCGCCTTCACCGTTGCATATGCGGGTGACGATCTCGAGCATCCGTTTGGTACCGACCCGGCAGGGCGGGCACTTGCCGCAACTCTCGTCCTGGATGAAGTCGAGGAAGTAGCGGGCCACGTCGACCATGCAACTGTCGTCGTCCATGACGATGCAGCCGCCGGACCCCATGATGGCTCCCAGGTCCTGCAGAGTCTCGTAATCCACCGGCACATTCAGGTCGGTCTTGGGGATGCAGCCGCCGGAAGGACCGCCGAGTTGCACGGCCTTGAAGTCCTTGTCGTTCGGCACTCCGCCGCCGATCTCATACACGATCTCGCCCAGCTGCACTCCGATCGGCACCTCGACCAGACCGGCGTGCTGGATGGCGCCGCCGAGCGCGAACACCTTGGTGCCCTTGCTCTTCTCGGTGCCGGTGCTGGCGAACCACTCCCAGCCCCTCATGATGATGGGGGCGATGTTGGCGAAGGTCTCCACGTTGTTGAGGACACTGGGCTTGTCCCAGAGGCCTTTTACCGCCGGGAACGGAGGACGGGGACGGGGCTCGCCGCGCTTGCCCTCGATGGAACGCATGAGGGCGGTCTCCTCGCCGCAGACGAAGGCGCCGGAGCCCATCCGTATCTCGAGGTCGAACTCGAACCCGGTGCCCATGATGTCCTTGCCGAGTAGACCGTATTCGCGCGCTTGGTCGATCGCGTACTGCAGCCGCTCGACGGCCAGCGGATACTCAGCCCGCAGGTAGACGTAACCCTGCTTGGCTCCGATGGCGTATGCGCCGATCGCCATGCCCTCGATCAGGCTGTGGGGGTCGCCTTCCAAGACCGACCGGTCCATGAACGCGCCCGGGTCGCCCTCATCGGCGTTACAGATGATGTACTTGACGTCGGACTGGGTCTGCCGGGCGAACTTCCACTTGAGGCCGGTGGGGAAGCCGGCGCCGCCCCGGCCGCGCAGGCCGCTGCGGGTGACCTCCGTGATGACCTCCTCGGGGGTCATCTCCGTGAGTACCTTGGCCAAGGCCTGGTAACCCTCGCGGGCGATGTACTCCTCGATCTTGAGGGGGTCGATGATCCCCGAGTTGCGCAGCACGATCTTGATCTGCCGGCTGAAGAACTCCACGTCGCTTATCTCGGCCACGGTCCGGTCGGTGCCGGGGGCGTGGCTCACGAGGCGGTTGACGATCCGGCCTTTGAGTAGGTGTTCAGCGACGATCTCGTGGACGTCGGGGATATTGACGTTCTGGTAGAACACGCCGTCGGGGTAGATCAGCACCACCGGTCCCACGGCGCAGGGCCCCAGGCAACCGGTCTCGATGACACGGTTCTCCCCGGCCAAGCCCATGTCCTCCAGTTCTTTGGTGAAGGCGGCGCTGACTTCGAGCGCACCCGAGGCGATGCAGCCGCCCCCTGTGCAGACGAGTATGTGGTTCTTGATGTGTTCCATCGCGCGGCTACTCCGATTGGATGAGGTAGGCTGATACCGGGGCGCCGCCGACCAGATGCGACTGCACGATCTCGTGCACTTTCTCCCGGCCTTCCAGATGTCCGTAGCGGTACACGGAGCCATCAGCGAACTGCACAGTCGCCATCGGCTCCATCTCGCAAAGGCCTGCGCAGCCGGATTGGTGGATGGTCACGTTGTCCAGCTTGGCGTCGGCGATCTCACTGATGAAGTTGACCACCACGTCCCGGGCCCCGGCGGCGATACCACAGGTGCCCATGTGGACCGTGACCTTGATCTCCTTGGCTCCCGACCGGAGGTCGATACCCTCCTTCGCCTTCGTGGCCAGGGCGAGGAGCTCGGCGGGACTCTTGATCTTGTCGGCCATGATCAGATGCTCCTTTCACCGGCCCCGGCTGTGACGGGTTCCCTCGCCGTGGAGCCGTACTGGGCAAGGATCTCGTTGATCCGAGCCGGCTTGACCCGATGGTGGACGGTGTCGTTGACCGTGATCACGGGGGCCAAGCCGCATGCTCCGAAGCAGCGGGCCACCTCCAGAGAGAACTCGCGGTCTTCGGTCGTCTCGCCTACGTCGATCCCCAACTCCTTCTTCAGGGACTCGAGGACCTGCAGGCCGCCCCGCACGTAGCAGGCGGTGCCCAGGCAGACGCGGACGAGGTTGCGGCCTCGCGGGACGGTAGAGAAGAAGGAGTAGAAGCCCACCACTCCCGCGACCTCGCTGTACGACTTGTTCATCTTCTTGGCGATGCGTTTGAGGGCGACCTCGGGCAGATAGCCGAAGATCCCCTGAGCCAGCTGCAGCACGGGGATGAGCGCGCCGGGTTTGCCCTTGTAGCTCTCGATGACCTCATCCAGCCGGGCGAGAAGCTCCTCCTCTGAGGCTTCTTCGCAGCCGCCCGGGCAGTTGCGGTCTGGTTTCTCACTCTCGTTGGCCATATTCTCGACTCCCTTGTCGGTTGACTCCTTGGTGCATCGTTCGGCCGGGCGCCCGGCCGGCCGTTCTCCAGCCAGCCTCCCGGCCGCCTCGAGAGGCGGCGCGTGTCGGAGAGGGGGAACGAACTGGTCGCCCGCCAGGCTGACCGTGAACTCGATGCCTGGGTTCATCGCCGCGGTGACGATGATGGTCGTGCCGATGTCTCCTAGCGGAGGCCGGTCGACATGGTTCCACCGCATGATGGCCTCTACCCGCACGCCCCCGAGGGTGGGGGACGGCCCGATGGTGAGGTCGCCACCGGCCGCCTGGGCCTCCGCCCTCAGCAGGCTCAGGCCCAACCCGGTCTTCTTGCCCGGTTTGGTGGTGTAGAACGGATCGAGCGTCTGCTCAGGCGTCGTGGCCAGGCCGCGTCCATCGTCGTCGACACTCAAACGCAACTGGTCGCTCGCCTCGTCGATGAAGAGGCCGATGTCCACGCGCGTCGCCTCCGCGCGCACCGAGTTCTCGAGCACTTCGAGCAGATAGAGAGACAGGTCATGCATGGGCCACGCTCCGATCGCCGGCGCCGACGAGTGCGAGCGCCAGCTCGGCGAACGTCGGTTCGATGAGGCGCAGTTCGGTCGTCCCGCTCCCGATCTCTTCCAAGAAATGGGCGTCGGAGGAGCCGGTCATGGGCAGGCCCAGGGCGGCGAGCTCCGCCGACTGGGGTGAACGGGGCATCACGTGCCGGGTCACCTCGATCCCGTCGAAACCCGCATTTGGCGGGAAGAACCCGAGCTGGGAGAAGACGCTGAAGGCTTTGCGATCCACGTGTGCCGCTATGGCCACCCCGCCGGCGTCATGGATAAGGGCCACCGTCTCGTTCAGGCCGAGGGGACTGGCGTAGGCGAGGGCTGCGGTCTCGGTACCCACCGCACGCCCTTCGGCGTCGAGCAGGCGCTGGTCTCCGAAGAAGGAGTAATAACCCCCGTTGGCCGGAGGAAGCAGCGCGCGAAGCCGGGCGGATACGCTCCAGGCCGCCTCGATGCTGGGGAAAAGGCCGAGTACGTGCACTTCTTCGACGGACGTGATCTCCATGCCGGGGAGCACGGCCGGCCTGCCCCCCGCCGCGCCGGCGGCCTCTTGGACGGCGGCCACGTTGCCCGCCGAGTTGTGGTCGGAGACTGCGATCATGTCAAGACCGACCTTCAAGGCCGTCGCGACGATGGCCGGAGGCGTCATCTCGTCCGAAGCGCAGGGCGAGAGCGCCGTGTGGATGTGCAGGTCCGCGCGGTATCGCTTCAACTGAAGATCCATGGCTGCCGGGTCTTCGCTCAAGCATGGTGTCCTTCTGCTTTGGGCTTCGCTAGACTCACGCGGGACTTCCTCTCAGTCCGAGCTCGTAGAGGCGACCGGCCAACTCGAAGGTGTCGGCCCGCGAAGCGAAGAGCGACAGCCCCTCATCCGCAGCCCGGGCGATGACGTCGTTTTCGGGACGCCGCCCGCAAGAGAAGATGACCGCCCGCAGGCCGGCGTGACTGGCCACGGCGATGACGTTCAGGTGTACCTGCAGGGTCACCAGGACGCCGCCCGCGGGCGCGTTCGCCAGGACGTCGCTCAATAGATCGGACGCGTATCCCCGGGTGATGTCCGGATCGGAGTCCGCGCCGGCCCCGCCCTCCATCCCGACAGGCGTGACGGGCGCAGGGGTGAGCTCCTCGAGTTCCAGGACGCGTACCAATTCCCGTAGTCTCATCGGTCCGGGACCTCCTTCTCGTCGCTCGCGGGGGATGCGTAAGGACAGAGCTCGATGACCGCGCGCTCCATGACGACGTCTTCGGCCAGCGCGGCGCAGGTGGGCGCGCCGCAGGCACCGCAGTCCCTCCCCGGCAAAGAGCGGATGAGGGCCTGCATGCGCCCGAGTTTCTGGATGGCGCGTCCCATGTCCTCGTCGAGCCGGATGCCGGGCCGGGCGGCGAACGGACGGCGGCGCGTGACGGCGGTCCCGACGCCCATGTCGGCGGCCACCCGGCCTCGGTCCCAGCGGTGCGAGGCCACATGGTGGTTCTCAGGCAGAAGGGGCGAACCGAAGCAACCGCCTTCGCAGGCATATAGGTCGAGGACGTCTACGTCCGACAAGAGTCCATTCTCGACCTGCTCGAGTACCGTGATGACATGGCGTATCCCCGTGACGGTGAGCAGGCCGTCGGACCGGGTCCGCAGCGGCCCAGCGGCTGGCGCCGGATCGGCCCCCGGCGCGGCGCCTGCTCCCGCCCATGCTTCCACCGCCGCCGGGGTCATGGCGGCCTGCCGGGTGTCGCCGTCCTCCCGGGTGTCGCCCCTCTCCGCGGTGCCCCGGTCTGCGGCTGCGCCCGGGCCCACGCCGGCGGCCGCGGGCGTCGCGGCGGCCTCGCACCCAGCGTCGCCCACGTCGGCGCCGGCCGTCTCGCCTCCGGTAAGCCGTACCATCACTGCCTGGTGGACCACCTCGGGGGTGAGATACTCGGCGGCGGGCTCGGGGTGCGCGACCCGGGTGGGTCTCCTCCCCCCATCGGTGGGAGCCTCCGCTGGGCCCTCGCCCTCGCCCCGTGCCTGCGCCTGGAGCAGCAGGGCTGAACGCTGGCTGGGACACGAGACGACGTATGCGACCGCCCGGTGGCCGTAGACGGCCTGCACGGCTTCCCAAGGAGAGTCGAACGGCGCCAGACAGGTCACCAACGAGGGGAAGCGCAGCTCGATCAGGTTCACTATCGCCGGGCACGACGGAACGATCACGGGGCGGAGCGGCGAAGCGGCCTGATCCCAAGGCGGTGCGGCCTGATCCCAAACCGGCCCGGCCTGATCCCAAGCCGGTGCGGCCTGATCCCGGACCTCCGGCCCGGCCGGCGTCGCCGGCGCGTCCCGGGCGGTCGCGGCATCCCGCAACGCGGCTTCGAACGGGGCCGACGTGATCACGTCGGCGAAGCCCAATCCTCGCAAGGCGGCCATGACCTGGGCAGGGGAGTAATCGGCTCCACATCCCGCGAGCAGCGCCGGCGGCACCACAAGCAGGGTGCGCTCCCTGTCGGGGACGTCCTCTAGGGTCGGGACTTCGTCGCGCAGGGTGAGGGCCCGGCTGCTGCACGCGGCGATGCACTCGGCGCAGTCCACGCACAGGTGTTCGAGGACGCTCGGGCGCCCGTCCCTGACCCGCATGGCCTGGGTGGGACAGGCGGTGAGACAGGCTCTGCAGTCCCGGCACCGGTCGGCCGAGGCATACAGCGACACGAGCCGGGACGGCACGGCCTCGCCGGGCTTCAGGTAGACGGTGAAGCTCACGCGCGTGCCCTCGCCCATCCGCGAGCTGATGCGAAGGCGGTCGGCGTTGCGCCGGATGTTCGGCAGTCCCATCCCGGCGCCGAATCCGAGGGCCCGGGCCTCGGCGCCGGCCGTCGAGAACCCCTCGACCATGGCCTGCTCGACGTCGGGGATGCCCGGTCCATCGTCCACCACGTTGACGTCGATCTGGGAATCGCAGAGCGATGCTTCCAGCCGTCCCCCCACCGAGTGGATGACCACGTTCATCTCCGCTTCATAGGCGGCGATCATCGTCCGGCGGATGGCCTCCGCGTCGGCGCCGATCCGCTTGAGATGCTCCTTGATGGAGCGTGAGGCGGCGCCCGCCCGGCGGAAGTCGTTGCTTGCGATGTCGTACGACACGAATTCCATGGCTTTCCGGCGGATCAGCCCCGCGTTTCGGGAGTGAGCAGTTGATAGATGAGGCCGCAGGTCTCGAAGACGCCCAAGGGGGAGACCATGAGGACGGTGCCGTTCTCGGTGGCGAGCTCGACGATATCCGGGCCGGGATCGATGCCGTCGACGAAGCAGATGCCGGGCACCTCCATCAGTTCCGCCACCCGCACCATCTGTAGGTTCGCCAGATTGGTCACCAGCAGGGTCGTGTCGGAAGCCTCGTTCAGCAGGTCGCTGACCCGGTCGCCTGCGTAGATCCGGGTCACCTCGGCCTCTCCGGAGCCGGGTGTCAAGATCCTGGCGTCGATCTTCTTGGCCAAATCCTCGAGTTTCATATGGGCCCCCGCTAGGAGCGTGTCGATCGTCTGGATGATGGGATACATCTCGGCATCAGCGCCGTTCTCTCCGCCGTTCTCCACGGCCGGCTCCGTCTGTTCCTGGCGGGCGAAGAAGGCGGCCGATTCCAGCGCAGAGGTGATATCCATGTGGTCGACGAAGACGTCGTCAGGGACCCGCAGAGGCGCGCCGGTGAAGTCGACGAAGCTGCGAACGCCCGCCCGCACCAGGACCTCCGCGGAACTCTGCGCCATCTCGGGCGGCACCGCCAGGATCGCGATGCGGATGCCCTGTTCGGCCACCACTCGTTCCATATCGGTCGCGCTGTAGACCGGGCAGCCGTCGATGGAGGTGCCGATGAGCGCTGGGTCGGCGTCGAACCCGGCGGTGATGCGGAGCAGGGGCCGCTTGCCGGCGAAATGGGCCAGCAACGACCGGCCCAGCCGGCCCAGGCCGACGAGAGCGACGTCCTGGCGATTGGGGCCGTCGAGCAGACTCTCGATGCTGGCCAAACAGGTGTCCACCTG
>JAJFUK010000147.1 GCA_021372435.1 Actinomycetes bacterium | reverse complement strand
GACCATACAGGCCGAGCTGGGCGAGGGGTACCAGTTGTCGCTCATGGTCTGGCTGGCTCCCTACGACCTGGGTGTCTCGGAACGCTTGCTCCTCCAGACCGTTCCGACGGAGGACGAGGAAGTCTACCAGATCCAGGCCGTCATTCTGCGCGAGAGCGGTGACGAGTCCTCCTGGATCCGCGTCACGCGCAACTTCATCAACATGCTCCGCAAGCAGTACCTGCTGTGGCGCACCTTCCCGGCCGGCCTCAAGGGCGAGTACGGCCAGCGCGGTGCCAAGCTCATGGCGGGCGAACTCGAAGAGGAAGAGGTCTAGGCTACGCAACCTGAGTGAGGCCCGCCGTGCGGCCGAGAGATACGCGGCGGGCTTCCTGAGGTCGGAATTCGTCCGCCCTGCGTTGCGCAGACCAGATCAGCGAATTCATATCTAAGCAACTGTGTCCTTGTGCCGGAGGTGCCAAGTGCTACGCCGAGACCCCGAACTTGAGCTGTATCGAGGGTTGATGGACCAGCCCACGTCCTTCGAAGAAGGCTTCGATATCAAATCCATCATCGGAGCGCTCTTCGTGGGATTCGTGATGATGCCCGGCTCGATCTACCTCGGGCTGGTCGCTGGCCAATCCCTCGGGCCCGCCGCTGAGTGGACTACGATCATTCTGTTCACGGAAGTGGCTCGGCGCTCCTTCGTCACCCTCAAGCGCCAGGAGATCTACATCCTGTTCTCCATCGCCGGTGCACTGACCAGCATGCAGGGCGGCGTGGCACTCGCCGGCGGCGCCTTCGCCGGGAAGATCTGGGACCAGTACTTCGTCAGATCCCCGGCAGCCAAGGGCATGGGTATCTCGAATGAGATCCCCACCTGGGTCGTTCCGAACGCGAACTCACCCGCAATCCTGAACCGAACCTTCTTCCACCGTGACTGGCTGATCCCCGGGGTCCTTTTGTTCCTGGGCACGATCCTCGGCCGTCTCAACAGTTTCGGTATGGGATACCTGCTGTTCCGTCTCACCTCGGACTACCAGCGGCTACCCTTCCCGTGGGCTGCAGTTTCCGCCCAGGGCGCGACCGCACTGGCTGAGGCCTCGAGCAAGGAAGAGACCTGGCGCTGGCGGACCTTCTCCATCGGCGCGATGATCGGTCTCGTGTTCGGCGCCTTCTATGTGGGCATTCCCACGGTCACCGGCTGCATCATGAGCAAGCCGCTTCAGCTCCTGCCGATCCCGTGGGTCGACCTCACTCGCAGCACGGAGACGCTCCTGCCCGCGGTACCTACGGGCTTCGTGACTTCGCTTGGCTCGCTTGGTGCGGGCTTTGTCGCGCCTTTCTGGTCGGTCGTGGGGGCCTTCGCCTCTGCCGTCCTCACCCTCCTGTTCAACCCCTACATGCACAAGATCGGGGTGCTCACCACTTGGAAGGCGGGCATGGGGACGATCGAGACCAGTTTTGCGAATGACATCGACTTCTACTTCTCCTTCCGTATAGGTGTCGGCTTCGCGATCTTCGCGATCAGCATGTACAGCATCTTCGTGCGCATCAAGGCGAACAGGGATGCGAAGGAGCACGGCGACAAGGAGATCGGGAGCTGGGTGCCGCCGGCCGGTCGCGGCGACGGCATGAACTGGGTATGGTGGTGCGTCGGTCTGTTTGTGGTCTCAACGGCAGGCTACGTGTACCTGTGCCACTTGCTGGTCCCGCGGTTCCCACTGTGGATCGTCATGTTCTTTGGGTTCATCTTCACGCCGATCAACTCTCTCATTGACGCGACGATGATCGGTATGGTCGGGCAGTGGGTCGGTATCCCGATGGTGCGTGAGGCCACCTTCATTCTGAGCGGGTACAAGGGCGTAGACATCTGGTTCGCCCCGATCCCGATCAGCGACTTCGGAGGCGGCGCGCAGAACTTCCGCGTCATCGAACTCACAGGCACCAAGATCACGAGTACCATCAAGGCCGAGATCACGGTGTGGCCAATCACCCTGTTCTGCAGCCTCCTGTTCTGGCAGTTCATCTGGCGACTGGCTCCGATCCCGTCTGTATACTACCCGTACGCCCAGAAGATGTGGCACCTGCAGGCGCTGCAGCGCGGTCTCATGCTGACCTCCACCGTCAACCGCGAGCGGAGCCTCTTCTTCCGGGCCTGGAAGCCCTGGCTGGCCGCAGCGGGCTTCGGTTTTGGGACGGTGACCTACACCATCCTGAATGTGGCCCGACTGCCGGTCATGTTCGTGTTCGGTATCGTGAGAGGCTTGGGAACCTTGCCCCACTTCGTC
>JAJFUK010000130.1 GCA_021372435.1 Actinomycetes bacterium | reverse complement strand
GAGACCGGCACCGCCTCATATGCCAGCAGCTCCAGGAGGGCGTCGCGCGCGGCGGTGATGACGGCGTGGCGGTCGTCCTCCACCCGCGCGGCCACAGCAGTCTCCACCCACACCAGCGACCGGCACCACGTCTCTCCCGCGTAGATGACGTCGAAGACCACGACATAGGCGTCCGGCGCCTCGGCCGGGTCGATACAGACGAGTTCGATATCGATAAAGACGGTCACCTCGTCACGACCAGGCTACCGGCCCTCCCGGCCCCCCTTCGGAGACCCCGAGTGCGGCCCTAGGCGCACTTCGAATACCCGCACGACCGACAGACCATGCAGCCGCCCTCGTGCTCGATGGCCCCTCCGCACTCCGGGCAGGCTCCCTGGGCCACCGCGAGCGGCATCTCCAACTGCCCCACAGCCGGGCCGCCGTTGCCGCCGCCGATGTGGTACTTGTCGGCCAGAGCCTTCCCGATGGCATCGGGGCAGGACAGCACCTGATTGGGCCCGAACCCCAACGGCACGTGGCAGCGTATGCCTTTGAGCTGCTTGACGATCTTGTCGGGCGGCACTCCGTAGCGGAACGCCAACGAGATCAGACGGCCGATGGCCTCGGTCGAAGCCGAGGCGCACCCGCCCGCTTTCCCCATGTTGGCAAAGACCTCGCGAGGGCCGAAGTCGTCCTCATTGACCGTCACGTAGAGACTGCCGCAGCCGGTGACCTTTTCTCGCGTCTCGCCCCGCAGGACGGGCGAACGACTGGGTCGCACCGGCATGACCGGTGTCCCCTGCGGACCGAGTTCCATCTGCACCGCTTGACCCCCATCAGCGCTCTTCCGCTTCACCTCGCCGATGTTGAGCACCTGCTCCTGCCGGGAGCCGTCGCGGTAGATGGTCACCCCCTTCACCCCTAACTCGTAGGCGAGCAGATAGACGCGCTCGACATCCTCGGGCCGGGCCGAATTAGGAAAGTTGACCGTCTTCGAGACGGCGTTGTCGACGTGATCCTGGAAGGCCGCCTGCATGCGAATATGCCATTCGGGAGAGACGTCGTGCGCGGTAACGAAGATCCTTTTGAGGTCGTCGGGCACGTCGATGTCGTGAAGACCGCCTACCACCGCGATGCTTTTCATGAGGTCTTCAGAGTAGAGGCCGCGCTCCTTGAGCACCCGTTCCAGCACCGGATGGGCCTCGGAAAGCTCGGTGTTGTCCATCACGTTCCGGATGAAAGCAAGGGCGAAGAGGGGTTCCACGCCACTGGAGCAACCTGCGACGATGGAGATTGTGCCGGTGGGCGCGATAGTGGTAAGGGTCGCGTTGCGGACCCGCCGGCCCCGCTCCTTCCAAACACTCCGCTCCCAGTTGGGAAACACGCCACGGTCGGCGGCCAGTTCTTCGGAAGCCTTGATGGCCTCCTCTTCAATGAAGCCCATGAGCTCGTGCCCCAGGCGGATGGCTTCGTCGGAGTCGTAGGGGATGCCCAATTCCACCAGGAGATCCGCCCATCCCATGACACCCAGTCCGATCTTGCGGTTGCTGCGCGTCATCTCCCCGATGGCCGCCAGGGGATAGCGGTTCATGTCGATGACGTTATCGAGGAAGTGGACCGCCGTCCGCGTCACCCGCCGCAGCCGTTCCCAGTCGACCGCGCCGTCCTTCAGCATGATGGCCAGGTTGATCGACCCGAGGTTACAGCTCTCGTACGGCAGGAGGGGCTGCTCTCCACAATTGGATATGACGATGCCGTTGCCGACGAACGAATGGGTCGAAGGCTCG
>JAJFUK010000118.1 GCA_021372435.1 Actinomycetes bacterium | reverse complement strand
CAATCCCTTACAAATACGACCGTTTCGCCTGACCCGCGCCTTGGGCAAGCGCCCCGCCAGCGTCGTGATGACGCCGGCCTTCCCATAGATGGAGCCCTATTCCATGACCGAGCTTCAGACGACGAACCGCGTCAAGCTGTCGAAGGTGCGCGAGGCCACCTTCGGCGTCACCCCGTCCAACCCTGCCTTCAAGACGCAGCGGCAGACCTCGTCCTCGCTCGCGTTCAATCCGCAGACTGTGATTTCCAACGAGATCCGCTCGGATCGCCAGGTGGTGGACCTCATCCTGGTGGGCTATCAGGCCGGCGGCGACGTGGGCCACGAGATGTCCTTCGGCGCGGTCGACGATGACCTCGAAGAGGCGATGCAGGGCACCTGGTCCCTGAAGCCGATCCGCGACAATGACGGCACGTCGGACAGCGTCATCACGCAGGTCACTGCCTCCAGCGACACCTACACATGCACCGACACCGGGGCGGACTTCGTCGCCGGCATGCTGGTGCTGGCCTCCGGCTTCACGAACTCCGGCAACAACGCGCTCTTCAAGGCGCAGTCCGGCAGCTCGGGAACCGCCGTGGTGGCGCCGTCCTCGCCGGGCCTGACCGATGAAGCGGCGCCTCCCGGCACGGCCAAGGTGCGGGCCGTGGGCTTCGAGGGCGCGTCCGGCGATCTGGTGGCCGTCACCGTGGGCGGCAATGCGCTGACCTCCACCTCCCTCGATTTCACCACCCTCGGCCTGTCCGTGGGCGAATGGCTCAAGATCGGCGGCGCGTCCTCCGGCACCTACTTGGCGACCGCCGAGGACAATGGATGGGTGCGCGTGTCCGCCATCGCGGCGAACCGCCTGTCCTTCGACCGGGTGCCCACCGGCTGGACCGCCGACGCCGGCACCAGCAAGACCCTACAGGTCTATTGGGGTGACCGCTTGGTCAATGGCGTCACGAAGCGCAGCAACACCTTCGAGCGGCAGTATCTCGACCACTCCCCGGTGACGTATGAGTACCTGACCGGGATGACGGCGGACCAGCTCGCGGTCAATGCGCCTGCGCAGGCGATCGCCACCTATTCCGTCACCTACATCGGCGCTGGTGGCACTCCGCAGGCGTCCCGCGTGTCGGGTGCCACGGATATCGCGGCTCCGACCAATGCGGTGCTCAACACCAGCGTGGACGTGGGGCGCATCGCCTTCGACGGTTCGGACATCACCGGCCCGAACTACGTGATGTCCGCTGCCTTCACGATCAACAACAACCTGCGCCGGCAGAACGCGGTGGGGCATATCGCGGCGGTCGGCACCGGAAACGGCGAATTCACCGTGACCGGCACACTGGAGACCTACTTCGGCGACAAGTCGGTGCTCGACAAGCTCATGAACAACACGCTCACGAGCTTCGATATGCGGCTCGGCCGCACCGACGGCAACCGGGAAAAGCTGGTGTTCGACTTCCCGTCGATCAAGCTCTCTTCGGGCTCTCCGACCGTGTCGGGCAAGAACACCGACGTGATGCTGTCCGCCGGCTTCACGGCGTTCCGCGACGCGACGCTCGGCTACACCATG
>JAJFUK010000195.1 GCA_021372435.1 Actinomycetes bacterium | reverse complement strand
AAAAGGCCCGTACCGCCACCTTGAGCCTGGGAGGGTAGTGAGCCTGCAGAAGCTCGATGGACGTGCTCCCTCTGTCGGTCTGCACGTAGGCGACGGCGAGGAACACCAGGGCCTCGTTCATGTACTGGATGAAGTCCGTCGCGCTGGGTACAGACTTGCCGAAGAGTTTCCACCCGATGACGTCCACGACGCAAACGACCACGACGGACAGCAGCGCCAGACCGGCAAGGTACGAGAGCCATCTGGTGAACGTCGTGTACCGGCGGTCGAAACGGCCGAACCTCGTGTCGGGGAATTCGACCGCGGCGATGGCCCCCTCGTTGACGGCCGCCTGAGCATCGGCCATGCCCCCGCCGCCGGTCGCTCCTCGCTCCGCGGCGAGCCTGGCGCTCCCGTACCAGATCCGGCGGCTCACGGCGATCAAGGCGCGGGCCACCCGACGCCGCCAGGGCGTAGGGGCCCGCGGCTCACCCAGTCGAGTCGTTCCCTGACCTGGCCCGGCCATCAAAGTCGTACTCCTCGAGCGACGGCACAGCAGAAGGTACGGCGCACACTTTGACAGAAGGCGACGGAATAAGTCAATAGGTAGACCAATCTCCGGATGAATAAGCGTACCGTTCATCCAATTGGGCCGCCGGGTGTCGGCGTGAGGATGACGAATCCATCGTCCGCCGCTCGGCCCGCCTGAAGAGGGTTGCGCAGGAGGCTCGTTCCGTACTAAGCTGTCGCCCACGTGCCCGCGACCGCGGCGCGACTATCAGGCGACCCCTCAGGAGATCACGTGAGTGCCAGCTATGAACTTGGAGAGCAACTGGGGTTCTGGACTCTGGCCCCCTTCGCCTGCATGCTTCTCGCCGTGGCGATCATGCCCCTGGCGTGCGGGCGCTGGTTCGAGCACAATCGGAACAAGGGCATAGTCGCTTTCGTGCTGGGCGCACCGACGGTCGCGTATCTGGTCGGTCGCTTCGGCAGCCTGGGCCTGGAGAACGCAGCCCACACGGCCGAAGAGTATGTGTCGTTCATCATGCTTCTGTTCGCCCTCTTCACCATCTCCGGAGGGATCTACCTCACCGGCAACCTCGTAGCCACGCCGAAGGTCAACCTCGCTTTTCTCACAGCAGGCGCCGTTCTGGCCAGCTTCATCGGCACCATGGGAGCCTCCATGGTGTTGATACGGCCCCTGCTCAGGGCCAATGCCGAACGCACGCATTCCAAGCACAGCGTGATCTTCTTCATCTTCGCGGTGAGCAACGTGGGCGGGTTGCTCACGCCGCTGGGCGATCCGCCCCTGTTCCTGGGGTTCCTGCGCGGCGTGCCCTTCACCTGGACGTTCCGCCTGTGGGGCGAATGGCTGCTGGTGGTCGTCTTGGTGCTGGCGGTCTACTTCGCTTTCGAGGTCTACTACTACCGTAAGGAACCGGCTCCGGCCCGCCGCGTCGACACGGCCGACTACGTGCCCATGCGGATCAAAGGCGGCATCAACATCCTGTTCCTGGCATTGGTGATCATGGCGGTGCTCTTCTCCGGACCGCTGGCCAGGGCCGGCGAGGCCATCCACTTCCCGTTCGTCCGCGAGCTGATCCTGGCGGCGCTGGCCGTCTTGTCGCTCACGGTGGGCCCGAAGGGCCCCCGGGCATCCAACCATTTCAGTTGGGCCCCCATCGTCGAGGTGGCCGTGCTCTTCGCCGGCATCTTCGCCACTATGATCCCGGCCCTCGCGCTGCTGGAGGCCAATGGGGCTTCGATCGGACTCACCCGTCCCTGGCAGTATTTCTGGGCGACGGGGGGCCTGTCCTCGTTCCTCGACAACGCCCCCACGTACCTCACGTTCACCTCGATGGCCCAAGGCCAAGTGGGGGTCAGTACCGTCGGCGCCCTGACCTCCGCCGCCATCGTCCCGGGGCTCGGGTTCGCCCCCGCCGACTTCCTGGCGGCCATCTCGTGCGGGGCGGTCATGATGGGCGCCAACACCTACATCGGCAACGCTCCGAACTTCGCCGTGAAGTGCATCGCGGAGAAAGCCGGCGTCAAGATGCCGTCGTTCTTCGGATACATGGGTTATTCCATAGCTATCCTGCTCCCGATCTTCGCGATAGTGACCGCGGTCTTCTTCCTCTGACCAGCCCGCGGACGACGTCGGTCACCAGAGCGCCGACGATCGCGATCATCCCCAGGCCCTCGAGCAGGCCCGGCCGCTCTCCCAGCTGGATCCAGGCCGCCGACATGCCGATGACCGGGTTGAGAAGACTAGCCAGCCCGGCCTCGCCCGCACTGAACGAGTCGAGGATGTAGAGCCATAGGATCCAGGCAAGACCGCTACCCAGAACGATGGAGTAGATCAGGGTCCAGATGAAGGTCCCCGTCCACTCAGGCGGGCGGGTCCAGGTAGCGGCGGCGATGACGATCAAGGGTAGAGACCCCAGTAACAACTGCCACGCCGTCAGCGCCAGCAGGTCGACCTCGTGGTGCTTGCGCAGGACCTTGGCATAGACGGCGCTGGCCGCCCATGATACAGCGCCCCCCACGGCCAGGAAGTCGCGGAACTTGCCCTCCAGACTCCACGGCTGCAGGATCAGGATGAGGCCGCACAGAGCCAGACCCACCGCCAGCCACTGGAAGCCCCTGAGCCTCTCCCCCAGCACGACCCAGGCCATGAGCAGGACCCAGAACGGCATGGTGTACGTAAGGATGGAAGTCTTGCCCGCTCCTTGGCCCTCCAGCGCCCAGGTCATGAGCCCGACGAACCCGGTGGTCTGAAGGAGACCGAGGAGCGCGGTAGGCCAGAAGGCCTTCGGCCGGACCGGGCGTTTCAGCAGGGGCATGATCGCGAGAAGCAGGAGCGCGGCCGGGAAGGTCCGCAGCGCCGAGAAGGTGAAGGGCTCGACGTAGTCCAGCGCCATCTTCATGACCACCCAGCTGTAGCCCCAGATCAGGGCGAGCAGGAGGAGCGCCGCTACCGGCAGCCAGCGCCTCCGCGCGCCTGCGCGCGGAGGCGCCGCGTCCAACGACACGGCCACAGCCGCGGAAGGGCCCGCCGAGGCAGGATCGCCCCCCTCATGAGTCTCGATGCCGGTACTCGTCTCTGCAGAATCCGCCATGTCTCACTCTCCAAGCCGGAAGTCGTCCTCCAGCCGGCGACGGGCCTGTTCAGCGCCGTGACGGCCCAGACCGCAGCCCTCATTAGAGCACACAGGCGGACCGCGTGCGAAAGCGATGCGCTGCGAGACGTCGCCCCGGCCGTACCTTCGCTCGCCTCTCCTCCGGCCCGCCTCAAGCGTTTGACGCGGACCGGTCCGACCCGTACGATGAGTCGCGCGGGCGACGGAAGGCCCACCGCAATCGGAATCGGTCGAAAGGGGCTGTCCTATGGGCACTGCAGCGATCGTCATCGTGGTCGTCGTCATCCTGCTCTTGGTCTTCGTCTCGGGCATCAGGATCGTCCGGCCGACGCACCGCGGACTGGTCGAGCGTCTGGGCAAATACAACCGCTATGCCAATCCGGGCTTTCACTGGATCATCCCCCTGGTCGAGCGGATGTTCAGGGTCGATATCCGCGAGATGCTGGTCGAGGCTCAGCCGCAGATGATCATCACCAACGACAACCTGAACGCCCGGGTCGACGCCCAGGTATACCTCAAGGTCCGGGCCGACGAGGGCAACGTCAAGGCCTCCCAGTACAACGTCGCCAACTACGAGATGCAGATCGTCAACCTGGCCCGCACGACGCTGCGCAACATCATAGGCACGCTGACCTTGAAGTCGGCGAACAGCGAGCGGGGCAAGATCAACGAGGAACTTCGAAACACCCTTCTCCAGGAGACGGCAAGCTGGGGCATCGAGATCCTCCGCACGGAACTCAAGGAGATCGACCCTCCCGAGGACGTCCAGGTGACGATGAACAAAGTGGTCAAGGCCGAGAATGAGAAGGTGGCCGCCGTCGACTTCGCCACCGCGACCGAGACCCAGGCCGACGGTCAGCGCCGGGCGGCGATCAAACAGGCTGAAGGGACCAAGCAGGCCCGGATCCTCGAGGCCGAGGGCCAGGCTATGGCGATCCAATTGGTCAACGAGGCCGCCGACAAGTACTTCGTCGGCAATGCCCAGATCCTGCGGAAGCTGGAGGCGGTGGAGCGGGCACTCGTCCAGAACGCCAAGGTAGTCGTGCCGGCGGACAGCCAGCTGATCAACGTCATCGGCGAGCTGGCCGGGATAGTGCCGGTGCCGACGCCCGCCAGGCCGGCGACCGCGGCAGCGGCGCCCGACAAGAAGTAGGAGTTTCGGCCCCTGACGACGAAAGACCCCCCATGGCGAATGTCGCTTGCAGTCCGGCCGCTGTGAGAGTACGCTGTACGCTAGAGGAGGTCCGGGATGGAGAACCTAATCGTCCTCATCATATTGGTGGTCCTTGCCGCGGGATGCGAGATCTATCTAAGAAGACTGACCCGGCAGGCTCATTCCCGCCGGCTCGTGCGTCGCTGACTGCGGCAGCCCCGTCGCTTTGCTTCAACGGCCCGTCGTAGGCCGTGGAGTGTCATCTCCTCCCTCCTCAGGACCGGCCCCGTTTCGGGGCCGGTCCCGTGTTCAGGCCCAAAAAAAGCTCCACCCTCCCGGCCTGGGAGGGTGGAGGTGGGAGGTCGTCGCTTTTCCGGGCACTCTCCCTTTCTATCCGCGCGGCGGGAATCCTTCTCGACGGCCGGTCGGCTCCGCCGCGGGCGAGGCGGACGGAGAACAGCCGAGCATCACCGGCGGGACAAGCCGGGCCGGCGCCATCTCTATCTGTAAGTCGAACTCCCCTCGTATGTCGGGTTCATGACCACCGAGAAGTGGAATATCGGCCTCTCGACCTCAAGTATCCGCATGGGGTTGTGAGTGAACCCGGGGGGGAGCCATACCATGGTGGTGCGGGTCAGCCTGTGCGCCTCTCCGTTCATGGAGAACTCGACGACGCCGCCGAGCCGGTAAGGATCATCCGGGTCGCTCCCATAGAAACCGATCAGCTCACCGTAGTCGTGGACATGCTCGGTGAAGATCGGATCCCTCTCCGGGACGGCGAAGTACCAGGCGGTGTTCATCTGGAAAGCGCCTTCGCAGACGTTCCCGTCCATCCATAGGATGCGCTTGGCGAAACGACTGTACAGTTCTCGGAACTCCGGCGTGCCCATGTTGGCGGGCTCTTTGAGCTCCTGCACGAAATACCGTCCGCACTCCCCGCCCTTGTTGTTGTCGTAGACCATGCGTGGGTCCTTTCTCCTGCTACTCCTCGGGCAGGTCCCAGTCGATGAAACGCCAGTAGGGAGCGTTCACCCGTTTCCGGTAGGCCTGCATGTCCACGCCCCGCCAGTCGTAGAAGCCCATGCCGGTCTTCGCGCCGAGATCACCCCTGGCGACCCTCTCGGTGATGGCGGGGGGAGCCTCCTTCATGTTGCTAAGCGTGGGGAACACGTTGTTGCACGTGCGCATGTTCAAGGTCAAGTCACCGTTGTCGAAGTGCTCGAAGATGCCGATCGACGTGTAGCGCGGACAGAAGCTGTACATCAGGCAGGTGTCGACGTCTCTGGGATCGGCGATCCCACTCTCTATCAGGTTGAGGGCCTCTCTCCACAGGGCGAATTGGAGACGGTTGCCGATGAAGCCGGGAGCGGGCTTCTTGACCACGACCGGTTTGCGGTCGAGGGATTCGAGCAGCTCCTTGACGAACTCGAGGACGCCGCCTTCCGTGGCCGGCCCCCCGCAAATCTCGAAGAAGGGAACCATGTGGGCCGGGTTGAAGGGGTGTGTGACGACGATCCGGTCTTTGTGTTTCCCGGCCTTTCCGGCCAGAACCTCGGGGACGAAGGACGAACTGCAGGAGCAGACCGCCTTGATGTCCGGGCAGATCTCCTCGATCCGGGCATATATCTCCTGTTTCAGCTCGAGTTTCTCGGGTACGCATTCGAAGACGACGTCGCAGCCGGCCAGGTCGCGGTAGTCGGTGGAGTACGTGAGGTACCTCTCGCAGATGGCGAGCTGCCCTTCGGGCATGACGCCTTGCTCGATCATCTCGCGGAAATAGTCGTCGTACGTCTTCTTGTACTCGGGTATCATCTCCGCGCGCCGGGCGATGCAGGTGGTGCGATAGCCGTGGCCCGTGGTGAGCACCGCCAGGCTGTCCCCGATCATGCCGGGGCCTACTATGCCGATATGCCTCACACCGTCGAGCTTCATGTCAGGCGTCCCCTTCTGCGGGTCTGTCCAGAGGACGGAGCTTGAGGATCTCTCTGGCTTCGTCAGGAGTGGCGACATCCATTTCCAGTTCGTGGATGATGCGCACCATCCGCTCGACCAGTTGGGCGTTGCTTTTCGCGAGTTGGCCGTAGGAGTAGTAGATGTTGTCCTCCATGCCGACGCGGACCTGGCCGCCCTTGAGCAGACCGTAGGTAACGCCGTGGAGTTGATTCGCGCCGATGGCCATGGTCGACCAGTTGACCTGGCGATCCTTGGGCAGCAGGCTGATCATGAAATCAAGGTTCGGTTGACTGTAGGAGATGGCGCCCTGGCTCACCCTGTTCATGCCCATGACAAAGGTGAGGGACACCGGATCAGGGACGACGCCCGCGGGCACGAGGACGTTGAAAACGTCCTCGACGCTGGAGGGATTGAACACCTCGCACTCAGGCTTGATGCCCAGGTCCATCATCTTCTTTGCCGTCTTGATGAGCCACGGCCGTTCCCATCTGTAGATGAAGGATAGGTCGCCCCAGACGGTGGTGATGAGGGAGCAGTCCAGCGAGCACATGTCCGGTAGACAGGAGCGGTCCTTCATGTCGAGCAGGGCTATGCCGTCATCGGCCTGGGAACCCGGCTTGGTCGCGGGAGCCGTGGAGTCCTGGATGATGAGGGGGCATCTCGCCCGGATGCCGGCGTTGATCTCGGCGAAGATGTCGGGGTCGTTGCTTGAATTGCCGGCCTTGTCGCGGGCATGGACATGGACGATCGCCGCCCCCGCGTTGTAGCAGTCGTATGCCGAGGCGATGATCTCGGAGGGCTGCTCGGGCAGATTGGGATTGGCGTCCTTGCCCTGGAAATTCCCCGTCTGGGCGACGGTGATGATCACCTTTTTCTTACCGGCCATTTTCGGAATCCTTTCCTCGTCGTGTATACAGCCATCTCGACGCAAAACGGACGCGCGCCCGGCCGGGCCGGCCCCGGACGGCACGATGCGGCGGCATCGGGCCCTCAGCGCCGGGTCGCCTCCCCGGTCGCCCCTCCCTCGGCTTCCAGCTTCTTGCCGATGTCGGCCCGCAGGGCCTGCTTGTCGAGCTTCTGCGCCGGCGTGTACGGCATCGTCTCGATGAACTCTATGCGCTCCGGAAGTTCCAGCACCGAAGCCTTCTGCCCGCGCAGGAAGGTGATGACGTCGTCGAAGCAGAGGTGGGCGCCGGCCCGGGGTTGGATGTACGCGCAGACTCGTTCCCCCATCAGCGGATCGGGCATGGCGATGACCGCGACCACCGCTACGTCGGGATGACGGTCGATCAGCCCCTCGATGACCGTCGCGCTGATGCTTTCGCCGCCCCGGTTGATCATCTCCTTCAGGCGCCCCGTGATGGTCACGTAGCCCTTGGGGCTGATGGTCGCCACGTCGCCGGTGTGGAAGAACCCGTCCGCATCGAAGACCTTCGCGTTCTCCTCAGGGTTGCGGTAGTAGCCTGTGAAGACCGACGGCCCCTTCACCAGCAGCTCCCCGGGCATGCCGGACGGGAGCTCGTCGCCCTTTGCATCGACCACCTTGTAGATGTCGCAGGGGCAGGTCGGCCGGCCGACGGTGGTGCAGACCGTCTCCACGTCGTCGACGGGGCGCGTGATGGTGGTCATGCCCTCGGTGGCCCCGTAGCCGTTGTAGAACCTCACGTTCAGCCGCCGGAAAACGTCGCGTACCAGCCCGGGATGAGCCGCTCCCCCGGCGCTGTGCATCTTCTTGAGACTGCTCAGGTCGTACCTTTCCAGGTCTTCGTATTGGAGCAGCCGCTGGGCAAGCGTCGGCACCCAGACGACCGCGGTGACCTTCTCCCGCTGGATCGTCTCGCAGATGACCTGGGTGTCGGTGCCGTCCAACATCACCAGGGTGCCGAGGGTGGTCACGCTGCCCAGAAACCCCTTGGTGAACGACAGATCGTGGCCTATGGAACCCACGATCAGATTGATGTCCTCGCAGTGCTGCTGCCACGACTTGGAGCAGTATTCGACGGCGCAGCCCAGGCTGTTGTGGGTGCGCGGGACGATCTTGGGCGCGCCGGTCGTGCCTCCCGTGGGACCCATGTGGGCCACCTGCATCGGGTCAGGGCTCCTTTCGGCCAGCCGGACCCTATCGGCGGCGGTGGGCTCATTCTCGGCGATGAGTCGCTCCAGGCTCCAGAAGCCGGGCAGATCCACGTCGCCCCGCGCGATCATGACCCGCTCGATCCGAGGGCATTGCCGCAGCACGTCGTGGATGATGGGAAGGAAGTCGGTCTTGCCGTGGCGCAGAGGCACGATCCACGAAGTGGCGCCGGTCATGCCGGCTAGTTGCTCGATCTCGAGCTGCCGGTAGCGGTCGATCAGCATCACCGGTATGGCCCCGATCTTCTGCAGGGCGAAATACGCGGCGACGAACTCGGTCCAATTCGGCAACTGGACCAGCACCCTGTCCAGGGGCTGTATCCCCAGATTCATGAAGCCTACAGCCAGCCGGTCCGCCCGGTCGCGCGCCTGCCCGTAGGTCACCCGGTCCTTCAGATCGACGAACGCCTCCTTGTCCGGATGGATGGCGGCGGCGCGGTCCAGCAGCTCACCCAGCGTCAGCCCGCTCCACCAGCGGCCACGCAGATACTTCTCGGCGTCTTCGGCCGGGTAGGGTACGGCACCCTCTAGCAGCCTGAACACGCTTGCTCCTTTCCTCCCTCTCGGCGTCTCAGATCGAATAGCCTGCGACCGCGCCCTCCCTTACGGCATCCACGATCCAGCCGGGTTCTCTACAACTGCCGATCACGCGCGTGTCCTCCACCAGATGCCCCAGCTCCTCGATGGCCGCGGTGTTCGGCCCCCAATCCTGAGTGTTGATGACGTCCTTGCCCTCGAGCACGAAGACCCGTTTATCGGGCACCTGTATCTTCAGGCCCCGGTCGATGATCTCCCGATAGTGGGCATCAAACCAGATGGGCACGTGCTTCAGTTTGAACCACGGCCACAGGTTCTCGAGGTCGTCCTTGGTCATGCCCTCGCCCAATTCCTGGTACGGACCGTCGTGAGCGATGACCACCCGGCGGCCTCTCTTAGCGAGGAATTCGGCCAACTCGCACCCGTGGAGCTTCCCCCCTATGATCACCACGCTGCCCGCCACCGGCATCCACAGGCGCGTGAGCCTTTCCAGCCGGTGGGCTGAGAAGAAGCGGAGGGCGAGCCTCAGTTGGGCGTGCAGCCTCTCGGTCTTTACCACCTTAGGGCCGTCGGCGCCCGGCAGGTCGAACTCGGTGTGCGCGGCCCCCGCCGCGAGGATGAGCACGTCCGGCCTCTCCGCCCGCACCACCTCAGGTGTTACCCTCTTCTTGAGGTTGACTGTGACCTTCTCTTTCCGGAGTTGCGTTTCAAGATACTTGACGAACTCGGTCAGCTCCTCGGTCTCCATGTCCTTGACGACGGCCGCGACCGGGGCCAGGCCCCCCAGATACGGCTGTGCCTCGTAGAGCACCACCTCGTGGCCCCGCCGGGCCGCCACCCGGGCCGCTTCCATACCCGCGGGACCCCCGCCCACTACCAACACCTTCTTCTTCAGAGTCGCGGGCCTACACTGGTACTCCGGTTCCAGCTCCCTGCCGAGGGTGGCGTTCACCCGGCATTCGAGCCTCTTGTTCTTGTTACGCATGTCGAAACAGTGCAGACAGCCGGTGCAGGTCCGGATGTCCTCGAGCCGTCCCTCTTTCACCTTGTTGGGTAGCGCCGGGTCGGCAAGCAGGCGCCGGGTCATGCCCACGAAGTCCAGGCTACCGCGACGCAGCAGGTCTTCGCCCATCTCCGGATCGAGACGGCAGGCCGTCCAGACCGGGATCGTCACCCCTTTATGCTTGACCGCCTCCGCGAGCGGCACCGTCGCCCCTTTGCCTCCCCGGCTCCAATCGAGATCGGCCGGCAGCTCCTCGGGAGGCTCGGGGTAAAGGATACGGTCAGGCTGGATAAGACCGCCGCGATGACCGTAACGCTCGGCCCGGACGTTCAGTCCGTCGGCCACTTCCGCAATCAGCCTGGCCATGCCCACCCCCTCCTCGAGGGTGGTCCCGAGGGGGTGGTTGTACTCGGCCAGGTTCATGAGCACGTGCACGGCGAAACCGGGGCCACAGCGCCGCTTGGCCTCGGTGATGATGTTGCGGATGAAACGGGTGCGGTTCTCGTAGGTCTGGGGGCCGTACTCGTCTTCGCGCCGGTTCCAGATACGCGACAAGAACGTGTTGCCCTGGTGGCAGGTGCCGTGGTTGATCTCGCAGGCGTCGAAGCCGGCTTTGTAGGCCCGTTCCGCCGCGGACGCCCACAGGTCGATCTGGTCCTCGATCTCCTGCTTGGTCATGGCCCGGCAGGGCAGGAAGTCGGGCCCGGGGAGCTCTTCCTCGGTAAGCGCCGAGGGGCACTTGATGTCGCGCACGGCGGGATCGCGAGGCAGCAGCCCGGTAGGGTTCCAGGGACCGGAGTGCTGGAATTGGATAGAGACCGGGCATCCGTGTTTGTGCACGGCTTCAGTGAGCCGCTGGAAGCCGGGGATGAACCTGTCGTCGTCCAGGTGCAACTGCACGCCTTCGTAGCTCCCATCCTGGAAGTAGTGGACGTGCTGGATGCCCAGCGGGTACTCGACGCCGCAGGACTCGACCACGAGGAAGCCGACCCCGCCTTTGGCCAGACGCTCGTAGTAGGCGATCATGCGCGGTCCGACGGTCTGGTCCTCTTCCATGAACGAGGTGCCGTTGGCGGTCTTGATGATCCGGTTGCGCGTCTTCACCGGGCCGATCATCCCCGGCTCCATGAGTCTCTCGAAACGCTGCGCGGTATCACTCATCTATACGTGTCCTCCGTGATCGACCTGCATGCCCGTCAGGCGCCTTCAGGCGCCGGCAGCAGGAGTGGCCAGTGCAGAGCGTCGCCATAGGATTGTGCCCCAACCCGCGACGTTTGACCACAAAAGCGGTGGCAGGCGCTTCGAAAAGGAGCCGGCTTCCGGCGGCCTCACGGCCATCCACCGCAGGCGCCCGCCGGAGCCGCGGATCTCCACGACGGCGCGCGGTGACTCCCGGCCGGCAGCCAACGGGCGCCCTCCGGCATCGTCAGGCCGCCTGATCGAACATGATCACGTTGCGCAGCACCTCTCCCGCCGCCGAAGACTGCAAAGCCTCGTTGATGTGCTCGAACGGATAACGCCCGGCGATGAGCTCGTCGAGCTTGTAGCGGCCCACCTTGTACAGGGCGATGATGCCCGGGATGTCCACCTGGAGGCAGATGGAGCCCATGAACCCGCCGGTGACGGTCTTCTCGGTGAGCGCGAACTCGCCGGCGGGCAGCGACACGGGAGGATCGGCCGCGGGTGGCAGGCCCACCATCACAGCGGTGCCCCGCTTGGCCAGCATCGCGAACGCCTGCCCGAGCGCAGCCGAGCTGCCCACGGTCACAAAGACGTAATCGACTCCCCTCCCCGCGGTCAGGCCCTTGACGGCCGCAACCGGGTCGGCGGCTTTGGCGTCGACCCCGTGGGTGGCGCCGAACTCCTTCGCACGGGTGAGCTTGGAACCCACGATATCGACGGCGATGATAGGGTTGGCGCCACAGATCACCGCGCCCTGAACGGAGTTGAGGCCCACGCCACCGACGCCGATGACGGCGACGCTGCTCATGGGCGGCACCTTGGCCCGGTTAACGACGGCTCCGAACCCGGTGGTCACCCCGCAGCCGAGAAGACAGGCCACGTCCATGGACAGCCCGTCTGCGATCTTCACCAGTTGCGATTCGTGGACCAGCACATACTCCGCGAAGCCGCCGACCCGCGCCTTCTGGATGACATCCTCCCCTTTCTGGTTGGTCAACGTCCCCCGGATGTCATACGTCACCTTGGTCTCACAGAAATAGGGCCGTCCGGTCATGCAGTAGAAGCACCTGCCGCAGGACTCAAGAAGGCTCACGATCACCGGGTCGCCCGGCGCCACCGCCGTGACGCCCGCACCGGTCTCCTGCACCCGGCCGGCGACCTCGTGCCCTCCCACGAAAGGCAGCCCTCCGCCGAAATCCCCGTTGATGTCGTGGATATCGCTGTGGCAGATGGCCGTGGCGGCAACCTTGACCTTGACCTCGTCGGGACGCGGATCGCGGATGCGCAGCTCTTCTATCACCAAGGGCTTCCCGAACTCGTAGCAGACGGCGGCTTTCATGCGAGCGACCTCCTCGACCCTATTCCCCCGATCCCATTCGATCCCATAACCTTGATTCCATCCCGGGAGTCGGATGGCGGCTTTTCTTTCTAGAACCGGATGTCCAGCTCCAGGTCGGCAAGCGTCTCCGGCAGCGGTCTGCCCGTCTCGGGATCCCAGCCCAGCGCGGCGTAATACTGCTCGCGGAGTCGCTCGAACGGCGGGACGTCGATCTCCGCGACCGGACCGGCGGCGACCCTCTGCTTGAACCTCTGCGGAAACCGGTAATCGCGCGGGTGCACCCCGTGCTTGACGTTGAAGGCCTGCCGGAGCGTCAAGATGCGCCTGCCGGCCTTCAGACCCTCGGCCCAATCCATGTCCCAACCGGTGACCGGCCGCAGCAGCTCGACGGTCGGCGGCGTATCGAACTGCGAGTACAGCGAGCAGAGGCCGGCTGAACTCAGCAGGTGCCAGTATGCCCCTCCGCGCGCATAGGCGTCGCCCTTGCGGTCGTACTCGCCGAAGGGCTCAGTGAGGTCGGTCTGCAGCAGAGGATCCGGGCCGAGGGCCCTTCCCGTCTCGATCATGGCGATCTGCTGTGGTCCGCAGTGTTGGGACGGCGTCGCGTCGGCGATGTAGTACATCCCCTGACCGGGAAACACGCGCGGGTCGTGATAGGGTATCTCGCGGCCGCCGACCTGCATGGCGTACTCTTCGCTCCCTTTGCCGATGCGCTCAGCGGCCCGCTTGGACCCGTGGGCGAGCACCGCTCCGAAGCCCTCTTGTCTGACCATCTGCTCGGTCAAGGCGACCACGACCTCCGGGTCGCCCCACGTGATCTCCAGGCCACCGGTGTCGGTCGAGTCGATGAGCCCGTTCTCGTAGCATTCCATGGCGAACGCGATCGTACCGCCCACCGACATGGTATCGATGCCGTACCGGTTGCAGATCTCGCCCGCTCTGATGATGGCTTCCTGAGAGACATTGCCGCATACCGCGCCCAGCGCGGCCAGTGTCTCGTACTCAGGCCTGTGGGTCTCATCCTGGCGCGCGTACGGGCCCTCAGGTATCTTCAGGATCGCGCCGCACCTCACAGGGCACGAGTTGCAGCCGTAAGCCCGGAGCTTGTACTTGTCCATGTTACCGGCGTCCAACTCGGCGGCGGCCGGCAGCGAGTCGGTGCCGGTCGTCTTCCAGTTGAAGGTCGGGCACTCCCCGATGGAGATGAGAAAACCGGTGGCGCCGCCCGTCCCGGCGGTGGTGAGCCCCCCAAGAAAGCCGCTGGCCTTGATCATCTCCAAGTACTGCTTCTGAGCGGCCCTGAGACCCTCCTTGTCGGCCACCTCGATGCGGGCGCCCCTGGCCGCCCGCACGGCGACCGCCTTCAACTTCTTGGACCCCATGACGGCGCCCACTCCCGACCGGGCGGCGATCCGGCCCTTCTCATGGACGATGCCCGCCAGGAGCGATTGTTGCTCGCCGCCCGGGCCGACGCAGGCTATCTTCCACCCGCCGGGGCCGCCTAACTCGGCCTGCAGCATATCGTCGGTCTCATACGTGTCTTTGCCCCAGATATGCCGGGCATCGATCAACCGCGCCTTGCCCGCGTCGATCACCAGGCACACAGGCTGCTCGGACGCACCGCTGAAGAACACACCGTCGTACCCCGCCCTCCGCAGTTCAGGGCCCCAGTTGCCGCCACAATTCGAATCGGCCCAGCCCCCGGTGAGTGGCGACTTGGTCGTGACCATGAAGCGGCCCCCTCCATACACCCCGGTGGCCGTGAGCGGACCGGTGGCGAAGCCAAGCAGGTTATCCGGGCCGAGAGGATCGGCCCCCGGCTCCATCCGTTCTACGAGGATCCCGGCGCCCAGACCCGTCCCGCCGATGAAGCTCCGGTAGAAACCCTCATCGGGCGTCTCCTCCACGATCGCGCCGTTGCTCAGATCGACGAAAAGCAGCTTCCCCGCGTAACCGTACAGTACGTTCACGCATCCTTTCCTAGTCGCGTTCCCGCCCCTTCATTCCCTCGCCTTGGCCCACCCTAGCCGCCATCGTCCGCCCCGTGCTGCCCTGTAGGCAAGGCCCCCTCACAGCTCGAGCGGCTGCAGACCGGCCTCTAGCCGGGCTTCGGCTATGTGGAGCCGGACCGCCTCGTCGAGCGGTTTGACCTCGAATCCAAAATCCTGCTTGGCCAGGTCGCAGTTGACCTTCCAGGGAAGTT
>JAJFUK010000095.1 GCA_021372435.1 Actinomycetes bacterium | reverse complement strand
CAGGGCGATTTCGCTGAACATATTGCCGCGATGAATGAGGTCGAAGGCGCTGAGGCCTTCGCCGTCAAGACCGTGGCCCAGATTGAGACGCTGGATGGACTTATCATCCCCGGCGGCGAGTCCACGACCATTGGCAAGCTCTGCGAGCGCATTGGGCTGGACACGGCGATCATCAAGCAATACGAGAAGGGTATGGCAATCTGGGGCACGTGCGCCGGGCTCATCTACATGGCCAAGGACATCGCCGACCGGCCCGAGCAGCAGCGCCTCGGCCTGATGGACGTCCGGGTCAAGCGCAATGCCTTCGGGCGGCAGGTGGATAGCTTTGAGACCGATCTGCCGGTGAAGGGGCTTGAGGACGGGGAGACGCGCGCGGTATTCATCCGCGGGCCATACATTGAGTCCGTAGGCGAGGGCGTTGAGGTACTGTCGGTCTACCGCGACAAGATCGTTGCGGCGCGGCAGGGACGGTTGCTGGGCATCGCGTTCCATCCCGAGTTGACGGATGACCGGCGGGTACAGCGGTATTTCCTGAAGATGGTAGAGGAAGAATAGACTCTCCCCCACCTCAGCTTTCTCAAATGGGAGGGGCTTCGCGGCCCCTCCCATTTCCGTATCCGCTCACTTGCCGGGAGCCGACCAACTGAACGCCCGGGCCATCTCGGGGAAGGGGTTGTCGGTGAAGGAGCGTTCCGTTTGGATGCCCCTGAGTTGCAGGTCGGTAAAGTCCAGGAAAGCTCTCCAGTCCTCGATACCGTGGCTATGCTCGCCCTCGCGATACCAGATGCCGATGCGGTCCTCTACTCCCAGACAGCGATAGACCTCGCGAGCGGCGTCGAAGGTCTGGTAGGTGCCGGTGGGGTTGGCCCACAGGTCCCCCAGGGCCTCAGTTGAGACCAGCGGCCGCGGCGCCACCAGCGCCTTGAGGCTGTGCTGGTCGAATGGCATTGCACCCTCGTTGCCGATGTAGTCCGCCAGGTGCGGCGTGAACCAGTACGGCACCGGGCGCATGATGTCCTCGACCTTCTCACATCCCTCACCATGCCAGCGATAGCACCCCGCTCCCCCGCAGCCGGAGTCATTGGGAGCCGTGACCGCGATGCGCTCGTCGGTCGCGCCAGCCAGCAGCACGCACTTGCCGCCTCTTGAATGCCCCACGACCGCTATCCGTTCCGGATCAATGAAGTCTTGCGTGAGCAGGAAATCCACCACGCGGTGGTACCCCCATGCCCAGGCCGCAAGGGCACCGAAATCCCCCTCAGGATAGGTCAGGTACAGCGCCGTGTCGCGTTCGCTGCGATAGTTGTCAGGGACGATCTCAGTCCGGTTGAAAAGGGCAAGGGCGTAGCCGCGTCCCAATACTTCCATGATCACTTCGTCGGTCGCATAGCGCCAGCACAGGTCGCCATTGATGACGACCGGGAAAGGGCCGTCACCGGTTGGGACGAGTAGCTGAACGATGAACCAGAATGGCTGCTTGCCACCCTCGATTACCAGGCGGTACTGCATATAGCGGGCGCCACCAAAGCGCTTCACCGCCGACGGGTGCAGGTCCTCCGCACGTATCCCCGCTGGCTGCGGGGGCAGATGGCCATACTCGGTAGACAGTATCGCCTCCATGGTCTCGTCGCGGCGGCGAGGCCAGTCTTCAGGCCTCTGCAGACGGTTGCCGTCGTTGAACTGAAACAGGTCCGGAAGTTCGGCTACGAGCCTATGCATGGTGGTCTCCTGCGTGATATGGAAAGCGTCCGGTCGGCTACTACCACTGCTTGACGACCTCTGGCGGAACGTCCAGGAAGGTCAACGCCATGCGGAACATGGCTTGGATCTCGAGCACGGTCATTTCATTGTCTCTGATGACATTGCGCATCTGGCGAGGGTCATCGGGCAGATAGTACAGTTCATTTTCGGCGTCCGTCGGCCCCATTACAAGCGCCCAGCCGTCTTCATGCGTAACGGTCACTGTCACCCCGCTGCGTTCCCGGTCGAGCAGGCAGCCGCCCGAGATGGCGATCTCTCGCAGGCGCACATCCTCACCATTGAGTATGTTCGCGAGGCTCTTGCCATGGCCGCGCTGGTCGTCTGGGACCTCGCACAGGTCCAGTATCGTCGGCCGAAGGTCGAGGGGCTGAACGAGTGGGTTCTGACGCACGCCGCGCGGGCCATCGGGCAGTCGGATTAGCAGGGGCTCCTTGATGATCTCCTCGTACAACGGCCACGGGTCGTCTGCCGTGCCGCTCTTGCCGATGCGGCCGTGTTCGCCAAGGTAGAAGCCGTGGTCGG
>JAJFUK010000081.1 GCA_021372435.1 Actinomycetes bacterium | reverse complement strand
GACATGCCCACCGCCGCGCTCACCGGAGCCGTCTCCCTGGGCGTCGTCGCCTACTCGGTGCGCAGGATCGGCAGGGATCTGGGGGAGCGGACCGTGCCCCTGCTCGGCGTTACCGCGGCCTTCATCTTCGCGGCACAGATGGTCAACTTCCCCATAGCCGGAGGGACGAGCGGGCATCTTCTCGGAGCGACCCTGGCCGCGGCCTTGATGGGACCCTGGGCGGCCACGGTGGTTATGACCGTGGTGGTGGTCGTCCAGGCCCTGGGCATGGCCGACGGCGGGCTGACCGCGCTGGGGGCCAATATCGTCAACATGGGGATCGTGGCGGTACTGGCAGGCTGGGGGCTTCTTAACCTGCTGAAGAAGCTCCTTCCCCGCTCCCTCGCCGGTTACTTGGTGGCGTTGGCCGTCGCCTCCTGGACCTCGGTGGTCGCGGCCGCCGCGGCCGCGTCGGTCGAGTTGGGAGTGTCCGCGACGGTTCCGCTGAGGGCCGCCCTGCCCGCTATGCTGTCGGTGCACATGGTGATCGGGTTGGGCGAGGCCCTTATCACCTGCGCCGTCGTGGCCGCTGTGTTGGCCGCGCGGCCCGACCTGGTCGCGAGCTTCGAGCCCGGCGGCGACGCCGGACGCCGCGCGGAGCCCACCGCGGCGGAGGCGGTCCCTCTCTCGACCCGGACCGCCGGCCGGATGCGTTTTTGGTCTTTCATCGGTGGAGCCCTGGTGGTGGCGACCGCCCTGGCCGTCTTTATAGCGCCTTTCGCATCCGGTGCGCCGGACGGCCTTGAACGCGTGGCGGTGGATGAGGGTTTTGAGACGGCCGCAGCCGGGCAGCCCGCGTGGAACCTGTCCCCTCTGGGCGACTACCGGTTCCCCTGGATATCCGACGAGAGGGCGGCCACCGCAGCGGCCGGGCTCGCGGGCACCATCATGCTCTTCGCCGTCATGCTCCTGATAGGTCGCACCGTCGGCCGGCGCCGGCTCCGGTCCGGCGAACGCTCCGATTCGGGCTAACTCTGTGGCTCGAGAGCGCCGTCTCCATGGATCATAGCCGGAGTGCTTCCCACATCGCCGGGGCGCAGGGGGGCGAGTCCATGCTTCATCGACTGGACCCCCGGGCCAAGATCATCGGCTTAGCCGGGCTGGTGGTCGTGGTGGTGAGCACCCCGGCCCGGCCGGTATGGGCCTTCATCCTATACGCGGCGATACTGCTCTTCCTCATCGGCGTCGCCCGGCTGCCGCTGGGGCAGGTATTCCGGCGGGCCCTCATCGTGGCGCCGTTTATCGGGGCAGTGGCCGTCTTTCTGCCCTTCTACCAGCAGGCCGGCTCCGGCGGGTACAGCCTGGGCGGTGTGCATGTGACCAGCGAAGGCCTCCTTGTTCTCTGGAACGTCGGCGCGAAGGCGGTACTCAGCGTGCTCGGCATGATCGTACTGGGCTCGACCACCGGCTTCACCGGCCTGATCGATGGTTTCGCGCGTCTGCACGCTCCCAAGGTGCTCCTTCTTATCGTCAGTTTCATGTACCGCTACGGCTTCGTGATCGCAGATGAGGCCGGCCGCATGCGCAGAGCCATGGCTTCCCGCGACTACCGGGCCCGTTGGCTGTGGAACACGCCGGTTCTAGGCCACGCGTTGGGAGCGCTCTTCATCCGCAGTTACGATAGGGGCGAACGGGTCTACGTGGCTATGGTCAGCCGCGGCTATGAGGGGAGCGTCGCCTTCGCCGGGACCACCTCGTTCGGCCGGTCCGAAAGACTTTTTGTGGCCGTCCTTTTGGGTGTGGCGATCGCGATCCGCGTCGCGGCTTCAGTGGAGGGCGGGATGTGAGCTGGAAGTCACGCCCCGACCCGCGAACGATACCCGCCCCCCTCATCCCGGCGGCGGTCGAGGCCAGAGACCTCTGCTTTTCCTACCCCGACGGCACCCCGGTACTGCGACGGATCTGTCTGACGATCGAGCAGGGAGAGTCGGTAGCCATCATAGGGCCTAACGGAGCCGGAAAAAGCACGCTTCTTCTCCATTTGAACGGCATCCTCAAAGGGACCGGCGACCTTCGCATCCTGGGCCTCGAGCCTCGGGGCAAGGACCTGCGGACGATCCGGAGCAAGGTGGGGATCGTGTTCCAAGATCCCGAAGACCAGCTCTTCTTGACGAGCGTGGCCCACGACGTGGCCTTCGGTCCCACCAACATGGGACTCGACGCCGGCGAAGTCGCCCGACGGGTCAAGCAGGCTCTGGCCGCCGTAGGGATGGAGGGATGCGAAGGGCTGGCCGCCCACCGCTTATCCTCCGGCGAGAAGAAGCGCATCGCCACGGCCACGGTGCTGGCCATGCGCCCGGAGGTGCTGGTGCTCGACGAACCGACGGCCAATCTCGATCCGAAAGCCCGGCGCCGGCTCATCGACATCCTTGCCGGCCTGTCGGTGACCAAGATCATTGCCACCCACGATCTCCCGGTGGCATATGAATTGTGCGATCGGGCGCTCTTGCTCGACCAAGGAACGATCGTAGCCGATGGCGCCGCCGAGACCGTGCTACTCGACGAGACCTTGCTGGCGGCTCACGATCTCGAACTGCCGTACGGCTTCGCTCCGCCCTGCGGGCCTGCCGGCCCTCGGGCCCGCCGGGGCGGCTCTGACAGGTCGGTCAAGGATCACCGCGGCGGGGCGCCGCCGGCGCGGGCGGTTCCAGGGGTACGATCACCCACAGGATGAGGTAGGCAAGGATCGCGGCTCCGCCCACCAAGGTGACTACGACCCACAGCACCCGGACGATGGTCGGATCGATGTTGAAATACTCGCCCAGTCCTCCGCACACGCCCCCGATCATGCGTTCCGTGCGGGACCGTTGCAGACGCTTCGCCATATGGCCCCCTTCCTTGCCGCGCGGCGCGCCTGGGGGCGCGCCGCCGCCGGTCTACCTCCTGAGACCCTATCGGTCGCTCCGATCGGCCAGCTGCTCCCGATACAGATCGGTCTTGTACATCACACACTCACTGTTCGCGCAGTACCACACCCGGTAGGTGCTGCACTCGCCGGTCGACCGGCTGGTCCCCGTGCCCGTGCGTTCGACCTCTTCCACCCGGTCCGCAAGAGGCCTGCCGCAAGCGATGCAGGTCTTGAGTACTTCGTTCACCTCTCCTCCTTTTCCAGCCTTTGCCCGCGGGCCAGACGGCGGCCGATGGCCTCCGCCTTTTCTCGCGCATCAATCCGTCCGGCGATCTCACCCTTCGCATCGACCCCGCTCACCAGCAGCTCCCCGGCCGCCGTCACCTCGAGGACGTGCCACAGGCTCTTCATGACCTCGCGGCCGCCGTCGAACGCCCGGGGCTGTGTCGTTCCCGAGCAACTGAGATACGCCCCCAGCCGCTCAGGACTCCCCGGCCGTCTGAGCGGCCGTTTGAGCACGTACTTGAGCGCCCAGAAGCATTGGCACCGATCGACCATCATCTTGGCGACCGCCGTCATCCCCATGAAGTAGGTGGGGGCGGCCAACACGATGGCGTCGGCCGTGCGTAGATACGGGTACAGCCGCCCCATGTCATCATCGACGATGCAGCTGCCGTCCTTCCAACAGCCGTCACAGGCCCGACAGTCATGTAGGTCGAGCTCGCACAGCCTGAACTTGACCACGTCGGCACCCTCGGCCCGGGCCCCGTCGAGACACCAGTCGAGCAGGGTCTCGGTGTTGCCGTGGCGACGAGGACTGCCGGCCAGGCCGAGTACCGTCACCAAGGACTCATCCTCCCGAGCCACGCCGTCCGCGACGGGCATGGTCATCCGCTCGCTGGAAGGCCGCACCGGTCACCTCCCGCCGGTCATCACGAGCCCGCACCGCGTTCCGCCGCCTCCCGGACTCCCTCCGAAGCTGCCCACCGCCGGGGCTTCATAAACCCGCGGGCCGTCTGCCGAGCACGAGCTGGCTCCCGGCCGTCTCAAGGTCGGCGACCTCGATCTCGGTGAAACCGGCACGACTCAGCCACTCCCGGTGCTGTTCCTCGGTCCACACCTCCCCGTCGTCGGTGGAGCGCAGCATGTTGACGGCGAACATAGCCGCCTCCCGGCCGCGCCCCCACAGGTAGTCCTGGATCGCGATGACCCCGCCCGGCGAAGTGATGCGGAAGGCCTCCCGGACGACGCGCGCATTCGTCGGAGGACCGTAGATGTGTAAAACGTTGCCGAAGAACACCAGGTCGAACGGCCCTGGAGGTAGCGACACGGTCAGGTCGCCGCCAAGGAGAGTGAGGGTGTCCGCCTCGTCGCCAAGGAACTCGCGGGCTATGGGGAGCACCTCTTCCCTGTCGAAGAGCACAGTCTTCACCCCCCGGCGGGCGAACTCCCGGGCCAGGTGGCCCACCGACCCGCCCACGTCGATCATGGAGCGGACGGGTCCGGCGTACGTGAGGCAACGGTCGATGACCTCCGCCAACACCGCCGGGTCACGTTCACCCATGGCGAGCGCCCGGCTCCGCACGTCCTGCCTGGCCATGCCGGTCGAGGCCGGCCTCCCTGTGCGGATCACCTCCGGCAGCTCCAGCCACCCCCGTAGTTTGTTGACCTCGTGGATGAGGCCGGAGCGCTCCAGGTCCGGGCCTTCGACGACCAGATGTGCCCTCCCCAGCGGAGAGAGCCGGTAGCGCGCCTCGCCGTCAGGCCCCATCTCCTCCTCAACTATCCCCTCGGCGGCCAAGGCCGCGAGAACCACCCGGGTCGCCCGCGGGTCGGTCCCGGCGCTCTCCGCCACCTGCGCAGGCGAAAGGGCCTCCTCGCTCGGCGGAGCCGCCTCACCCGCCGGAGCCGCCTCACCCGCCAGGGCGTCGATCAACCCTGCGCGCAAGGCGCCCACAAGAAGGAGCAGCCGCTCCACGGACCGCCTTTCGACCAGAGACGTCCTCACGGCGTCTCCGAAGCCGAGGGAATCGCGCCGTTCGAAGCATCGCTGCCGGGCTTCAAGATCACTCCCCGCTGCCGCCTGCCGTTGATCTTGACCACCAGCGGTTCGGCAAAGTGCAGATGCCGCACGACGGCTTCATCCGGCCGGCCGAGTTCCGACTCCAACCACTCCCAGTCGAGAAAGCCCTCCCCGGCCTCCGGGTTGATCGTGAAATAGCCCACCCGGAACGAGGTGAGATTCTGGAAGAAATGGCTGCCCTGCGAGGGCGTGACCCGCAGGTCCTCGAAGCCCGCCTCGACGATCACCCGCGCGCCGGATATCTGGTCCCAGGTGACCGGGATGCCGAGCCAGGGATCGGCCGATCCCCAGCGTCCCAGGCCGATGAGCACGTAGGAGACGCCCCGCCCGGTGAGTTCCGCGTTCAGGCGGGCGACCTCCGCCGCCACTTCTCGCGTCTTGGCCCGCACGAACCTGCGCCGGTCGACGGTCACCAGATCGCGGATGGTCGTGAGCCTGCCGTTGCCGAGAACGCTGTTCGACCGGCAGAGGACGCTCTCCGCCGCCACGTCATCGATCTCGACCTCTTCCCTTTCTCGCGACATGGCCATCGGTCTCATCTGCAAAAAGCCGAACTCCCTGGGCCTGCCCTTCGCGCTGGTCAGGTCGACGGCGAACTCGATCTCGACGTCGGTGTTCATCCCCTTTTTCCCGAAGTCCAGCAACTCAGCCATCATCTCCGGCAGAGGGAATGTGCGGTGCTTAAGGATAGGGGCGAAGCTCACCAGCCGGATGCCCGGGCGGGAGGTTCCGTCGTAGACGGCGTCGTTCTCGGGCGAGTAGGTGGAACCCACGTAGCTGAGAGTGCCGTCCTCCTCCGCCATTTCGAGCGGGTGGTGACGCTCGGTGACCTCGCCGTCCGGATCGTCCATCTCGATGGAGACGAACTCGCGCTGGGAGTTGTCCAGCATGTCCTTGGGCGTCGAGAAGTGCACCAGGTGTTGGGGACAGGCCGGACAGAAGGACAGCGACCTCTCCCCGTCGACCACGGTGCGACCCAATCCCAGTGCCACCGTCACCACTCCATCCTCGGCGGTCTGCGGTGGGTACGGATAGAAGTTGTACGAGCGGGCCGTCCCGGCGAGGTGGGGATAGAAGCGGGGACCGTGCCGGGACCCCACGACCTTCTGGATCAGGACCGCCATCTTCTCCTCTTCCAGACGGTAGGGCGTCACTTTGAAGTAGTTCTTCGGATAGGTCAGGAAGGTGGAGGCGTAGACCCGTTTCACCGCGCGGATCAGATGACGGAGGCGCACATCGGGGTCGGGGTGGTTGTTGGGCAGCATGAAAGTGTTGTAGACACCGGCGAGGGGCTGGTACTGGGAGTCCTCCAGGAGGCTGGACGACCGCACCGCGAGAGGAGCGCGCATGACCTCGAGAAACGCGGCCAGGTCGGGCTCGTATTCCTCGGGGAACACGGCTTCGCAGAACCTGCGCTCGATCTCTTCATCGTCGTTGGAGCTCATCGCGAAATCGCGCAGGTCGTTCTCGCCGAGGAAGCGGTCGAAGACGTCGGTGCCGAGCACGACGGCGGGAGGTACCGCGATGTGGACCCCTTCGAACCGGTCGGCCATGTCAGAGTCGGCCAGAAGACGCCGCACGAAGGCCAAAGCCCGGGCCTTGCCGCCTAGAGATCCCCCTCCGATACGGGCGAAACTGGCAAGGGGGTCGAAGGTCGACGGATCAAAATCGCCGATGGTCTCCCGGGCCTGCTCGCGCCGGTAGGCATCGATCTGGGCGATCAGGTAGTTGCGACGCTGCTCCACCCCCGGGTAATCGACACTGCTGCGGAGTCGCAGGTGACGGGCCAGGTCGAACTCCGTGCGTACCCGCAGCCAGCGGGAGAAGTCGTTGCGGTCTGCGTGATACACGATGCTCTCCGCCGGCACCGTCCGCAGCTTCTGCAGGAGGCCGCGGAGATCGGACGCGCGGTCGACGACCGTGCCGTCGGGCATCTGGAAGACGAAGTCGCCGAAGGCCAGACGCTCGACCATGAACTGTCTCAGATCGCTCAGGAGGGTGGGCGACCCTTTGAGCATGAACGAAGCGCCCACCTCCGCCGCCAGCCTGTCGTTGTCCGGCCGGCTCGATTGGAGCAGGATAGGAGTGTCGGGCCAAGCCTTCCGGACCATCCGCGCGAACTCCACGCCGGCCTCCGGATCGAGCACACCGTTGCGGGGGAACTGCATGTCGGCGATCACCCCGAGGGTTTGGTCGGAGTACCGGGAGAAGTACTCCCAGGCCTCCTCGAACGTCGTGCAGAGGAGGATCTTGGGACGGGCCCGCATCCGCAGGATCTTATGGGCCATGTTGATGCCCTCAGACAGCAGGCTTTGCGAGTGCCGGATGACCTCGTCGTAGATCATCGGCAGAAAGGCCGAGTAGAAGCGGATGTTGTCCTCGATCAAGAAGATGCACTGCACCCCGGCCACGCCGGTGTCATGATCGACGTTCAGCCGGTCTTCGACGTACTTGACGATGGCGAGCAGGATCTTGGGGTCGCCCTGCCACAGGAAGATGCGCTCCAAGGGGGATGTGTCCCGACGGACCAGGTACTCCGACAGCTCCCCGCCGTCGTAGGCCAGAAGGACCACCGGGATGTCGAGCCCCTCCTCCCTCACCCTCCGCGCCAGCTCCACCGCATCCATGTCGCCGACGTTGACCGCCGTGATGATCAGGTTGAAGCGGCTCTGCGATTTGGCCAGCGCAACCGCTTCTTCGCCGGTCGACACGTGAGTGACGCCGGTGGTGTGATGCAGGTTGAGCTCCAGGAACTCGCTCAGGATCAGCTCGCTGAGCCGGCCGTCTTCCTGCAGGATGAACGTGTCGTACAGGCTGGACACCAGGATGATGTCCTCCACCCGCCTCGACATGAGGTGTTGGAAGACCTGCCCGCCCCGCTCGCCGGGGAGGGTGAGTCTCCACCCGCCCTCCTCCGGCCGGGAGCCGGTACCCTCGGAGTCCGTTCTGTCCGGGTTCGAGGTCACACCACGCCCTGGTCGATCATCGCATTGGCCACCTTCAGAAAACCGGCTATGTTGGCGCCGGCGATGAGATCGTCCGGTGACCCGTACCGTTCCGCCGCCGCGGTGATGGTCCGGAAGATCTCCTTCATGATCGCGCGCAGCCGGTTGTCCACCTCGTCCCGGGTCCAACCGATGCGCATGCTGTTCTGCGCCATCTCCAGGCCCGACACGGCCACGCCGCCGGAGTTGGCGGCCTTCGCCGGGATGATGACGGCGCCGCCGTCGGTGAGGGTCGCGATCGCCCCCGGGGTCGTGGGCATGTTGGCCCCCTCCACCACCAGACGCACCCCGCCGGCCAGCAGATGGGCGGCGTCACGGTCGTTGATCTCGTTCTGAGTGGCCGAGGGGAACGCGCAATCGGCTGCGTGCGACCAGAGAGGGTCGTAACCGAGGGTGGGGTCGATCGCC
>JAJFUK010000072.1 GCA_021372435.1 Actinomycetes bacterium | reverse complement strand
GTCTCCGAGCTCACCCAGGCCATCCAGACCTACATCGACGGCTACAACCAGCGCGCCCGTCCGTTCGTGTGGACCAAGCCTGCGGATGAGGTGCTGACCAAGGCCAGGAAACCACAAGGTATTTTCGGAACGGAGCACTAGTGTCCTGAGTTGCAAATATACAGGCTTTGATGTCCCGTTGGCGAACTTCCACGCAAACTGCGAGGATGGGGGTAGCCATGGGACGACCAACGGTCAGAATCGAGCTTTCCGAACCGGAGCGGGAGACGCTCGAACGCTGGGCGCGCCGCCCCAAGAGCGCCCAAGCCTTGGCGCTTCGCTGCCGAATCGTGCTGGCGGCAAGTGAAGGGCTCACCAACGGGGAGATCGCGGCCGCTCTTTCCTGCCACCGAGCCACGGCGGGGAAGTGGCGGGCTCGCTTCGCGCAGTTGCGCCTGGATGGCCTGCAGGACGAGCCGCGGCCGGGAGCCCCGCGCAGCATCACGGACGCCGACGTCGAGCGGGTGCTTGTGAAGACCCTCGAGGAGCAGCCCCGGGACGCGACCCACTGGTCGACCCGCTCCCTGGCAGCGGCGACCGGTATGAGCCAGACGGCGGTCTCCCGCATCTGGCGAGCCTTCGGACTCAAGCCCCAACTGACCGAGAGCTTCAAGCTCTCTCCCGATCCCCGGTTCATCGACAAAGTGCGAGATATCGTAGGCCTCTATCTCAACCCGCCCGATGCGGCGGTGGTGCTGTGCATGGACGAGAAGTCCCAGATCCAAGCCCTCGACCGCACGGCTCCCATCCTGCCCCTTCTCCCCGGTGTCCCCGCCCGACAGACCCACGACTATCGCCGGTTTGGGACTACCAACCTCTATGCCGCTCTCAACCTGGCCTCCGGACAGGTAATCGCCGATCTTACCCCCCGGCACCGGGCCGCCGAGTTCATCAAGTTTCTGCGCACGATCGACCGGGAGGTGCCTTCCGACTTGGCGGTGCACGTGGTGGTGGACAACTCCTCCACGCATAAGACCCCGGCCGTCAAGAACTGGCTGCTTGCCCATCCCCGCTTCGTTTTTCACTTCACGCCCACTTACAGTTCCTGGCTCAATCTGGTCGAGCGCTGGTTCGGTGAACTCACGACCAAATGGCTCACCCGAGGCACCCATCGTTCGGTCAAGGAGCTCGTCGCCTCCATCCGCACCTGGATCGCTACGTGGAATGAAGACCCGCGGCCCTATGTCTGGCACAAGAGCGCCGATCAGATCCTGGAGACTCTCGCTTCTTACTGTCAACGGATTAATGGTTCACGACACTAGCTCAAGCCGGCCAGCCGGGCCTTCAGGCCACGGACGACCTCGCGCTGAGCTTCGAGGGCCGGATGATCGGCGGTGTCTACCTTGCCGTGGAAGAGGGCCAGGTTCATCTGCGCCCGCATCAACTGCTTCAGCACGGCGTGGGGGCCGGGCCCTCTGGCCTTTTTCATCCACCGGAGGGTCCTCCGGCGCCTCCGCCCGTTCCGCAGCACTTCGAACTCCTCGGGGGTCACCACATCGCTGCCGACCTCCGCCTTCATGAGACGCGCAAACGCCTGCGTCTCCCGTCTGCGCGCGAACACGGCCAGGAGGACGAGCAGGGTCGCGAACGGCGTGCCCTTGATGATGACGGCGATGACGAACTCCCCTGTACCCCGGCCCATGAGCGCTTCCAGCCACGGGGAGTTCCAGATGAAGTGGGCGCCCCAAGCCAGCGCCGCGCACAGAACCAGAATCCCGACCCGCTCGGCCCTTCTTCTCTGCCGCTGCGTCACGAAGAAGGCAAAACCGAACCCCAGCAAGCCGGTGAACAGCATGTGGCTGTAAAGTCCGGAGACGACCACCCGCAAGAAGAACATGCTGACGACCGGACCGGCTCCCCCTCCGCCGGACTCACCTGCAGCGAGCATGAAGTACTGCACGTTCTCGACGACCTGGAAGCCCAGGCCGATCATGGCTCCGTAGACCAGGCCGTCCATGACGCCATCGAACTCGCTGCGGGCCATCAGATAAAGGATGATCAGACCGGCGGCCTTGTAGAACTCCTCGTTGATGGGCGCTACGATGGCCGCTCCCCAGGAGTCCGCCTGGCGGGCCGGTACGATATTCTGGACGAAGCTCAGCAGGGAAGAGTTGGCGATGGAGGCAAAACTGAGAGCCACCACTCCTCCCCACAGGAGCGCTATCGCGATGAGTGAGGCCGGTTCGGGCTCGAACAGGTCGAACCGGTAGATGATCAGTCCCGCCGGTATGGCCGTCGCCGCCAGTAGGATCACCGACAAGAACCAGGCCCCCGGGTAGGATGCCAAATAGGCGACCTGCTCCAGACCGACCATCGTGACGCAGCCGCCGAGGAGTACCAGAAAGACCCAGAAGGCGGGCTGCCTACCCAACTTCAGCGGCGCAGCCGCGACCGAGACGCCGTTCATCGTGGGACCACCATCGTGTTAAGCATCATGTCCAGGTCGCCCTGTATGCGCGCCAGTTGCCCTGCCGCCGCGGTGGCAAGCATGACTACCCCAAGACCGCCGTGGGCGGCCACCACCAGTTCGTTCTCCGCGCCCCAGTATGCGGATACTCCCGAGAACAAGACCGCCCGCCCGGCGAGGTCGCCGGCCACGGTGGTCTCGGTCGCGGGCAAAACCCGCAGGGACTCGAACTCGGGTTCAAGACTCCGGAGCCACTCGTTCAGCAGATCGTCGCTCGTCCCCTCATAATCGCCCTCCGCCCAAAAGGCCACATACGCTCCGGAGCTCTGAAGGGAGATCGCGTCTGGGCCGGGATCCCAGACATCCGCCGCCGAATACCAGCCGTCGGCGGGAGTGACCACGACCCCCCTGCCCACCTCGACGGGTATCTCGACCTCAGGATCGTTGGGAGCCGCAAGGACGGCGAGTGTGGTCACGAAGAGCATCCATCCGAACATCACGGCGACCAGCACGAGAGGCCCGCGCCACGAGAGGCCTGTCGACCCTCGGTCGGGGACCGGCCGGGGCTGCGAACCCCGGACCCGGTAGATCGCTGGATCGACCGGGCTCATCGGAGCAGTTGCCACCTCCGCATCGTGGGCGGTCGGCCGTCGGTCGCGCGCTACGTCGCCCACTCTATCAGGAGCCCCGTCACGTGGTCAGAAGACCTGTGCGCCGCGAAAGAAACGGCCCGGGATAGCACCGGGCCTCGCCGGCTCATCACCCACCGAGGTGGAGGTAAGGGGACTCGAACCCCTGGCCTCAACGCTGCCAGCGTCGCGCTCTCCCAACTGAGCTATACCCCCACGGGCGGCCACGGATTATAGCCTTTGCTCCACGAGGCTGCAACCGCGCGGGCGTCCGGTGCGGACCGGGCGCCCGCGGGTTCAGTGTCAGCGGGTCCCTACTGCACAACCTCGACCGGCGCCTGCTTCCAGAGGACATCGAGCCGGTAGAACTCGCGCGCCTCCGGCGTGAAGATGTGGACGATGAAGTCCAGGTAGTCGAGCAGGATCCAGTCTCCGACCGCGGTGCCCTCTGCTCCTCGGGGGCGCAGGCCCGCTTCTGCCTTGAGCTTGAAGCCGATCTCCTCCGCGATCCGCCGGGTCAGACGCAGGTTGCGCCCGGTGCAGAGCACCAGGTAGTCGGTATAGGTGACCAAGCCGTGCATATCGAGGATCTTGACCTCGTCGGCCTTGAGGTCGACCGCCGCCTTGGCGGCGATGCAGGCACGCTCGTGGATGAGCGCCAGGTCTGCCTCTGAGCCCGGAGCCTGCGGCCGCTCCTGCTGCGACAGGTCGCGTGGGTCCGGCGCCGGTGCGTCGTCAGCCATGTGTCTCCTCCACGGCGCCGTCTACTCCCACTCGATCGTCGCCGGAGGCTTGCTCGATATGTCCAATACCACCCGGTTGACCCCCGGAACCTCGTTGATCAGACGCTGTGAGATCCCTTCCAGCAGGTCGTACGGCAGGCGCGCCCAATCGGCCGTCATAGCGTCCTCCGAAGTCACCGCGCGGATGACGATCGGATAGGCGTAAGTGCGCTCGTCGCCCATGACCCCCACGCTGCGGATGGCCGGCAACACGGCGAACGACTGCCACAACTCCCGGTACAGACCGGCCCGCTTGACCTCTTCCAACAGAAGGTGGTCGGCCTTTCTCAAGATCTCCAGCCGCTCTTCGGTCACCTCCCCCACGATGCGTATGGCAAGGCCGGGACCAGGGAACGGCTGCCGCCAGACCATGTCGTCCGGTAGTCCCAGCTCTTCCCCGACGACCCGGACCTCGTCCTTGAAGAGCATACGGAGCGGCTCCACCAGCTCGAAATCGACATCTTCGGGGAGACCGCCTACGTTGTGGTGCGACTTGATGACGGCCGCCGATCTTGTGCCCGACTCGATCACGTCGGGGTAGATGGTGCCCTGGACGAGGAACTTGGACTTGCCCAGTCTACGCGACTCCTCCTCGAAGGTGCGGATGAACTCTTCTCCGATGAGCTTCCGCTTCTGCTCGGGGTCGGTGATGCCGGACAGTCTGCTCAGAAACCTCTGCTGCGCCCGCACGTGCACCAGCGGGACGTGGAAGTGCCGGCGGAAGGTATCCTCGACCTGCTCCGCCTCGTTCATCCGCATCAGCCCGTGGTCGACGAGGATGCAGGTCAATCGGTCGCCCACCGCCTTGTAGACGAGGAGGGCGGCCACCGCCGAGTCGACGCCCCCGGAGAGCCCGCACACCACGCGTTCGTCGCCCACCTGCGCACGGATACGCTCCACCGCTTCTTCGATGATCGAGACCGGCGTCCACGTGGGCGGTATGTCGCAGATCGAGTAGAGGAAGTTCTTGAGGATCTCCAACCCGAGATCGGTGTGGCGCACCTCGGGGTGGAACTGGACCCCGTACACCCCGGCTTTGGGATCGGCTATGGCCGCTATGGGCATGTCGGGACTATCAGCCGTGACTATGAAGCCCGGCGGCGCCTCGACCACGGACTCCCCATGGCTCATCCAACACGAGAGTTCCGGGGGGAGCCCGGCGAAGAGGGTCCCGTGATCGCTGATCGTCAGTGTCCTCCTGCCGTATTCCGCCCGGCCGGTGCGGGCGACCCGTCCGCCCTTCACCTTGGCGATGAGCTGCAACCCGTAGCAGATGCCCAGTATCGGGACACCGAGCGCGAAGATCTCCGGATCGAGCATGGGAGCCCCGGGTTCGTTGACGCTACGTGGTCCGCCCGACAGGATGATGCCGGCCGGCTTCATGGCGTGGATCTCGGCCAGAGGAGTGTCGTGCGGGATCAGTTCGGAGTAGACCCGGCATTCGCGCACCCGCCGGGCGATGAGTTGTGAATACTGGCCGCCGAAGTCGATGACGAGGACGTTCTTCGGGCCGTCGGCGCTATGCTCCAGCAGGCACCTCCTCCAGTTCCACCAGCTCGAGCACTCTTTCAAGGTCGGCCGGCCAGAACACCCCGGCTCCGTACCGCATCACGTTGGCGGCGCCGCAGGCGAGACCGAAGCGCAGGCAATCCGCGGGTGAGTCTCCCTCGAGCAGGCGGACGGCATAGCCGCCCACGATAGAGTCGCCCCAGCCGAGGGGCGAGACTATGTCCAGGTCCGGAACGCTACCGATGAACGTGCGACTCCCTTCGCCTTCAGCCAATTCGGCCACGCACCCGTACCGATAGGTTATCACCACCGACCCCGCGCCCATCTCGCGCATCCTGCGCGCCGCCCGTATACGGTCCTCGACTCCGCTGAACTCGTACCCGATGACCTTCTCGGCCTCCACCAGTTTTGGGAAGACGTAGTGGGGCCGGGCCTTTATGCCCAGCCGCAGCGGCTCCCCGTAGGTGTAGAAGAACGAGATCAGCCCAAGCCGCCGGGTGTGCTCGATGAGGTCCGCGTAGCAATCATCGCTCAGTCCCGGAGGGACGCTACCGGCGAACACCGCCACGTCGGCCGCCTTGCCTAGGTATTCCAGTTTCTCATGAAGCATGGCGAACTCGTCCGGGGTGATCAGAGGCCCCTGTTCGTTGATCTCAGTCACCTCGTTGGAGTTGGGATCGACCACCGCGGTCGAGATGCGAGACTCGCCCGCCACCCGCACGAAATCACACAGTATCCCTTCGTCGTTCAGGTCGGAGACTATCTGGTCACCCTTGCGCCCGCCGATGAAACCGGTGGCGATGACCGGGCGCCCGAGGGCTTTGCCCACCCGCGCCACGTTGATGCCTTTGCCGCCCGGGAGCATGACCGTCTCGGTCGCCCGATGCCGAAAGCCGGCCTGGAAGTTCGGAACCACCATCGTGCGGTCAAGAGCCGGATTGAGCGTAACGGTCAGGATCATCACCTCACAGCTCCTCGTCCACTGTGGTCCATATGAATCTCAACTCCCGAACCATCTGGCCACTCGGGCGAAAAAGTAAGCGATCTTATCGCCCAAGGTGGTCTTTCCAAACGACTGCGCCGCCACCAGACCCACCGTGTCCACCACCTTGCCCTCCACGGTCACGTTCACGTAGCCGAAGCCCTCGCCTTCCGACACCGGCAGGACCAGATCCCGCTCCAGCACCACCGAGGTGGTGGCCGAATCTTCCTTGTATAGTTCCACGTCCACCGCGCTTTCAGTCACCAACTGTACCTGCGCGTCCACCTGGTAGGGGACGGCCGCCTCGGCCACGACCCTGCCCTCCTGGAGGAGCGTCAGGTGGCGATACTGTGCGAAACCGTAGTCCATGAGGGTCTTGCTCTCGGCCCAGCACACGTCGGGGACCGGTTGGCCCAAGACGACACTGATGATCGACACGCCGTCCAGCGTTCCCGAACAGACCAGGCACTGTTCCGCTCTGGGCGTCAGGCCCGTCTTGACACCGGTCACCCAGTCGTACTTCTTCAACAGCTCGTTGGTGTTCTCGAAGACCAGCGGCTCATCCCTGCCGGGGAGCGACAGCGTGTAACTCCGCGTCGATACCATCCGGCGGAAGGTCTCGTCCTGCATCGCGTACCGTGCGACAATCGCCATGTCGGCGGCCGTAGAGTGGTGCCCTTCTCCGTCGAGTCCGCTCGGGTTGACGAAGTGGGTATCGCGCATGCCCACTTCGACGGCCTTCTCGTTCATCCCGGCCACAAACGCCGCTACGCTGCCCGAACACGCCTCCGCGAGCGCGACGGCCGCCGAGTTCGAGCTCCGCACCAGGAGGCCGTAGAGCAACTGCTCGACGGTGAGGGCGTCCCCGGGTCGCAACCACGTCTTCGGCTCTACCGTCGCCGCGGCGTTCTCCGACACGACCACGCGCTCGGCCAGATCCATCTGCTGCAGGACCAGGATGGCGGTCATGATCTTTGTGGTCGACGCCATCGGCCGCCGCTCGTACGCGTCCCATTCGTAGAGCACTCTCCCCGTGCCCATGTGGACGACGATAGCCGCCGGCGACCGGATGACGGGAGGGATGGCCGAGAAGTCGCCGAGGTCCTGCGCGCGTACCGTGAAACTCGCCGTCCGGCTCGGCTCGGTGGCAAGGAAAGCGCCGCTACTCGCGCCCCGGGCCACGCCGGTCGCGGTAACAACGGTCACCGCAAGTACCGCGAGAAAGACGAGGATGGCACACGGCCTTCCCCGCCGGGCTGTCGAACGTATCATGGCAGCGAGTATAGCATGGGGGTTCCTCCGTCCCAGACTGGGCCTCTACCCATCGGAGGGCCGGAAGTGGGTGCTATACTGCGGGCCGACATGCTTGTCCAGGGGGCCTGACCAAGGAGGTACCACCATCTCCGAAGTCCTACGTCGTGTGTGGAGCCGCCTGATCCGCAAGCAATGGCTGATCCTCTACCCCTTGGCCCTAACAGTCGTCGACACCCTCGCGTTCCTGGCCCTGTATGCGGCCGGCGGAGGCAGGATCCGGTCGAGTTCCTTCTTCACCGCCAACTTCGAGCGCTGGCAGTATGTGCGTGAGCATTTCGTCAGCGGCTTCTCCCTGGAACCGGCGCTGGCTGTCGCCATCTTCGCGGGTCTTGCGGCCTGCGCGTTCGCCGCTATGATCCGCGCTCCTTTCTTTCGCGCGGTCGCCGGTCCTGTATATCCCTTGGCTCCGCGCGGGTGGAAAGAGGCCGGGACCCTCTTCCTCTTCTACCTCGTCTGGAATCTCGTGGTGTGGGTACTCCCGATGGCGGCCCCGACCGACGGACCTTTGGGACAGCTGGTCCTGGCGTTCACCTGGGCCATCGGCATCTTGGTCGTCTTCGCAGATTACGTCATCGTCTATGAGGAGCTCAACCTTTTCAAGGCTCTTCGTCGAAGCCTCCGCCTGCTCAGGCACAGCTGGCCGGTGGTCATCATCATCTTCCTGGTCGTGCAGTTGGTGTACCTCGGTGTCTACAGTCTCTACGGCCTGTACTACAACGACAACGTCGAGGTGTTCATCCTTTTGCCGATCAGCCAGATGCTGGTGGAGAGCTTCATCGCCCTGCTGGCGGACCTTGTCCTGATCTTTCTCTACGAGGACGTCAGGCGCCGCAGCCCCGCCTAGCAGGCCGCCGGCTCAGGGAACGATCAGCACCGTCGACTGTGTGGTGGGCGTCCGCTCGGGACCGACCCGGCTCTCGTCGCCTTGGATGACACCACTGAACACGAGGCCACTTACCACGGCGACCACGATCAGCAACACCACCAACGGCAAAGTCAGGCCGTAGCTCGGGTTGCGCTGCCGGAACATCCGGTACGAGGGATCGTCGTCGTGGAGATGGGGGTCATCCACGGCCGGCGGCCCTCCAGAGTGCGGCCCTCATCTGCTCCGTTTCCTGTCGGGCCGCATCGAGCCAGTGGACCCCCGGGCGCTTCCGGTATGCATAGAGGATCGCTCGAGCCGAGTTGACCACCGCACCTGTACCTCGCTCGTCGAAGAGCCCGCGTAGATCAGACGCCTGCGCTCCCTGCGCGCCGTAACCGGGGACAAGAAAAGGCACCCGGGGCATCCGGCGGCGGAGCCCGGCCGCCTCCTCCCGATGCGTGCCCCCGACGACTGCGCCCACAGCCTGATATCCGCCGGCACCCAAAGTCTCCCTGCCCCACTCGCTCACGAGATCGGCGATCCGGCCATAGAGCGGCTCCCCCGACGACAGAAGCAGGTCCTGGATCTCAGCCGAGCCGGGGTTGGACGTCTTGACGAGCACGAACACCCCCTTGCCGCGTTCGCGGGCGCGGACGAAGAACGGTTCCAGAGCATCGCTGCCGAAATAGGGGTTGACCGTCACCGCGTCGGCTCCCGCGATGTCGAGATGGGCCCGAGCGTATGCCTCTGCGGTGCTGCCTATGTCTCCCCGCTTCACGTCGGCGATGACCACATAGCCTCGCTCGCGGGCCATCCGTACGACCTCCATATAGAGCTCGTAGCCCTGGGTCCCCAGGACCTCGAAATACGCGATCTGCGGTTTCACGACCGCGGCTTCCGCCTGCAGGCCGTCCAGCAGTCCCACCAGAAAGTCCCGGTAGCACGCGACCCGCTGGAGGTCCTCGCGCTCGTATGCGTCGCCCGGGTGAGCGGCCCGTATCTCAGGGGGCAGCGACTCGTAATCGGGATCGAGACCCACGACGACGTGAGAACGCCTCGTCTCGACGGCAGTCAACAGGCGGTCGGCGAAGTTCTCTTCACTCAACGTCCAACCTCACGCCGGCTGTATCGAGTCAGGAAAGGCACGAAGAAAAAGGGCCGCGGGAAGCGGCCCTGAGAGTCTATCCGACGCGCTCCAGATCACTTGACGGCGTTCTTGAGGGCAAGGCCCGGGCTGAACTTCGGGACTTTGGTCGCCGCGATCTTGATCTTGGCCTTGGTCTGCGGATTGATCCCCTGCCGTGCCTCACGCTTCTGCACGTAGAACTTGCCGAAACCGGTGAACTGGACTTCCTCCCCCTTCTTGAGCGACTCAGTGACCACATCGACGAACGCGTCTACCACGGCAGCCGCGTCTTTCTTGGTGAGACCACTCTTGGCTGCAAGCTTGTCCACAAAATCCGCTTTGGTCACGACAACCTCCCTTTGTCCGCGGGGTACTTTTCTACGTTACCAGCACGATAGAGCCTAGACAAGCTTCTTTTCCGCCTCTTGCTACCCGCGGCGGGTCTTTACCGCGCTGCAGAGATGCCCAACTCCGATGCGGTGAAAAGGGGTCGCAGCCTCAGTCCGGCCTCCGCGACCGCCTCGGCTCCACCCTCCTCTCTGTCGACGACGCAAAAGAGGTCCTCCACCACCAGCTCTTGCTGCCGCAGAGCCTCCGCCGCCTGGATGGCCGCTCCTCCCGACGTCACGATGTCCTCCACGAGGGCGACCGTCTCGCCCGGGACGAATCGACCCTCGATACGCTTCTGCGTACCGTAGTCCTTCGCAAGCTTCCGCACCAGGAGCAGGGGCAGGCCCAGCTCCAACGACAGACCGGCGCCCAACACGATGCCGCCTAATTCCGGCGCCGCCAGGCGTTCGTACGGATTGCCTCGAGCCAACTCGTTGCGGATCATCATGGCCATCTCGTAGACGACTCCGCGAAGGACCCGCGGGTCGGTCTCGAACAAGTACTTGTCAAGGTAGTACCGGCTTCGTCTCCCCGACCGGAGTACGAAATCGCCTTCCAGATATGCCGTTGCAACTAGGGCCCTGCCCAAGGCCTCTTTTTCCACGCGACCTCCCAGGTTTGCGCGCAAGCGGCCGACCGAGACGGGTCGGAATCTCATGCCCCCGACACGGTGATGCCGTCCACGACCATCGATGGCGTATACACGCTACCATGCAGCGGAATCCAGCGCGCATCGGCGCCAAGATCACACACCGAACCCAGAAACCGGGCAAAGTCGGTGGCAATCGTCACCTCGCGCACCGGCATGCCCAGCCCGCCTCGCTCTATCAACCGACCGGTGGCTCCCACTGATATCTCGCCGCTGATCGGGTTGATGCCCGAATGAAGTCCGGCGACGCTGTCCACATAGAGACCCCGACCTACGCGCGCGATCACGTCGGCCGGCTCACCCCCGTCCCTCCGTACCACCAGGTTTGTAGCGCCCACGCCGGGCACCGAACGGTACGATCCCCGGACGGCATTGCCCGTCGACCGGGTATCTCCGCCCTCCTTGCGGGCCGTGTAGCTGCTGTGCAGGAACGACCGCAGCACTCCCGCCTCGAACAGCGCGGTCGTTTGCCGGGGAACGCCCTCTCCGTCGAACGGATTGGTCGCCATGCCGCCGTCGGCCAGGCCGTCGTCGAACACCGTCAGCAGCGGCGAAGCCACCCTTTGCCCGAGCCTGCCGGCGAACACAGACCGGCCCTTTTGTACCGCGTCGGCGCTCAGGGCCTGCGCTATGCTTGCGAGCAACGCGGCCGCCACCTCCCGGTCGAACACGACCGTGTACGAGCCCGTTGCACAGGGCCGTGCTCCCAGCAAGGCCCGCGCCTTCTCGGCCGCCTCGCGCCCGGCCTGCTCCGGGTCGAGCGCTGCGGGTCCGCGACCTGCACAGAAGCCGAGTCCCGACTGCCGGTCCGACCCGCGGGCTGCGTGGGCCGTCACGTAGAGGAAACACAACGACTCCTCTGCTTCAGCCTCGATCCCCATGGTGGACGCTATCGCTGTGTGGGCTTCTTCGTCTGAGTAGACGCTCTCCTCGACAAGCCCCACCTCTGGAATGGACAGAGCCGCCGCTTCAGCCGTCAAGGCCATGTCCGTCTTCGCAGCGAGGCCGGTGTCCGCCACCCCGGGAAGCCAGAGACCCTGGAGATCCGGGTAGGCGCAGGGAGAAGCCTCGGGTAGGCATACGAACGGATCGACATCCGCGGCGCGGAGATTGTCCGCGGCCGCTCCCAACGCCCTATCGACACCGGCGTTGGAGAGATCGGCGGTGAAGGCGTAGCCCGTGCGTCCCCCGCGCACGGCTCTGACTCCCAGCCCGCGAGGCTCGGCCACGGTCATCGACTCGACATCCCGGCTGAAGACCTTGATGTTCACCGTTCTCGCGTACTGGACGTAGATCTCCAGGTCGGCACCGACTGAACGGCCTCGAGCGAGCGCCGTGCGCGCCACCTGCAGCGGCGAGCGATAGGTACGACGGGTGCCGCCCGCGGTCTTACTCATGCGAGGCTGGTACCTCCCACCGTCAGTTCTCGTATGCGGAGCGTGGGCTGGCCGGTCCCGACCGGCACAGCCTGGCCTTCTTTGCCGCAGGTGCCCGGCTTCACCTCGAGGTCGTCGGCCACGGCATCGATGCCCTTGAGGACCTCGGGCCCGCTGCCTATCAAGGTGGCGCCCCGCACCGGCGTCGTGACCCTGCCGTTCTCGATGAGGTAACCCTCCGCTACCCCGAAGACGAAGTCACCGGTGGCGGGATTCACCTCGCCTCCCGAGAGCGACTTGGCGTAGAGCGCACGGGGAGTATCGGCGATGATCTCCTCCGGAGTCTGCCGGCCCGGTCCAAAATAGGTGTTGGTCATGCGTGGATAGGGCAGGTAGCGGTAGTCCTGCCTCCGCCCGTTTCCGGTCGGTCGCAGGTCGAGATGGCGCGCCCGCAGGGTGTCGGTCAGATATCCGGTGAGCACCCCCGCCTCGATCACCATGGTACGCCGGCTCGGGGTGCCCTCGTCATCACACCCTGCGCTCCCCCACATCCCCGCACCGGCACCGTCGTCATAGGCAAACACGAAGTCGGCCGCCACCCTCCGGCCCAGCCTGCCTTCCCATACGCTGCTCTTCTTGAGGATGTAGTCGGCCTCCAGACCGTGTCCGCAGGCCTCGTGAAAAAGCACGCCCCCAAAACCATTGGCCAGAACGACCGTCATGCGCCCGGCGGGAGCCGGGCGCGAGTCGAGCATGATGAGGGCCTTCTCGCCCACCACGGTGGCCAGTCGCTTCACCGCTGTTTCCTCAAAGATCTCGAACCCGCCGCAGTGGGCGAGGCCGTCGCGGCCCGTCTGGATAAGACCGTCCCGCTCAGCCATCACGGTGATCGCCAAGGACACCCTGGTCCTGTCGTCCACCGTCATCCACCCGTCGGAACCGGCGATCCATACCCGCTGCCGGCTCTCCCCGTAGCCCGCCGCTACCTGCCTGATCTCAGGGGACAGCGCCCGGGCGGTCTCATCCGCCAGGTGCAGCAGGTCCGCCTTGCCGGCTGCATCTACCAGGACCGGATCCATCACCACCGTCTGCCGAGGGCCGAGTGTGCGCTCTTCCAGAGAGAGCGCCACGACGGGTCCCCGCGGGCGCGTGCGGCTGAGTTCTTTCGCCAGCCGTCTGAGGGCCGGTTCGTCGACCGCATCGACGTAGCCGAACACAGTCGACAGCCCGCGGGTGACCCGCACGGATGCGCCGAGATCACTGCCCGACACGACATTGTCGACCCGGCCGTCCTCCAGCCGGAGCGACAGTGACCGTCTTTCCTCCACGAACAGGTCGGCCGCCTCACCGCCGCCCTTCAAAGCGCGGGCCAATATGTCCCCCGCCATCTCAGGGGCAGGTCCCAGGTACTCCACAAAGCCTCCGCTCTCCGCGTAGCGCTGACAGGCTGCTGAAAAACTACGCTGCGCCGTCAGGCCGCGATGGCTGCGGGCGAGAGAAGAACGCAGGAACCGCGAATAGCAGCGCTATTTGCGCGACCGAGAGCGCTCTTACGCGCCGGCCGGTGTGTCTTGGCGGCCGTGGCTTCGTTTTCCAGCAGCCTCCTACCCCAGTGGTATGTCTCCCAGGTTGATGTCGGCGGTGGTGGTGTCGAGACCCTCGAAGCGTTTCACCCTGCGGCCGCTCTTGATCTCCAGGTCGTAGAGGCCGTCGGGGATGCCCTCGAACCAGAAGTCGCCGTAGCTGTCGGTCTGGACCACCTGAGGAGCACCCCCGGCCGGGGTGAGCGTGCAGGTGGCGCCGATGACCACCTCCTCTTCCTGGGGGTCATAGACCGTACCGGCGATGAACTTCCGGGGCAGCCCCAGGTAGTAGACCCGGGGCTGCACCTCTTCACGCAGCTCCGGCTTCCACACCTCGGCCCGCTCG
>JAJFUK010000071.1 GCA_021372435.1 Actinomycetes bacterium | reverse complement strand
CGGATGAACCCCGGCGCTGAGCCAGCGCCATCTCGAGCGCACCCAGCACGAGCTCGGTGCGCAGGTGCAGAGCCATGGACCAGCCGATGATCCGCCGTGACCAGGCGTCCATGACCACGGCCAGGAACAGGAACCCTTGGTAGGTGGGGACGTAGGTGTAGGGTCGGACCGAGGCGCGGTGCCGAGGTTTCCCCCGGTCCGTCTCCTCGGCCCGCCCTCCGAACCGGACGTGCGCGTCTCCGCGCATCCGGCTCTCCGCAAGTCCATGCCGCTCACACGGCGGTAAGAGTCTTCTCCGTCCAGGGAGTGGGGATACGGCCACCGCGGTAGCGGTAGCGGGTCACCGGGGTACGAGAAGGCATGAACAAAGTCACATGCCCGACCACGATATCCCAGTTGCGCAAGAACCGGCGGCTGAAGGCGTGCCACGAAAGGCCGTTGTGCCGCTTGCGCAGCCAGCGAGTGACCCGTCGCCAGGCGAAGGAATCAAGGTAGCTGAACGTGCGCTTGCTCACACCATGGCGGAAATAGTTGGCCCACCCACGCAGCACCGCGTTCAAGCGGTGCAGCACCAACCAGGGCGGAGCAGCCGATGATCGTGTGGTCAGACGTCGCATCTTCGTCTTCAAAGCACGAAGTGCCTTCTTGGACGGATAAGTGTAGACGTGGCGCTGGCCGGTACCTCGCTTTCTCCTTCGCCTGATGGTAAAGCCGAGGAAGTCAAAGCCCTCGTCTAGGTGCACCACCCTCGTCTTCTCTGCCGAGAGGCGCAGACCCATAGGGGCCAGCACCTGGGCCACCTCTGCACGCAGGCCCTCGGCGTTTTCCCGGGTTCCGGCCACCATGACCACGAAATCGTCGGCATAGCGAACCAGGCGCCAGGTGCCAAGACCCTTGCGCCGACGGGTGCGACGACGCATGGCGGTGGACATCGTCTCTTGCCAGCGTCGCGCGAAATGTTCGTCGAGCACCGACAGGGCGATGTTGGCGAGAAGGGGCGAAAGGATGCCGCCTTGCGGGGTGCCGCTGGGGGTCTCTTCCTCTTGGCCAAGTTCGGTGAGAATCCCGGCTTTGAGGAACGCCTTCACCAGCGAGAGGATGCGCTTGTCGGTGACCCGGCGGCGCACACGGTTCAATAGCGCCGTGTGGTCGATAGAGTCAAAGCAGGCCTCGATGTCTGCTTCCAGCACCCACTCATAAGAGCGGGAGCCGAGGTAGTGAATCTCGGCTATGGCATCCTGCGCCCGTCGATTGGGGCGGAACCCATAGGAACACGGACAGAAGTCCGCTTCGAAGATGGGTTCGAGCATCAGCTTAAGAGCAGCCTGCACCACTCGGTCCCTGACGGTGGGGATGCCCAGGCGGCGTCGCTTCTTGGACCCCGGTTTGGGGATCATCCGCTCCCGCACGGGTTGCGGCCGAAACGTGCGCTCCGTGAGTTGACCGCGCAGGTCAGAAAGAAACACTTCCACGCCACGACGACTCTCGATGAAGCGCGCGCTTTCGCCGTCAACGCCGGCGGTGCTAGCGCCTTTATTCTCCCGGACCCGCTTCCAAGCAACGAGCAGGAAGGCGGGGTCACAGACGAGGTTGCAAAGATCATCGAACCGGCGATCCTCATTCTCACCGGCCCATCGGTGCAGCTTGGTCTCAAATCTCCAGTACCCGGGCTTCTGCCTCTTCGAGGCTGGGTCACGGTGCGCTCGTATTCACAAGCGGCCTTCTGGTGTGACAGCCACCGCGCTGCGGACTTGCTGCCTGCCTTCGCCATGTGGACGGCTTTCCCTTCCCCGGACTACTATGCAGGCTCCGCCCCCTCCGGCACCATCAGCCGACGACGGGCCTGCCCGCCAGCTTGCGGTGGGCGGGCGACGCCGGAGGGTTCCCACGTTCACTCTTCTTCCGATCGACAGGTTAGGTGCCCGGCTATGCCCCTGCGGCCTCGCCACACCTACGCCGCAGATCTTCGGTGTGGCCTCCCTACCGGCGACTTCAAGACCGGCCCGGAAGTTCCCCGCCTTGGCGGGTGCGCGCCGCTCCCCAGCCCATATCCGCCAGGTTGGAGCTGGTGGCGTGACTTGAGAGGCGTTATGACACTGGTTCCTCACGTACACCTTCCCGTCTTGCTTGCCGGACCCGGACCGTCTGGCAGTGCCGGTCCGTTCCGTCGTTGTCAGGGCTGCTTGCCACCTTTCCCTGCGTCTCCAGGGTCAGGCTGCCCTCAGCTTCCCGCCGGTTGCTGCGACAACCGGCCGGAGGAGTCCTTGCACCTCCTCTCGGTAGAAGAGCGCCTCGTGGCGCTCGATATCGCTGACCCACAGTTCGTCCGGGCCGGCGGCCGCAAAGTTGCGGCGAACCAGGTCGGCGACGGGTGAAGCCTGCGGATCGCGCCTTGTGGTATTCCACCTGCGCCGGCGAGAAACACCCTGGAGGCCCGCTTGTCGCATGAGCCGGGCGATGCGCTTCTTGCCCACGCGGATGCCCTCCTCGCGCAGGTCGTGAAGGATACGGGGAGCCCCATAGGTCTCGTGCGAGGCGACGTAAGCCGCCTTGATCTTAGCAAGCAGCCATTCGTCGGTGAGCTCCCGATCCGACGGGGGACGGACCAGCCACGCGTAGTAGCCGCTCGGGGAGACACCGAGGATGCGGCAGGCGATGGCCACTGGGTATCGGCCTAGTTCGCGTCTCACGAACCTATAGATCTCGGTGGCACTTGCTCGGTCTCCCGAGCGAACCAGGCCGCGGCTTTTGCCAGTATCTCCCGCTCGATCTTGAGCTGGCGGTTCTCCCGGCGCAGGCGCACAAGCTCGTCCTTCTCGACGCTCGTCAGGCCGTCCGAGCGTAAGCCCTGGTCGCGATCGGCCTGGGCCACCCAGTCACGGATGGTGGGCTCACTCGGTTCAAACTCCCGGGCGAGTTCGGCCGGAGTACGGCCTGATCGGACCAAGGCCACGATCTGGTCCTTGAACTGCTGTGGATACGGTGGTCGGGTCTTTGCCATTTCTTCTGGACACCTCCTTGCCTAAAGCATGACAGTGTCCACGGAACCGGGTCAACTCCAACTCCACCGGCTCGTAGCGGGAGGCCCTCGTAACCCCGGTCTTCTGGTTGTCGCAGACCAGGAGGTCCGGCACCCCGCCGAAGAAGGCGAACATGCGCACGTGGGCCATAAGGAAGACAGGAAGGTCCTGGGAGAGACAGGGCTCAGCGTAGGTGTAGTTGGAGGCCCCGAGCACAGCCACGAAGAGGTAGCAGGGACGGATCTCACCCGTCAAAGGATCGGTGAGCGGCAGGGTATCTCCGGCCCAGTCGAGGAACAGCTTCTCCCCCGTCTTGTGCTCCTGGCGCATGACCACGTCCACCCGTTTGCGCCACTCCCGGTAACGCTCGCAGTACCAGCTGTATTGGTAGCCGTCGGGGAACTGGGCCTTGTATTCCTCCCAGAGCAGGCGAAGGGTCACGTGCTTACGTCTGAGCTCGCGTTGCACCTCGGCCCAGTCCGGCACCCGCTCCGGATTGGCCTCCAGCGATCCCCGCTTGCGGTAGAGCCGACACTCGAGCTCGCCCTCCTTCATCGCCGAGGCGAGCGGCCAGGTGAGACCGGTCATTTGGAAGCGGGCCAGGGTGTCCCACACGGTGGAAGCGGAGACTCCTGAGGCCCGGGCGATCTTGTGGTTGCTGAGACCCGCCTCGAACTTGAGCCTAAGGATCTCCTTTGCCTTCTTCATCGATACTCTCCTCTGCGCCATCGAGGTCGAGCTCCTTCCAATCGTTGCCATGGAAGGCCCAACTCTAGAGGCGGGTTGAGAGCGTCGCTACGTCATCCGGGGACCAAAACGCCCATGTCGATCACCGATTACGCTCGCCGGCCGAAAACTGATCGGCATCACGGCGTTTTGGCTGATCGGCATCAGCGTTTTCAGTGATCGGCATGCGGCGTTTTGCCTGATCGGCATGGAGCGTTCTCGGTGATCGGTTTGGAGCGGATTACGCACGCAAGGAGACGAGATGATCGTGACAATCCCGGCAACGATGCTGAAGGAGTTCATGGAAGGCTTCTACCGCTTCGAGAACAACGGTCCGAAGTTCCGAAGCTGGGCACTCAATATGCAGCCCGACTTCCCGCAGCCGGGGTTCTATCAGGCCTACTTCAAGGAGTGGGGCTTGGACGCTCCTAAGGAATAGGCGTCAGAGCGCCGCGCGAACTCACTGCGCTAACCTGACTGTCGGCCTCTGCTCATTGGTGACATCTGCTGTGGCAGCAGATGTCACCGTGTACAAAGCCATCGCGACACACGTACCGCTTTTGAACAACCGAGGCACCGTCCGTGGCCCTCCGGGGCAGGCCGGCGGAAGTCCCGGTTGCAATCAGGCTATCGGAAAACCATGCCACGCAATCTTCACTTCTCGGCGAGAAAAGGCACCGAGGATCCTTCCTGGTTCGAAGCTCCCATTTGCAGGCCCCCTGGCTAGCCATTCATGGCGACGTAGAGGTCGGGCGAGGCCCAGCCCTTGAAGCGGTCCCTGCCGCCCGTCAGCTCCCAGGGGTGGCCAAGAAACGCCTCGATCTCCGGTCGAAGGCGTCCGAGAGACGCCGCGGAGTAGCGACCGTCCGGGGCGCGGATGAAGACCTCTACTGCAGCCGGCAAGTCGGTGAGCCACTCTAGTCCCTCGTGCTTAGCGAGGAGGTTGGCAGAGCTCGGCAGATCATCCGAGGTCAGGAAGTTCACCCCATGGCCGCGGCACGGCTCGAGATGCGGCTGTTCAATCCAGACAACCTGCACGTTTTTCGACTCTCTCCCGGTGGTCGACGTCGTTCGCTATCGAATAAACCCTATCATTAGGTTCGGACAGACACCGACTTCACTTTAGGGAACGAACACTATCGGGTAACGGTGAAGGCGCGGCTCCCAGAGATCGTATCAGACCTGCGGCGAGATGGGGCCCAACTTGAGAACCGCATCTCGGACCATCTTAGTGGCCGCGAGAAGGTCCTTGAAGAGCTGCTCGCTCACCTGGAACTGCCCCCCATAGTCCGCCAGATTTCTCGACGTGTGCGACTTATCCAAAACTCGCCATACATCAGCCGACAGCCCGAGCGTGTGCTGCACCGTTTGAAACACCACCTTCCTCTGATCGGAACGATAGCCATGCCAGCGGAGTGCAGCGAGGGCAAACGAGTGTGAAGCGCCGTACAGGAGATCGAAGCGACTCACCAGCGAAAGCGTCAACGTCTGCGAGTCTCGGAGCTTGTCTTCCCCCTGCTGAATCAACCCGTCGAACTCGGACTGGTCCGGAGGCTCACGTTTGATTCTCCCCGTCCAGGCGAGGTTTTCGAGTTCTTCAGACAAGGTCGTCTTCCGTGCCAAGGACAAGGAGTCTTGGCCCTCTTAGAACACTCTGAACGAAATGATCCCGCGCATCGACCCGCTGTCGCCATTCCGAAGAGGTAAGAAGGGTTGGATTGACAGGGCGCATCAGAGTGGACTCCGCCTGTGCCAGTGCCGCGTACAGCTCCGGATACGAGAGGTCATCGCCAACAATCATTAGGTCGATGTCGCTCCGCGCCGTGTCAGCGCCTTTGGCCACGGACCCATAAACAAACGCGACGTGAATCTCGCCGGCCATCGGCGATAGAGCATGCCTGAGAGGCTCGACCAAGCCCACTGTCTTCAGAACCAATCCATGCAACTCTGGAAAAAGAGGGGACTCCTGGTTTGCTTGATAGCGTCGCTGTCTTCCCACTGGTGTCACCGTTATGAGCCCGCTCCTGGCCAAGCGGGCCAGTTCCCTATGGACCGCGCCGGTGCCAACGCCGGCACGGGCGATCAGCTCGGTAACCGGAAAACTTCGGTCAGGCTCCGCGAAGAGAATCCCAAGCACGCGCTGCTGCCCGCGGGTTAATAGCGCATCGGCAAGGCTGGTCTGTCTTGCTCCTTCGATTCCCATATTGGGAAGCTTACGACCCAAATTGGGAATGTTCAAGGGCCTTACTTTCTTTCTGGGAACGCACACTAACTGTTGATGGCGATGGGACCTGGCTCGGTGCGGTTAGCCGGCTCTCCATTTAGCAGCTGAGAGCTTCCGCAGGGCTTCGTGGTAGCGCTCGTTCGGCTCCCCCTCAACACCTTCCCCCGCCAGCAGTGAATGGATCTGACCGGCAAGCACCGAACCGATCGCGTGAATGGCGTCATGTCTATCCAGGCCTTCACCACGGAGACGTGCGAGCGTCGTGACGACCACCGGCTCTGCAAGAGCGAGCTGGTTCTCGACGATGGCGTGCACGACGGCGTGGACTTGCGCGTTCGGTACCCCGATGCGGTGCCGTCGATGGTAGTCCTCGACAAGTATCATGCGCTCCTGCTCATCGAGGTCCAGCCACTCGTCTGCTACCAGGTCTCGATCGGGATCGTATTCTTCCATCCTGGTTACCTTCCGCCGAAGCCACACCACGTCAAGACCATATTCAGAACCCAATCCTCCGCCTCGTCAAGGGACGTCACTTCATTGCCCGGCAAGCGTCACTAACATCTGATGGTCGTCCTGGGTTGGCTCCCGGGTCGGACGTGGGCGACGCCTCCGCTGACTCAATCGATTGCCTGTCTGACTCTTGCCTCCTCGGCCAGCTGAAAGTCCCCAGCGGCGTCAATTGCCTTCTTAAGCTCGGAGTATGTCACCGGTTCACCGTGCAGCGAGCGCAGGGAAGGTAGCGTGATGGAATGCTGACTCCGGGTACGCTCATCGAGGCGGATCGTCGGAACCACGTAGAACCCCCACTGAGAAACATCGAGCGGGTCAAGGCTCTCCTGGTCTTTGCGAGCCAGTAGAGCAAAGACATACACCTGGGCATGCCGGCGTTTCTCCGTACCCATTTGATTGGTTTCAGGATCCCAAGCGAAGGTCTTGCCACAACTGAAGGTAATGGAGGAAAGCCGGTGTTGATGCCAACTCTGAATGTAGGCAGCCGCCTTGACCTCAATCGTTATGCCCCGCGAGTCGCGAAGATCGTAGGCGGCCCACTCATCGCGTACGCCGTTGTCTGCTCCGATCACTCTGGCGACCAAGTATTCGGCCAGAACACCGCGCGTCGCATTGCTGACGACGTCCTACGCACTCCACTTCCAGAAGCTGAGAAGGTTAGACCTGGGGAGCATGAGTCCCTCAGAGTCACTATGGCCCACAAGAGCGGCGGCAGAGGGCTGGGGCCTCACCAGCGGCACCTTCTATGGTCGCTTCCGCCGCTACCTTGTGAACGCCGGACTTGCTCCGGCCGGGCTTCATCTGCTGCGCCACACCGCCGCTAAGCTGCGGAGAGACGCCGGAGAGTCGGTCGAGGAGGTGTCCCAGTTCCTGGACCACTCCTCGCTGGCCGTCACCACGACGTACCTACGCCGATTGGAAGGGCAGGAGGATCGGGGCTGGGGACGGGTGGCGGAGATCATCGGGGTCTGAGTCCATCAGATGGCCGTTGGCCGACGGGCCAGAATTCGGTCGGTAGCGAGGCTACCTAATCATGGCGGTGCCAGCGGCGCGACGCAGTTTCGGGTGGGCGTTGGCTGAATGTTGACTGAGACATGCTTCTGCCGAAAGTATAGCTCGGTAAAGTTATGCCGCGTGCGCGTACTTCTAGGTGGCGGGACCCGGAACTGCATCAACTACCGCGAGATGTCTCTCGGTCTACCTGCTTGCGGCATGGCTCCATCCGCGGTTGAAAGGTAGCGGAGGCAGGATTTGAACCTGCGACCTTCGGGTCATGAGAGGCGGTAAGACGATCTAGCGCATGTCTTATCGCACAGGTTGCTGCCTTCCTGGCGGCAAAAAGGGCGTTTCTTCAAGAGCCCCCGAACACGGGTGTGGTCCCGTTCTGCCCAGTGCGTTGGAGCGATGTTGGGGCGATGTTGACGGGTCCCTCTTGACGGCGCAAGGCCGCGACACCTGCGCTCTTACGCCGCCCTTATCACCCGCGCGCGACCATGGCCTTGCGTGGACAGGATAAATGGAGCGGAGGGCATATCAATGAAGAAGACGCTGCGACTATTGCTAGCTATTACGATGGCGCTGGGCTTGGTCCTGGGCGTGGCCGCCTGCAGCGATGACGACACACCGAGCAGCAGCACGCAAAGCAGCACCGGCGCACAGAGCAGCACCGGCAGCGAGACTCCGTCGACGACACCGAGTGTCTCGTCGACTGCTTCCAGCGAGCCGTCGACCGCCGCGTCGACGACGGCGTCCACATCGGACCCGGCGTACATCGAGAGCGCGCTGAACCTCGC
>JAJFUK010000053.1 GCA_021372435.1 Actinomycetes bacterium | reverse complement strand
GCCCTCGGAACGGTCCTTAAGGTCGGCGGCATCGCTCTTGTCGTCAAGCAGTTCGGCGACCAGATCGACAGCTTCATCAACAGCGTGCTGGGCCAGAAGGGGATTGGGCACGAGGGCAAAACCAAGGTCGTGCCGGTCCTCCGCATCGGATCGGGCACGGCTGTCGGTGCGGTTCAGGTCGTCGGTCCCGCAGTGCAGATCAAGAAGGTCCAGGCGGTCGCAGAGGTTGAGATGAGCATCGGCAATCGCGTCCGCGCTCGAGCCCTGATTCCCATCACCACCAAGAAAGCGGAGACTTCGAGCATCCGTGGCGTCGGCGGTGTTGGGGTCTCGGCCAACATCAAGCTCCCGCTGTAGCACCTCTGGGCAAGGCTGCGTCGTCTACGGGCGCGAGTTCGTTCACCTCTGTCGGTGTACGCTTACTCGCGCCCCTTTCCGTGTTGGGAACACTTTCCTCATGCCCGCGTCAGACCTTGCGACACCAATCTGCTGAAACACAGGAGCGCCACCCGTTCCGGAGGAGGATGGGTCTGATGGTACGCTGCATCGTCGCTTTGGTCCTGCTCGTCGTCGGCATCGCTTCTGCCCAGGTGACTGAGCCGGTCGGAGGTCCACCCACACCACCACCCCTGCAGCCCCAGGCCGACTACTCTCGCAGCGCCCCGTACTTGGGCGACAAGACCTATACAGTCCACGTGGCAGGCACGGTCCGCGACGCCTTCACAGAGCTGCGCAAGGCAACGGGGCTCTACTTCTCACCGGCCTTCGACACACCGGGCCGACCGGGCGTCGTCCAGAGCCCCGCCAGGTTCATGGAGACCCCTGTGTTGCTGGACTTCGAGAACACAACGCTGGACAAGATCCTGCTCTCAATGTGTGAGCAGGCGGGCCTCGTCTATGAAGTCAACGCAGGCCAGATGATCACCTTCCGCCTCGGCGACCTGAAGCTGGACAGCCGCCCAACCGTCGGGGTCGAGGACTTCACCCTCCGCGTTACTGGTGCCGGCATCACCTCTCGGCGCAACTTCATCTTCGGCTGGGGCTGGGACACGCCCGATCAGCCGGACTACAACGACCAGCTCTACGTGACCCTGCAGATCAGCGCGAAGTCTCCCGAGGCGATGAGCCGTCTGGCGGGCATCGGAGGCAGCCTGAAAGCCGCCACGGACAAGGGTAGCACGCTGGACTCGCCCATGGTAGGGCCGGACGGTGACCGTCCCATCATGGTGTCACGAGTCACGGGCGGGCCCGGCGGCCTGTCAGGCCTGACCTCCTACCCCGCCCAACTCATCTTCACAGCCCCGACGGATGGCGCGCAGAAGGTCACCCGGCTCCAGGGCAACCTGCTGTTGTTCTCCGACGTGTCCAGCATCGACCTGCGGATTCCAGCGGGAGCTGGGCCCGGTGAGAGCTTCGAGCAAAACGGGACCAAGCTGACCGTGGAGAGCTCCAAGCAGCTTGGGGACGGGTTCGAGATCGTCCTTCGGCGCGCCGACCCTCCGCGTCCAACTCCACCGCCTCCGCCACCACCACCCGCTCCCGTTCCGCTTCCTGGCGGACCTGTTCCACCCCTTGGACCGGCCGCTGCAGGCGGACCGGCCGCACCGCCGCCAATGCCGCCGGTGCCTGGCGCAGCTCGCCCTGGCGCTCTTCTCGCCGTGACCGAGCAGGCTGCCGCGACCTATGCACGCTACTACGGCGGCATGTCGGCGCCCGAACGAGTTCTCGCCGTCGACAAGGAGGGCCGCGAGTTCCCAGCGGCTTCCATGTCCACCTCAATGCGCAACGGCGTTACCACTGTCACGCTGACCTTCAGGGGCGTGCCGGATCCCGCCTTCGTCCGCTACACTGCCACACGCCGCGGGGCGCCGGACAAGCTCCTGCCCTTCGTCATCGAGAACATCCCGATCCCCTAGCCACCAGCGGCATGGCCCTCGCAGCCCGGGGGCCATGCCGTCGCCATATTCCCCGTTCCCTCCCGTTACCCGATCGTGCTATACTACGGCTTCGGTGTCTTGCTCGATTCCCCGCTAAGCTCCAGGAGGCGTTGCGTCTTGCGCCGTTCGACACTTGCCGCTGCATTGGCGCTTACCGTCTGCCTTGCCCTTCTGTGCACAGGTCAGGCGGCCGCCAAGAAGATCGTCCTGCGCGTCCAGTTCCTGCCTACGCGCGACCTCGCGGTCACTCCCGACCAGAAGGCCATTCTCGCCATCGCCGACGCCTTCCGTGAGAAGCACCCCAACGTCGAGCTTCTTCCCTTTGAGGGTCTTGTCATCCAGGGCGTAGGCGCGATGGACTCCGGTCCACTCATGGCCATGGCCGGCGGTGTTGCGCCCGAGGTTTTGTACGTCAACTTCCGCCAGTCGGAGACCTACATCTCCCAGAAGTTCCTCTACCCGCTCGACAAGTACGTAGAGAAGTGGCAGCAGGAAGAGGACATCAGCAAGCTCATTCCTCCCCAGGTCTGGCAGGTCATCAAGCGGA
>JAJFUK010000042.1 GCA_021372435.1 Actinomycetes bacterium | reverse complement strand
CACGACGTTCTCGACCGTCTCCCGGCTCACCCCCTCGGGCTCTACGATCATGCTCTTGAGCACGGCATCGGCCGCTTCCGGACCGCGGGCGGTCACCTTGACCAACTGCGTCCCGATGGTCTTGGGCCGGATCCGGAACTCGGCGCTCCCGATGTCTCCGCCGGCCACGGTCACGGTAGTCGTGCGCTCTTCAAGGAGCTCAAACCATGCGGCCGGCTCGATCTCCACCTGGATCTGCTGAGGGGTGTCCAGGTAGTTGTACAGGGCGATCTTGATGGGGAACTCCTCCCCGCGGATGGCGGAATACGGCAGATCGGCCTGTAGGAAGAACGGCTGGAACACCCTCAAAGAAGCCTCCGCGATACCGAGCCCCTTGTCCGGGGAAAGGCCCACCGCCCGCAGGTCCCAGGTGGTGATGGAATCGGGGACCTCGTAGGAGAGCGTGGCGTTACCCGCTTCATCGGTGAGGGTCTCGGCCCAGATCCACGTCTCGGGAAAGTACTGCCTGACGCGCTGTACCTCGGCCAACCCGCCGGCTCCGTCCGTCGCAGCCTGCCCGGCGACCGTGGTGGTGGTCTCAGCCGCGGCCGTCGTGGCCCCTGGCGCGAACACCATGTCGCCCTCCGCCATGCCGGCCCTGTACTTCATGGGCGAGTCGATCTCCTTGCCCTCGGGCACGTCCTTGTTGGAGAGCACGATCAACCCGGCATCGGTGAACGTCTCCTTGGCTCCCGGTATGGTCAATGTTTCCGCCCACAACCAGTCCGCCTCGTGCAGTTCCGCCTGCGGCTGCATGTAGAGGCGCTCCAGTTCCGCGAAGACCTGCTGCAGGTTGAGCCGGTTCTCGGCCAGGATGAACACCGAGTGGTCCACCGCCACCAGGCCCACCTTCGCCGGGCCCTCGGTCTGCACGTGGACGTCGACTTGGTCTCCAGGCTTGGCCTCAGCGGTGTCGAAAGACGCGTTTACCTGCTGAGGATACTCGCCCGCGACATCGAACGGCAGGGAATCCGCGGCCACCTCGCCGGTAGGCAGGATCTGGTAGACGAGCAGGCGGGCCGCCGGAGCCATGGCCGGGGTCACTTGGAACGAGATCTCGTCGGAGCCGCTGCTGGTGAAGACCACCCGTCCGCGTGCCACTACCTCGTAGTACAAGGTCCCCGCTCCGACGGTCGAGGCGACCCTGAAGTCCGCCCTGTCACCCACGGCCAGAGCCAGATCGCCCGTCTGTTGTACGTGCACGAAGCTTCCCGACGGGGAATACGCGGCCCCCACCTCCTTGCCGGCCCAGACGTTGCCGGACGACGCCGAGATGGACATCATGACCGCATCCTTCGGAGGGGAGAATCCCGCTAGAGCCACGCCGCCCTTGGTGGCCACGGTATTAGTCTCACGTCCAGCCTCAGTGTAATCCTCGGTCGTATACTGGACCTCGAGTAGAACCTCAGACTCGACGGGCTCGCCACTGGGCGTCTCGGTCACGACCAGGACGCTGAAAGGCAGTGTGGGCTTGAATGCTGCGCTTTCCGCGATCAGCCGGATGTTGACCGGAGACTCGGCGACTGTGACCAGCTCAGTGGTGGTCTGTTCGTAGCCGGTAGCCTTCTCCACCACCGTGATGTCAAGCCTGACATTGCCAAGACCACCGGCCTCGGGGACGCCGGCCACGTAGCCGGCGGGCTCGATCGTGAATCCCCCTTCACCGTCGATGGGCGCCGTGTAGGTGGCGTACTCCTCCCACTCCCCCACGTAGCGGGAGGCCGTCACTTTGAGCTCGCCCCTGACGGCCAAGCCGTAACTGTATGTGGAGGTGACGTGGCCGGTGATGGTCTCATCGACCAGGAACCACTCCTTGGCGAGCTGCGCCTTGACCTCATACTTGGGAAGAACGTACTTCTCCACCCGGACATCGATCTCCGTAGAGACATCGCCCGCGGTGGCGGTGAGTTTCCACACCCCCAGGTTCGGCTCGGTGGAGAGCGGCAGCTCGGTGGTCACCGTCCCATACTCATCGGTGGTCACGACCTGCTTGAAGACCTTGATGCCCTTTGCATCCTGGACTTCCACGGTTGCCTCGGTCTGCACCGGTTTCAGCTCCGAATCCAGAGCGACCAAACGCGCCATGATGGTCTGGCCCGGTTTGTAGATCGGCTTGTCGGTCTCAAGGAAAAGGAGGGTCCCGGCCTGGATCTGCACGGCCGTGGTTTCCGAGAAGTCCCGGCCTGCTACTTTGACCGTGTACTCTCCAGGGTCCACGACCGGTAACTCGAAGGCCACCGTACCGGTGCCCCTGACCTCGGCGGCGCCCGAGGCGATAGTCGCATCGTCGTCGAGGACTGCGACGCTCACCTGACCCCTGGCGGGCTTGTCGCCGTCGGTGAGGGTGAAAGAGAAGGAGGCCGTTTCTCCGGAGCGAAGGACGCTGGGGACCAGAGCGACGTACCCGTCGACCTCGCTCCCCAGGCTCGTACTGGTGGTACCGGCGCTGCCGCCGGTCGT
>JAJFUK010000009.1 GCA_021372435.1 Actinomycetes bacterium | reverse complement strand
TACCTGAGTGAGGTCCTCACCGCCCGCACCCGCGGAACTGCCATCCCCTCGCTCGTCTGATCCAACCGGACCGACTGAACGGTTACCCCTACGCTCCATTTGCAGGGGTTTCTTGAGCCAAAGCTTGGCCGCCGAGGCCGGGGTCTCGCGTCTTTCGGGCGAGTTCGGTGGCAACTCGGTGGCAAACTCAAAGGCACTCACAGATAACTGACGGAGTAGACAAGACGGAACAGCATCGTGTCCGCGCCTTCGACCGGACGGACGTCGCCCAGGGGAGCTGTAGTAACGCCTGACGTTATTAACGCCTCGCGTTACTATACCGCTGTGATTGTTTCGTTCAAGGATGCTGATACACAACTGCTGGCACAAGGCAATCGCATGGGCCGTTTTGTCAGCATCGAGTCGGTCGCGAGGCGAAAGCTCCGCCAACTGGAGATAGCGGGCGTGCTCGATGACCTGCGGGTGCCGCCGGGCAATCGGCTCGAGGCGCTCAGGGGCGATCGCGTAGGCCGGCACAGCATCCGGGTAAACGAACAATTCCGCATCTACTTCCGCTGCACGGGGGCGGGACCTGAAGATGTTGAGATCGTGGACTACCACTAGGACGTGATGACGATGACCAAGCTCAAGCCAGTCAGCCCTGGCGAACTCCTCTTGGAGGAGTTCCTACGACCCATGGGCATCTCTCAGTACCGTCTCTCCAAGGAGATCGGCGTGCCGGCACAGCGCATCAGTGCCATTGTCGCCGGCAAACGTGCCATCACCGCTGACACCGATCTGCGTCTGTGCAGGTTTTTCGGTCTGTCCGACGGCTACTGGCTGCGTGCGCAGGCCGCGTACGACACGGAGGTCGCCCAAGACGAACTTCAGGAAGCTCTCGGGAAGATCAAACCGTGGTCGGGCCCAGGCCGCCGGCTTGGGCGCACCGCATAGCAAGTGGGCTCCGACCGTAGCTGAGATCACTGGAGGCCGGCCTCTTGGGGCGAGATTGCACCGATGCTCCGGAGCCTCGTGACAGGATAGACATGAGAGCGGAACGTTCGACCACGCTAGAAAACACCGTGGGCCGATGCTGCAAGGGAGCTGACGCAAGCCTCCCCGGGGATTCGAATCCCCCTCTCCGCTTCAGAAAGCCAAGAACGGCTCGTTGCGACCCGGCCGTTGGGACCGGGTTCACGCGTCTTGCGGGCGAGGTCGGGGGAAGTCGGTGGCGGACGCAACGGCACTCACGCGTGTCAGACGGACGCAACACGCCTCGACAGGCATAGCCGTCATTGACGCGACACGCGACGGGATAGCGCTTACGCTCATGCCTGCCTACCCCGTGAAGGAGATCGACGAGCTCGACGGCACGTACGTGCTGCTCAACTCAGTCCCCGCCGAAAGCCCCTGGACCGTGGAGCTGCAGACACCATGAACGATGAACGCATGCTCGTGGGCTGCCAACCCTCACCCGCATTTCGGGGTTGAGCTTCTCACATCTTTCAGGCGAGTTCGGAGGCAACTCGGGGGCAGGTGGGCGGCACCGACAGATGTGAGAGGACACGAAGAGACCGATACTCTCTGACCTCTGAGCCGGCTCGACGGCTCCTACAGCCTGTCAGGGGCTTGGCCGAACCACTCGATCCGACTGCAGCGGGCGCACATCAGGGTGTAGGCCGACCTATTCGCCCAGTCCAACCCGATGAAAGTCATGCCCGCGGTGTTGAGCTGGGCTGAGCCCTCGGCGAATTCCTCGCTTCCGCAGTGCGGACAGGTGACTCGCCTCCCTTCAACCTGATAGCGTCCGGGACCGAATGCTTCTGCAGCCCCCGCGAGTCCCGCCTTCAGGCGGTCGAAGAAGTCGGCCATCTCCACTCCTTTCTCGCCTTCGCTCCTCGATGAAGGCGGTCATCCCTTCGGCGTCATCCCCGACTTCGTCGCGACCGTGTTCAAGCTCCAGTCCCCTCAAGAGTTGGAGCCTGCGACAAACCCGGGGAGCCTGCGACAAACCCGGGCGGTTCAACCTTCCGCTCACTATACCGGGCGATTTCCTCCGCGGAGAAGGCTTCCTCGCGCTCAAGGGAGGCTTCCAGGCCGGCGCCCCCGCGCCCCGGGCTCCTTCCTGCACGATGTGTCGAGCATCCCGGCGCACAACGCCGGATGCCGGCTGCCCGCGCCGGTTAGGCCGCAGAACGCGATCTGAACATGTAGATCGCCCAACCAAGCGTATCGCGCCCCCAACGCAGGTATGCCGCCCTCGCCTTGCTCACGCGCTCGACCACCTCTGCCAAGTCCGGATCATCCGGATGACTGCGGGCGTACTCCTCGGTCGCGTACCACTGCAGGCCTTCGTACCTGTCCCAGTCGTCCCGGCTGCTCACGATGGTGTGAACGAGATTCAGTCCCAGCCGCTCCCCAGCTTCTGCATTGGAAAAGTGGCTCCCCAAGTCCTCTCTGGCAACCCCCGATGCCTCCAGGTAGTCCTCGGGCGGCTCCTGGAGCCAGTATGGCTCTCCCACGATCACCCAGCCGCCGGGCTTCACCATGTCGATCAGCGCGTCGAGGGTATCAGCGTGCCCCCCGAAGATCCAACTGGCTCCAATACATGACGCCAGATCTAGGCTGTGCCGCTCGTCCGGCCTGAAATCGGCACCATCCATCTGAGTGAAGGTGATGCCGGCACTCGAGGCCCGTGCCTTGAGCCTTCTCTCTGCATCGGCGATGTGGAAAGGAGAAATGTCGATGCCCAGGCCATGAGCGCCATAGGCTTCCGCCAAGCGAATCAGGAACTCGCCCTTACCACACGCGATGTCAACCACCTGCGCGTTGGTCGGGAGGCGCAGAAGCTCCACGAGACGCGCCAGTTTCTCCTCGCTCGTGGGATTGCATACCACATGTTCACGGTGAGTGATGTCGTAGAACTTCCATGTGTCCATGATCCTCAATCCTTCGTCGGCCTAACAGGCTGCTGGAAACGACGCTGCGCCGGGTGCCCCGTGGGCGGAGCGCAGATGGTGGAGGGCCTGCAGCTCGAGGAGTGACTGGACGACAGCGTGATGGCCGGCCCCACCTCATCGGCCTGATGGCAACACCAGGCCGGGAGGCGCATGAGGAGGGCCACCTTCTCCGGCGGATACTCCGCCCAGGCGGTCAAGCGTTCCCCTTCTTCATCCGGGCATGGGTCTTGACCGGCTCGGGCACGGTCTCGCACGTATCGGCTACTTCACCGGAGCCGTGAAGCTGCCCGAGATCTCGCTCCACTTGTCTTTGATGTGGAAGGTGCCCGACACCTGGGTGTCGCTGACCGCTGTCACCTGCACGTCGTTCTCCAGGCCGCTCTGCTCGAACGACACCTTGGTGCCACCCGGCACGTAGATACCGGCCGCTCCGGTGAGCTCCGCTTGGCCCTGGCCCACGCTGAAATCGTAGGTGCCTGTGACCATGGGCGGCTCCTCCGGGCCGCCGACAGTCCGCGTCAACACCAGGTCGACTCGCCCCTCACCATCCGGCGGGTTGGGAACGTCTCGATAAATGCCGAGCGAATCGACGCCGATGTCGTAGGTCGCCATCACCACGAAGAGCGAGGCAACACCCATAGAGGAACTCCTGAACGCCACCACCGACTCGATCTGGCTCCAATCAGGAGCGTTGTCTTTGGGGTAGGCTCCGTTGGTTGAAGTGACCAAGACGGTGGCTCCCGGCTCCCCGGCCGGCGCAGCGGCGACGGTGGTGTCAGGGGAGGCGGTTGTGTCGGACGACGCAGGGGCTGCGGTGGAAGCTGTGGTCGGCGGAGCCGCCGTGGTCTCGACCGCCGGGGCTGCCGTGGACGTAGTGTCGGCCGCGGTGCCGTCACCGCCGCACCCCATTATCACCAGCGCAGCGAGTCCCAACAGCAACACCAGCATCACCATCGATGCTCTTCTCCAACCCGATGAACCCCTGTTCGCGCCCATCCTTCCCTCCATCCTTATCCGTATGTGTCTATCGATGTGCTCGCGTCGAGCTTGTTCAGGACCGCACGACAATACAACAATCGGCGTCTCGATACTATCGGTCGGTGTCTCGATGGCATACGCGTGATGAACCACTGTCTACCGACAGATATAATGCTGACCGCTGCTACGGAAGCGTCGCACAGACGAGACCTCGGCCGCAGCCGGGAGAGAGGACGATCACATGGCGACGGGGAAACAGCTGCTGCGTATAGGGACCCCGCTCATTGTGGTATTCGCCGCCCTTTTCGCGATTTCGGCGTGCGGCGATGACAAAAGCTCCGGGGACGAGACCGCGCCAAACGGCTCGACCGCATCGAATGCGGGCTCGGGTGATGCCGTCGGGCTCCGCTACGCCTACAACGTGGGGGATTCTTGGGCCCATGAGCTGGTTACCATCACCGAGGCCACTACCGAGCGCTTCGGGGAAGACGGAGGCGCAGAGGCGACCCCGACGAGCCAGACCACCAAGGTGCTGGTGACTACCAGCGTCGAAGCGGTCGACAACGGAGTGGCTACCTTGAGCATGGTCTACGAGACGCTGGAGAGCATCATCGACGGGCAGGCCTCAGCACTGGACGACACCCTCACCCAGGAGCTCACCGTGAGGGTGGACCATACCGGGAAGATCGTCCAGGAGGAGGCGACCACCACCAGTGGGACGCCCTCCGAGGGACTGATCACAGGTCAGATGTTCGACCCGTCCGATTTCAGCAGCCAGTTCTCTATTATCTACCCCGAGTCAGGACAGGCCAAAGTGGGCGAAGAGTGGACCCAGAGCTCCGCGGTACCCATGCCCACCATGGGCCAAGACCTCGCCGCGAACACCAAGGCCAAGCTCGCGGGTATCTCCTCGGAGGGCGGCCGCGAGACCGCCACTGTCGAGTACGAGACCAGCATCCCCTTGGACATGACCATAGACCTGGGCGCCCTTTTCGGAGACTTCATGGGCGACGATGAGGCGGCCGACTTGGTCTTCGTAATGAGCATCAAGGGCAACCTGGCCTATGCGGGCACGGCGCAGGTGGACAGATCCACTGGGCAGACCATCACGTCCGACGGCACCGGTGTCATGACGTTCGAGATGAGCATCACCGACGCGTCGGAGGAGCTCGTCCCCTTGGACCAGCGTGGTCCTTTCGCCAGCGACATGAGCATCACCATGACGGCGAAGGAAGTGGAGGTGGGAGTCGCAGCCGCGCCGACCGGGCCCGCCTCGACTACGCCTAGCGGGCGCGAGACCACCACGAGCAGCGAAAACGGGGGATCAGAGGAGCCGGGGTCGCAGTTACCGGGGATCACCCGCGCCGAGGACCTCAGCCCCACCATCGTCCTCCCCGCGGGATGGACGATGGATCAGGCCCTGACCGCAGCCGACGTGGAAGCGATCATCGGCCGCACAGGGTACGAATTCTGGCCGGAGCCCAACAGCAACGCCGCGTCGGGCAGGCCGGCGGGCAGTTTCTACGACGGCAGCCGGATCGAAACCAAGATCATGTTCCGCGCTTACGACCAGGGCGGCGCCGCCGAGTACGAGCGCCTAGCGGCCTTCGTCATCGAGCCCCAAGAGATCGCCTCCGACCTCTGGGACACGCTGATAGTGGGCACCGACAAGTTCGCCACCTATCCACTGATCACCGCGCTTATCCTGCGCGGCGATGTCTGCATGAGCATCCAGTGGCGCCCCCATGAGTACAGTGACTTCGACCCGCTCGACCTGGCAGTGAGCCTGGCCGACCTGTTCATCGCCAAGCTGTTCAAGGCGCAGTAGGGCTTCGTCGCCGGCCGGGAGTCTCCATCCCGCGGCCGCGTCCGAGCGACGCCTAAAACAGTGTTAGGAAAGCGGGGAGTTACTCACCGGAATCCGGTCGGCATGGTCATCGCCCAGATCTTGATCTTAGATCAGACCGGGAGATCGCGACCGGCGGCGAGCACCATGCCAAGCGCCCAGAGACCCGGGAGGGCTTGCCCTCTGTCCGAGGCACCCGGTCAGTTCAGTTCGAAGTCCTTCTCCGTGAGGTTCGGGTAGATGTCTTTGAGAGGGGAGAAATCGGTCACGGCCGTTCCCTTCAACTCAAGCGTCTTCAGATTGGTCAGACCGGCAAGCGGGGTCACATCGCTTACCGGGGTGTTGCCCAGCTGCAGTTGCTCCAGCCCCTTCATCCCCGAGAGCACGGTCAGATCGCTGATCTTGGACAAGCCTATGAAAAGGACCCTGAGAGACGTGAGATTCTGCAGGGGCGTGTAGTCGGTCGCCTCGCAATTGAAGATCGACAGGAAGTCCAGCTCC
>JAJFUK010000182.1 GCA_021372435.1 Actinomycetes bacterium | reverse complement strand
CCCGGAGAACCCCTACGACCTCGGCGGGGAGGTCGAGATCTACCTGGAAGACGAGAAGCACGTCATCGACCGCACGGCGATGATCTTCGTGCCGGCGGGCATGGTGCATTGCCCCCTGGTCATCACCCGGGTCGACCGGCCGATCTTCCACTTCACGACCGTGACGGGCGGCAAGTACGTCAAGACGGATCGATAGAGCCGGTGGGGACGCGGCGAAACCGCCGGACAGAAAGGCGCATCACCGCGAGCCGTGTCGCGGCGGCGCGCGGGCTACGAAGGCCGCATCACTCGACGCGAACGGAGAAGGCCTGTGAGCTCATCTGAGACTTCCAAGTACATCGTCACCGAGCTCAAGATGACCGACCCGGATCCGGAGGTGGAGGCCCGCTATTCCGCCTATGCGAAGCGCGTTCTACGGATCGATGACGGACTGGTCGACGGGGCGTTTCACATGGAGACGGCGTGGTATCTACATGCCGCGCCCGCGGGCATCCAAGACAAGCCCCACGTCCACGACAGCGACGAGATCATCGCCTTCTTCGGGAGCGACCCGTCGGACCCGTATGAACTCGGCGGCGAAGTGGAGCTCTGGCTTGACGGAGAAAGGCACCTCATCGATAGGAGCGCGATGGTCTTCGTACCGGCGGGCATGAAGCACTGTCCGCTCAACATCACCCGGCTCGACCGGCCGATCTTCCATCTCATCGCCGTGGCGAGCGGACAGTACGCCAAGAGAGTGTAGGCTCCGGGGGCAGGAACTGAATTACCTGGGAACCCGGGCTTGAATCTGCCTCTAGCATGCGCCCACCGTGGCAGCGGCGGGCCATCCATCCCGACCCCCGCGCGGACCGGGTGCATGCAGGGCTGCTACTTCAGAAGCTCAGATACCGCTTCGCGCAGGGCGGGCACCTCATTCAAGGCAATGTCCCAAACAATCGCGAAGTCCACTCCTTGGTACTCGTGGATGAGGATGTCCCGAAGTCCGGCGATGTCCTGCCACGGGATCTCCGGCGCCCGCTCGCGCCACTCGGCCGGGAGCCTCTTCACCGCCTCGCCGATCACCTCGAGGTTTCGAAGTACGGCATCCTGAGTTCGCTCATCTCTGGACCATTCGGCTTCATCCATCCTCTCGACGTAGCGCATGATCCTCTCGCACCGTTCGAGGACATCGAGCAGGTAGAAACGGACGTCACGCGACATACCGGACCTCGCGCGCGATGTGTTCCTTGAGGAACGGCTTCAACGCGGCGGTGCTGACCAGGTCCACCGGCACCCCGACGAGCCGCTCCAAGAACCGTTTAAGCCCCATGTAGTTGCGGAAGGTAGGATGGACGAACTCCACGAGCACGTCGAGGTCACTGTCACCCCTCGCTTCCCCGTGCACGCGAGATCCAAACACGCCCAGACGGGCCACGCCGAATTCGACACGAATCTCCTCGCCGTGCTCTCTGATACGATCGATCATCGTCTCTGTGTCGGTCACGGTGCCCACCTGCGCTTTCTCCACTTTGACTGAGTATATCGGACCACTCTCGCAAGCGCCGCAGAGGTCCAAGCAGAGCCCGCGCTGAGACTTGTGATCTACCGGTATCCAACGATCCGATCCCCATCCATACGGACACCTCGGCGCATGAGCGGTGGCCTCTGCCGTCACGACCGATGAGGATCTGACCCCTTTCCGCCGACTGAGATCTGACCCCCCTTCAGACCGCCCCATACCCGTCGGCTTCCGGGATAGCTAGAATGCAGACACGCGGCCGGACTCGAGGGGCGCAGCGGCCGTCGCCGTCGCGCTGTCGCACAACTGACTGATGTTGAGCACGGAGGTGGGCAATCCCGCCCTCCGCACCCCGTAGGCGAGCTGCATCATGCAGGAAGGGCATTCCGTCACCACGACCGAGGCTCCCGTGGCCGCGATGAACCCGGCCTTGCGGTCGATGATGGCCGCCGAGGTCTCCGGATGTAGGACCCCGTAGGTCCCCGCCGCTCCGCAGCAGGAGTCAGACTCGGCCATCTCGCGGAAGTCGATGCCGGGCAGCGACCGCAAGATCTGACGCGGCTGTGCAACCACATTCTGGTACCGCCGGCCGAGATGACAGGGATCATGGTAGGTGGCGATGGTGGCGCCGGCAGGAGTGGTGGCGCCGGCAGCTGCGAGGGCGTCCGGCCCGCCGCCGGCTAGAACCGACTCCAGGCCGCCTTTCTCGACCACGAACTCGCTGAAACTGCGGACCTTGCTCCGCAGCGCCTCCGCCCGTCCGGACCACTCCGGGTCGCCCGCCAGAACGTGCGCATACTCCTTCAGATGCCCGGAGCAACTGCCGCACTCCGAGACGATCGCCTCGAACCTCTCCACGTCACCGAGGCGGCGTAGGTTCTCCCGGGCGAGCAGAGCCGCTCCCTCCAGGTCGCCGTACCCATAGGCGGCGAGGCCGCAGCAGCAGTTGTCGAGCACTTCCACGGCGTAGCCCATGCGCTCCAGCACCCGCACCGTGGCTTCGCCGACCTCGGGAAGGACGTAGTTGTAGCCGCAGGAGATCCAGTAGCCGACCGTGGGTCGGGCGCCGGCCGCGGCGGCCGGCGCCGCGTATCCGGCGGTCAGGACGCTGCGGCCGGCGTCGGCGCCATTGCCCGCAGCAGCGAGGGCCCGCTTCCGCTTGGCCAGACGCGATGTCAGGAGCGCTCCGGGCTTGTTCGCGCCCAACTCGAGGGCCCGCTCCAGCTTGGGATTGAGCAGCCCCACCAGTCCCATGCGGCGGGCGGCCTCCACGATGCCCGTCTTGCGGAAGGCCCAGACGAAACGCACCAGGCCCCTCATCAGACGCGGCCGCGGCAACAGGCTGCGGAACACCCGGCGCTGGTGGAACGCCCGGCCGACGCGCTCGGCATAGCCGTGGCGGAAGGAGACGACCACGTCGTCGGTCTTGATCCCCGGGAAGCAGTTGTCGCCGCAGGCGCGGCAGAGGAGGCAGTTGGAGAAGGCATCCTTGACCTCGGGCCCGATCTCCAGACGGTCCTCCAGCATGTTGCGGTACAGGGCCACTTTGCCCCGCGCAACGTAGGCCTCCCGTCCCGTCGCCCGGAAGATCGGACACAGGGGCTGGCAGAAACCACACTTGCTGCAGGTCACCACGTGGTCGTGGAGGGCCTGGAACTCCTCCGGGGCCCCGGTGCGCTCTTGGACGGCCGGACTGGTGTCGCTCATTAGATGCCCCCCACGAACCGGCCGGGATTCAGGATCCTATTGGAATCGAAGCGCTCCTTGATCCCCTTCATGAGCCGCAGCGCCGGACCCGGGTCGCCCCAGGCATCGAAGCCCGGAGACAGGGGCGTGGATCCAGCGGTCACGGCGAGCTGCCCTCCGAGAGCGACGGCCGCCCTGCGGACGTCGGCCAGCCAAGCCATCAACAAGCCCGAGGCCGCGTTCGGGTCCTCGGCGGCGGTAGTCTGCGGCAGTGCGGTCGTTCCCGCCAGCCCGGCCGCAGACGGCATCGAGGCTTGGGCCCACAGGTCGACGATGCCGCGGGCGGCGCTGATGCGGTAGGCCACTGTGGCGCCGGTTGTCGCGGCCAGGGACTCGGCGGTCTCGACCAGCTCCCACGCCCGGCGGATCGGCACCGTCGCCCGGGCGGCCACAGAGGCGCCACCCTGTCTGGGCCCCGTCCCGGTCGCGGCCGTATAGCCGGTCAGCGCCTCCAGCACCGCCTCGGCCTGGTCGTCGCGGAGGAGGGCCGTGTCACCGACACCCAAGGCCGCCCGAACTTCGGCGACGTGCCGAACCTCGGCGACCGACCGGTCGACCGCCGCCTGGTGCCCGGCGAAACCTGCGAGCAGCACGGGGGCGCCCCCACTGCCGGCGCCCGGTGCCGGACCAGCCGTCGCGACCGCCGGCGCGATCGCCGCGGCGATCCGGAGCGGCAGCGCCTCCAGCACCAGCGGCTGTACATACGAGTCGAGGATCTGGGCCGCGATCTCGCCGCCCTGGGCGAGCGACTCCAATGGCAGGACCAGAAGGGCCTGGGCTTCGGCTCGAGGCAGCAATCGGAGATTGACCTCGGTGATGACCCCCAGGACCCCGAACGA